>JBHPFC010000099.1:0-8951 GCA_042576405.1 Pseudomonadota bacterium | reverse complement strand
AAGGGCGAGACCCAGCTGACACCGGAAGAGAAACTGCTGCGTGCTATTTTCGGCGAGAAAGCGTCCGATGTTAAAGACACTTCGTTGCGCGTGCCCTCCGGTATGGATGGTACCGTTATCGATGTGCAGGTCTTTACTCGAGACGGCGTCGAGAAAGATGCGCGCGCGCTGCAGATTGAGGACGAACAGATTGTTGGTATCAAGAAAGACCTCAACGATCAGCTGCGCATTATGGAAAGCGATATTTTCCAGCGCGTCGAGAAGTTGCTCAGTGGCAAGACTGCCGAAGGTGGCCCTGACAATCTGAAGGCCGGTGCCAAGATCACCAAGTCTTACCTTGACGATATCGGCAAGGGCAAATGGTTCGAAGTCCGTCTCAAAAACGAGGAAGCCAACCAGCAACTGGAACTGGCTTCCAAGCAGCTGGACGACTTGCGCAAGGAGTTCGACCAGCGCCTCGACGAGAAGCGTAACAAGATCACCGCCGGGGACGATCTTGCACCTGGCGTGCTGAAAATGGTCAAGGTCTATCTGGCCGTCAAGCGTCGTATTCAGCCGGGCGACAAAATGGCCGGCCGTCACGGTAACAAGGGTGTTATTTCCATGATTGTGCCTGTGGAAGACATGCCTTATGACGAAAACGGCACGCCGGTAGATATCGTGCTCAACCCGCTGGGTGTGCCGTCGCGTATGAATGTCGGGCAGGTGCTGGAAACGCATCTCGGCTGGGCCGCTTCCGGTATCGGTGTGAAGATCGGCAAAATGCTGGAAGCCCAGACCAAGATTGCCGAGATACGCAAGTTCCTCGATGAGGTCTACAACGCCAGCGGCAAGCAGGAAGATTTGAAATCCTTCAGTGACGAGGAAATTCTCGTGCTGGCAGGTAACCTGCGCAAGGGTGTGCCGATGGCTACCCCGGTATTTGATGGCGCTGCTGAAGCGGAAATCAAGCAAATGCTGCGTCTGGCAGACTTGCCAGAGAGCGGGCAGACAACGCTATATAACGGTCGTACCGGTGAGACTTTCGAGCGCCAGGTTACCGTGGGTTATATGTACATACTCAAGCTGAATCACCTTGTGGATGACAAGATGCACGCACGTTCCACTGGCCCGTACAGCCTGGTTACCCAGCAGCCGCTGGGTGGTAAGGCGCAGTTTGGTGGCCAGCGCTTCGGTGAAATGGAAGTGTGGGCGCTGGAAGCCTACGGCGCAGCTTACACCTTGCAGGAAATGTTGACGGTGAAATCCGATGACGTAAACGGTCGTACCAAGATGTATAAAAACATTGTTGACGGCAACCATTACATGGAGGCCGGCATGCCCGAGTCCTTCAATGTGCTGGTGAAGGAAATACGTTCGTTGGGAATCAGCCTGGAACTGGAACAGGACTAGGGCCTCGGGTCAGGAGACATCATGAAAGACTTATTGAATCTGTTAAAACCTCAGGGTCAGAACGACGACTTTGATGCTATCCGCATCGGTCTGGCGTCGCCCGATCTGGTCCGTTCCTGGTCTTACGGTGAGGTTAAGAAGCCGGAGACTATCAATTATCGTACCTTTAAGCCGGAACGCGATGGTTTGTTCTGTGCCAAGATCTTTGGTCCGGTCAAGGACTATGAATGCCTGTGTGGCAAATACAAGCGCCTCAAGCATCGCGGCGTAGTGTGCGAGAAGTGTGGTGTTGAAGTCACGCTGTCCAAGGTTAGACGCGATCGTATGGGTCACATTGAACTGGCCAGCCCGGTTGCACATATCTGGTTTCTGAAGTCGCTGCCGTCGCGTATTGGTCTGCTGCTGGACATGACCTTGCGCGATATTGAGCGCGTGCTTTATTTCGAAGCTTTTGTTGTGATCGATGCCGGTATGACTACGCTGGAGCGTGGTCAGCTGTTATCTGAAGAAGCATACCTTGAAGCCATCGAAGAAAATGGCGACGAGTTTGATGCGCGCATGGGTGCGGAAGCAGTATTCGAACTGCTGCACGATCTTGACCTGAAGAGGGAAATCGTAACCCTGCGCGAAGACATGGGCGCGACCAAGAGTGAAACCAAGCTCAAGCGATTGGGCAAGCGCCTTAAACTGGCTGAGTCGTTCCTGGAATCGGGCAACAAGCCCGAATGGATGGTGATGACGGTTCTTCCGGTGCTGCCGCCGGAACTGCGTCCGCTGGTACCGCTGGACGGTGGTCGTTTTGCGACGTCTGATCTGAATGATCTGTATCGCCGCGTTATCAATCGTAATAACCGCCTGCGCCGTCTGCTCGAATTGAATGCTCCGGACATCATTGTGCGGAATGAAAAACGCATGCTGCAGGAATCTGTTGATGCACTGCTGGATAACGGTCGCCGTGGCCGTGCCATCACCGGCACCAACAAGCGTCCGCTGAAATCACTGGCCGACATGATCAAGGGCAAGCAGGGCCGTTTCCGCCAGAACCTGCTCGGCAAGCGCGTCGATTACTCCGGTCGTTCGGTTATTGTGGTTGGTCCGACACTGCGTTTACACCAGTGTGGTTTGCCCAAGCGTATGGCGCTGGAACTGTTCAAACCGTTCATCTTCAGCAAGCTGCAGCTGCGTGGCCTGGCGACAACCATCAAGGCAGCCAAGAAACTGGTCGAGCGCGAGGGTGTTGAAGTCTGGGATATCCTCGAAGAAGTTATTCGCGAACACCCGGTGATGCTTAACCGCGCGCCGACACTGCATCGCCTGGGTATTCAGGCGTTTGAGCCAGTGCTGATCGAGGGCAAGGCTATTCAGCTACACCCGCTTGTTTGTGCGGCCTTCAATGCTGACTTCGACGGTGACCAGATGGCGGTACACGTACCGCTGTCACTGGAGGCACAGCTGGAAGCACGTGCGTTGATGATGTCAACCAACAACATTTTATCGCC
The DNA here is from genome assembly GCA_042576405.1 of Pseudomonadota bacterium. Lineage (GTDB taxonomy): Bacteria > Pseudomonadota > Gammaproteobacteria > DSM-19610 > DSM-19610 > Thiogranum. The sequence continues at coordinate 6,060 of JBHPFC010000099.1, read as the reverse complement.
GGCCAACGGTGAGCCGATCATTGTGCCGTCACAGGACGTGGTTCTCGGCCTGTATTACATGACGCGTGAGCGTGTGAATGCCAAAGGCGAGGGTATGAAGTTCGCCGACGTGGCCGAGGTACATCGTGCATACGGTACGGGTATGGCGGAGTTGCACGCCAAGGTGAAGGTTCGAATCAAGCACAGCGAAATGACTGAAGATGGCGAGCTGGTGCAGAAGACGGAGATTCGTGATACCACGGTCGGTCGTGCGCTGCTTTCGGAAATTTTGCCGGAAGGCATTCCCTTCGAATATGTCGACCGCGACATGTCCAAGAAGGCCATTTCCAATGTAATCAACGTTTGCTACCGACGTGTCGGTTTGAAGGCTACAGTCATATTTGCTGACCAGCTGATGTACACCGGCTTCTCCTACGCTACACGTGCCGGTGTTTCGTTTGGTATTAACGACATGGTTATCCCGGAAGAGAAGGCGCCAATCCTGGCCGAGGCGGAAGCCGAAGTGAAGGAAATTGAGAGCCAGTATACATCCGGCCTGGTTACCAACGGCGAACGCTATAACAAGGTGGTGGACATCTGGTCGCGTACAAATGATCAGGTGGCCAAGGCCATGATGGACAAGCTCGGCAAGGAAGAAGTCGTAAATGCCGAAGGTGAGACGGTTAAACAGGACTCGTTTAACTCGGTCTACATGATGGCCGATTCCGGCGCTCGTGGTTCCGCCGCACAGATTCGCCAGCTGGCCGGAATGCGTGGTCTGATGGCGAAACCGGATGGTTCCATTATCGAAACGCCAATTACTGCAAACTTCCGCGAAGGCCTGGACGTGTTGCAGTACTTCATCTCTACTCACGGCGCTCGCAAAGGCCTGGCTGATACGGCACTCAAGACGGCTAACTCCGGTTACCTTACCCGCCGCCTGGTCGATGTGGCTCAGGATCTGGTGGTGACGGAAGAGGATTGTGGTACTACTCAGGGAGTAGTCATGACGCCGCTGGTGGAAGGTGGTGATGTGGTCGAGGCGCTTAGTGAGCGCGTACTGGGGCGTGTTACTGCTGAAGATACCTGTCCCCCGGGTTCAGACAAGGTGGTGGCTCCGGCAGGGACCCTGCTGGACGAAAAATGGGTGCAGCTTATCGAAGCAGAAGGCATTGACGAAATTCGTGTGCGTTCGCCGATTACCTGTGAAACCCGCTACGGCATCTGTTCCGCCTGTTACGGTCGCGATCTGGCGCGTGGTCACCGGGTCAATAATGGTGAATCCATCGGTGTTATGGCGGCCCAGTCAATCGGCGAACCGGGTACACAGCTGACTATGCGTACCTTCCATATCGGTGGTGCAGCCAGTCGTGCCGCGACCATTAACAATGTTCAGATCAAGAATACCGGTTCAATTCGGCTGCATAACATCAAGACGGTGGTTAACAAGAACGGCCATCTGGTTGCGGTATCGCGTTCCGGTGAAATTGGTGTCGTCGATGACCACGGTCGTGAGCGCGAACGTTACAAGATCCCTTATGGTGCGGTCATCAGTGTTGCCGATGACGCCCCGGTCGAGGGTGGCCAGATCGTCGCTAACTGGGATCCGCATACCCACCCGATCGTTATAGAGGTGGCCGGTAAGGCGCGCTTCTCCGACTTTGTCGATGGTGTCACCGTGCAGAAACAGACTGATGAGATTACCGGTCTGACCAGCATGGTGGTGACAGATCCGAAACAGCGTGGTAGTGCGGGTAAGGATTTGCGTCCGATGGTCCAGCTGGTGGATGACGCCGGCGAAGAGTTGAAAATCCCGGGTACCGATATAGCTGCCCACTATTTCTTGCCGGCAGAGGCCATTGTTGGTCTGGAAGATGGTGCGCAGGTAGAGGTCGGTGACGTGGTTGCGCGTATTCCCCAGGAATCGTCCAAGACTCGTGATATCACCGGTGGTCTGCCGCGTGTCGCCGACCTCTTTGAGGCGCGTAAGCCAAAGGATCCGGCGATCATGGCGGAGATTTCCGGTATTGCGAGCTTTGGTAAGGAGACCAAGGGCAAACAGCGACTGGTGATTACACCGACTACTGGAGATACCTACGAAGAGTTGATCCCCAAATGGCGCCATATTTCGGTGTTTGAAGGTGAGGGGGTGACTCAGGGTGAAGTGCTGGCTGATGGTGAGCCGAACCCGCACGATATCCTGCGACTGTTGGGTACCACAGTGATGGCCGAGTATCTGGTGAAGGAAATCCAGGACGTTTACCGCCTTCAGGGTGTGGGAATTAACGACAAGCACATCGAGGTCATCATTCGACAGATGTTGCGTAAGGTCGAGGTCAGTCATGCTGGTGATTCGCATTTCCTCAGGGGCGAGCAGGTCGATAAGGCTCGCGTGCTGGACACCAACGAGTTGCTGGCTAAAGAGGGCAAGCAGGAAGCCAAGTGGGTGCCAATGCTGCTGGGTATCACCAAGGCGTCACTGGCTACCGAATCCTTTGTTTCGGCGGCGTCATTCCAGGAGACCACGCGCGTGCTCACCGAGGCTGCGGTTCGCGGTGTCCGTGATGACCTCCGTGGTCTAAAGGAAAACGTCATTGTTGGGCGTCTGATACCAGCGGGTACCGGTATGGCTCATCACCTGGAGCGTCGACGCCAGCGTGCCGGCATCAGTGTGGAAGAGGCCGCCGCAGCGATCATGCCGCCGGTCGAAGAGTCGTCTTCCGGTGATGTTGAGCCTGAAGCGACCAAGAGCTGATATGACGAAAGTTTGACACTATGTCTGGCTGACTCCGGGAATGGCGCAAACCCCGGATTTAGCCATAGAATTTTCTTGACATGGCCAGGCTGAATACCTAAAATGCGCCTCCTTCGACAGGCCGGGCTCTCCCGTCCTGTCGTTTATTTTCAGGACTTTACATAATTTTCAACACCCCTGAGTGATTGAGGGTGGAGTACGCATTAATGGCAACGATTAACCAGCTGGTGCGCAAACCACGCACCCGTAAATTGGCGAAAAGTAACGTACCCGCACTGGAGGCCTGTCCCCAGAAGCGTGGTGTCTGTACCCGCGTGTATACCACTACGCCGAAGAAGCCGAACTCGGCACTGCGTAAGGTTGCTCGTGTGCGCCTGACCAATGGCTTTGAGGTGACCACTTATATTGGTGGTGAAGGTCATAATCTTCAGGAGCACTCGGTGGTACTTATCCGCGGCGGTCGTGTTAAGGATTTACCAGGCGTGCGCTACCACACGGTGCGCGGCAGTCTGGATACCCAGGGCGTGGAAAGCCGTCGCCAGGGTCGTTCCAAGTACGGTGCCAAGCGACCGAAGTCGTAAGGCGTATTCGAAGTTAACAGGATTAGATAGAGACGCAAGCGTATGTCCAGAAGACGAGTCGCCGAGAAACGGGAAATTCTCCCGGATCCCAAATTTGGTAGCGAAATGCTGGCCCGGTTCATCAATATGGTGATGAAGTCCGGCAAGAAATCTGTCGCCGAGCGCATCATCTATGGTGCCCTGGATCAGATGCAGGAGCGAGGCAGCAGCGATCCGGTTGAGACGCTGGACAAAGCGCTGGATAACGTGCGCCCCATGGTCGAGGTTAAGTCCCGTCGTGTTGGTGGTGCAACCTACCAGGTTCCGGTTGAGGTTCGTGCTTCGCGTCGCACTACATTGGCGATGCGCTGGGTGATTGATGCGGCGCGCAGTCGTGGCGAAAAGTCGATGGCCCTGCGGTTGGCGGGTGAGTTGATGGATGCGGCAGAGAGTCGTGGTTCGGCTGTCAAGAAGAAAGAAGATACGCATCGCATGGCTGATGCCAACAAGGCGTTTGCTCACTACCGCTGGTAAGGTATAGGAATTACGGGAAAGGTATAGAGTCGTGGCACGCCAGACACCCATCAAGCGCTACCGGAACATCGGCATTATGGCGCATATTGATGCTGGCAAGACAACCACGACCGAGCGCGTCCTTTATTACACCGGCATCTCCCACAAGATTGGCGAGGTGCATGATGGCGCTGCAACCATGGACTGGATGGAGCAGGAGCAGGAGAGGGGTATCACCATTACCTCGGCGGCCACGACCTGTTTCTGGCAGGGCATGGACAAGCAGTACGAGCAGCACCGTATCAATATTATTGATACACCGGGACATGTGGACTTTACGATCGAGGTCGAGCGCTCGCTTAGAGTACTCGACGGCGCGGTAGCGGTATTCTGCGCAGTTGGCGGTGTCGAGCCCCAGTCCGAAACGGTCTGGCGCCAGGGCAACAAGTACGGCGTGCCGCGAATGGCATTCGTCAACAAGATGGATCGAGCCGGCGCTGACTTCCTGCGCGTGGTCGAGCAGATCCGCGAGCGCCTGGGTGCCAACCCGGTGCCGCTGCAGATTGCCATCGGCGCGGAAGAGAATTTTGAAGGTGTGGTCGACCTGATTCGAATGAAGGCGATCTACTGGAATGAAGCCGATATGGGCGCGACCTATGAAGAGCGCGACATACCGGAAGATTTGCAGGACCTTTGTGCCGAGTATCGTGAAAAGATGGTCGAGTCGGCGGCGGAAGCCACCGAAGAGCTGATGGAAAAATACCTTGAAACAGGTGACCTCGGCATCGATGACATCAAGGCCGGTATTCGCCAGCAGACACTGGCCAATGAGGTTGTGCCGGCACTGTGCGGTTCGGCGTTCAAGAACAAGGGTGTGCAGGCCATGCTTGATGCCATCATCGAGTATATGCCGTCGCCGGAGGATGTGCCGGCGATCAAGGGGCACCTCGATGACAAGGACGAGACTGAGGCCGAGCGCCACCCGTCCGATGATGAACCGTTTGCTTCGCTGGCATTCAAGATCGCAACCGATCCGTTTGTTGGTACGCTGACTTTTTTCCGGGTGTATTCCGGTGTACTGAAGTCAGGCGATACGGTCTACAACCCGGTCAAGGGCAAGAAAGAGCGTGTGGGTCGTATTGTGCAGATGCACTCCAACTCACGCGAAGAGATCAAGGAAGTGCTGGCTGGAGATATCGCTGCTGCCGTTGGTCTGAAAGATGTAACCACAGGTGAAACCTTGTGTGACCCTGAGAATGTGATCATTCTGGAGCGTATGGATTTTCCAGAACCGGTTATTTCGGTGGCTGTTGAGCCGAGGACAAAGAGCGACCAGGAAAAGATGGGTATTGCCTTGTCCAAGCTGGCGCAGGAGGATCCGTCCTTCCGCGTGAAGACCGACGAAGAGTCGGGTCAGACCATAATTTCGGGCATGGGTGAGTTGCACCTGGATATTATCGTTGACCGTATGAAGCGCGAATTCAGCGTCGAGGCCAACGTAGGTGCGCCACAGGTGGCCTACCGCGAGACCATCCGCAAGGTGGTGGAGAAGGCGGAAGGGAAGTTTGTTCGGCAGTCGGGTGGTCGTGGTCAGTATGGTCACGTCGTTCTCAAGCTGGAGCCGCAGGAAGCAGGCGCCGGTTACGAGTTCGTCAACGCGATTGCCGGTGGCGTGGTACCGCGCGAATTTATTGGCGCAGTCGATAAAGGTGTTAAGGAGCAGTTGGAAGGCGGCGTTATTGCCGGCTATCCGATGGTCGACGTCAAAGTGACGTTATACGACGGCTCTTATCATGATGTCGATTCTTCGGAGATGGCGTTCAAAATTGCCGGCTCCATGGGTTTCCGCTCCGGCGCGCTGGCAGGCGACCCGGCGTTGCTCGAGCCGATAATGAATGTGGAAGTGGTCACTCCGGAAGAAAATATGGGTGACGTAATGGGCGACCTCAATCGTCGTCGCGGACAGGTTCAGGGTATGGATGACAACCCGGCCGGCAAGATTATCCGCGCTGAGGTGCCGTTGGCAGAGATGTTCGGATACGCAACCGATCTTCGTTCCGCCACGCAGGGGCGCGCCACGTACTCGATGGAATTTGGCAAGTATGCCGAGGCACCAAGCAGCATCGCCCAGGCGATGATGAAGAAAGCATCTTAAATTTGTTTAGGCACTATTAAAGAACCGAAGAGGGTAGCAGTCGTGTCCAAGGAAAAATTTGAACGTACGAAGCCGCATGTCAATGTGGGAACGATTGG
>JBHPFC010000098.1:0-9041 GCA_042576405.1 Pseudomonadota bacterium | reverse complement strand
GATTTGCCAGTATCGTTTGCGCCTAACCAAGCGCGGAAAGCTCTCTCTCCAGCAGCGCCCCAACAAGCGGCCTGTCATGTCCGACCTGCGTGAATCCGGCGCTATCGAACAGGATGCCGATGTCATCATGTTCATCTACCGCGATGAAGTTTACGATGAGGACAGCCCCGAAAAGGGCACGGCAGAGATAATCATTGGCAAACAGCGTAACGGCCCCATCGGCATGCGTCGACTGACCTTCCTCGGCAAGCATACCCGGTTCGAAAACTTTACTCCCATGAACAGCTATTCCAATGATTCCGGTTTCAACCCCGGCGGGCCTGATGCATGACACGTCCGGTTCGGGCGTGCATCGACTTATCAGCCCTGCAACATAACCTTTCACTGGCCCGTCAGGCCGCACCCGACAGCCGTATTATGGCGGTGATCAAGGCGAACGCTTATGGTCACGGTGCAGTGCCGGTCGCACGGGCACTGAAGCAGGCTGATGCTTTTGCTGTAGCCAGTATCGACGAGGCGTTGCTGTTGCGCGAGGCAGGAGTACAGCGGCCATTGTTATTGCTGCAGGGGGTGTTTTCGGCAGATGAGCTTGAAGCTGCGGCTAACTATGATCTGCAGGTGGCAGTGCATGTTCGTGAGCAGATTGAATGGCTGGAGCAGTCGCGGATCAGTACGCCATTACACGTCTGGCTAAAAGTGGATACCGGCGCATCGGTCTGGTGATCGATGAGTACGGTGACATACAGGGCCTGGCAACGCTGGAAGATATTCTCGAAGAAGTTGTCGGCGAATTCACCACCGACCCCTCGACGAATATTCGAGACTATACCCCGGAAGAAGACGGCAGCTTCCTGGTCAATGGAACGGTAACGATCCGGGAACTGAACCGCTCACTACAGATGGAATTACCTACCGATGGCCCGAAGACACTGAATGGCATGGTGCTTGAGTACCTCGAGCATATCCCCGAGCCGGGTACCAGCCTGCTGCTGTCGGGCTACCCGGTGGATATCGTACAAACCAAGGGCAACCTGGTAAAAACCCTGCGGGTGCACGCCAACCAGCGACGCCCGGTGGATGAGGACCCGCAATGAGCGACGCAAGTAAAAAAACCGAGGCCGAATGGCGTCAGCAACTGGGTGACGAAGCCTTTGAAGTCACCCGCAACAAAGGCACCGAACGCGCCTTCACCGGAAAATATCACGACTGCAAAAACAGTGGCACCTACCACTGCGTCTGCTGTGATGCTGAACTCTTTCATTCCAATGAAAAATTCGACTCCGGCAGCGGCTGGCCCAGCTACTGGCAACCTGTAAGTGAGGCCGCGATTAGCATCCGGACAGACACCAGTCATGGCATGCGTCGCGAGGAAGTCCTGTGCGCTAACTGCGATGCACACCTGGGGCATGTCTTCGAAGATGGCCCCCCGCCTACCGGACTGCGCTACTGCATTAATTCCATCGCTCTGAATCTTAAAGAAAATAGGCTGTAAACCCGCTAACTTGTCAAAGCAGCCCCATAACAGGGTCTATAATCAATTTACGCGCCAAAACAATCATTTACCCAAAGGGGCAACCGATGGCCAAACTGACGCTGGCATTTAAAGAGCGCAAACTCAGAGTATTTGCACTACAGCCCGGCGAATGCCTGATCGGCCGTGATCCTGAATGCACCGTAGTAATCGATAGCCTCGCAGTGGAGCCACAGCACGCCGTGGTGCGCTTGAGTGACAATACCTGCCAGATCGAAGCCTGCAATAAAGACTGCGTAATCACGATAAACGGTCAGCCTCTGTCAGAAAGCCACACCCTGACAGAAGCAGATACGATTGGTATCGGTAAACACAGCCTCGGCTTTTCGGAAGACACCGACAGCCAGGCTGTACAAGCCGACGCCACTCCCCTGCCGACTGTGGGCTGGCTACAGATACAGAACGGCAGTCATCTGGGACGCACCATCCGTCTCGACAAAGCCTTCACGCGCATTGGCCGGCCGGATGCCGAGCTGGCGGTCATAGCACACCGGGATGAGGGGTATTTCCTGTCGGCACTGCAAGGCGAACAAAGTCCGCAGGTCAATAATCAACCCGTTAGCGAGGGTAGTTGTCAGCTGTTCAACAACGATCGCATTATTGTTGGCGAACTAGAGGTCCAGTTCTTTGCCGACAATCAGGCTGGCAGCGAATCCGACACATCGCCAACGACACAGGGCGCGACCGAACAACGCCGCTTCAGTCGGATTCCGTTTGACGTCAAGGTAACCCTCAAAGACGCCACACATACCTGGGAAACTGACTTGCTGGACATTTCCCTGCACGGCGCGCTGGTCAAGGTGCCGGAGACTTTCGAAACCAATGCCGAGAAGCGCTATCAACTCGCTGTACACCTGGAAGGTGGTCCGGATATCTGCATGGACGTGGACATCGCCCACCTGGAAGAACATGAACTGGGACTGGACTGTCACGATATTGATGTCGACAGCATCACCCACCTCCGTCGCTTGGTGGAACTGAATCTGGGCGATCCCGAACTGCTGGAGAGAGAGCTTTCCGCGCTTGGTTAGGCGCAAACGATACTGGCAAATCTTCCAGCCATCCAACTGGCCATTGTCGTGCGAATTCTGCTATTTCTCACAAATACTGAAGAACCCCGCAATAGCGGGGTTCTTCGTATACGACCACCGGCGGGGCAACTCCCCAGCCAGGAATAAATCCCCTTGTTGCACATCTGTTTGACAAACAGCCCGACCGGGTTTATACGTTTGCTGCGCGCCGTTTTCCGGGCAGAGACTAATATCAAACAACCCCGGTTCATTTGCTCGACAACGCTCCGCAGGAAACAGCTATGATAGCCCCTACTGGATTTGTGCAATATCTCGCTGCGTTATTACTTCTGACAGGAAACTGTGCAGTCTGCGCCGCAGATTCTGGCGCCAAGGGCCCTCCACCCTTTCCGCTCAGCGAGCAAACGCAACAGCTTGCTTACGATTACCTGGTTTGCGCCACACACGCATTTGAAGAGAAATATATCGGTACGATAGAGCTGAATCAGGCCGTGGAATATTCACTGGGGAAATGCGAAAAGCAGAAGCAAGCGGCCCACGACAGCGTATTGAAAGATGCCGTCGCGGGAGGTTGTGAGACCTGTGCACCCGAGGTCGAAGCAGAACTTGATCTCGAGGTCCGAAACAAGTTAATCGGCAACATCAATTACGAGAAAAAATTCGAATCCGACAGCGGCTTGTTTAATTAATTCATTCGACTCGCGAACGCAACATGCACTGTCACAGAGCCGCGTGCATTACCTGCTCCAGAGCCCATAACGGGATCGCACCACCCCATGTGATGTTAGAACTGCTGGCTTCCATCACACGTCTCGCGGTACTGATACTCAGACCCATGATGGACCTGACACGCGACCAAGACCTGTTTCCCCACCGTGTTTTTGATCCGAGTTGAGAGGAACTGACAGCTGAAATAAATGACCCTTTACATTACCAAACTGCAGTTCATCAGTATTCAGCCTTTTACGTGTTTCGGCCGGAAGTCGTCTTTAGTCGCCCCTTATATAAGCAATGACTTACAGGCAAATAACGACCCGTTGCAGCCCTTCGATCTGTTTGTCGGTAGGTCTGAAAAGCAGCAAGTTTCGGACGTTCCCATCCTGCAATCGTACTTCGACTGTCGATCAGGAACTGCAGACTGACCAGCAGTTCCCGGGTCTCGACAGTAACAAAAAGGACTTGATGAAGAACGCCGACGGTTCCTTTGACATCTTCTTCGCTCCGAAGGCATCTGCCGGCAAGGAAGCCAACTGGCTTCAGACGCTTCCCGACAAGGGCTGGAACATGCTGTTCCGCATCTATGGTCCACTAGGGCCTAATTCTATAAGAGGTGGAAGCTAGGTGATCCCGAACGGGTCAACTTACGGTGAGGACACGTATCCGGGGGCGGGTGATACAATCAATCGCGTTCCAGGACAGACAAGGATAAGGAGTAAAAAGATGACTACGAAATTTTTAACGGCTCTGGCTATTGCCGGAGTAGTGGCTGCCAGTACGGTGACCGCAACGCAGGCACCGAAGATGAAAATGACCACGGACATCCCGGTGTCGATCACGACCGAAGACAAGGTCGATACCTCCATTGGCAAGCTCGAGTACTTCGATGGTGTGCCCACACCGGACACTGTTCAAACAGTCTACGACAATCTTGACCGGATGAACGGGGTGCAGGCGTTTCTCGCCGGTCTGCCGGCTGCGTCGACATTTGCGTTGTATGATGGCCCGAAAGCGATTGGCGCCGACAGTCCTAACAAGATCCAGATTTGGCAGCAGCTGATGGATTCCAAAACGCTCCTGCTGACCGGCAACACCTCGACGCTCTATTCTTTCACCACGCTTGATCTGAAAACTGATGGCGCAACTGTGATCGAACTGCCGCCGGGTATGCTCGGTGCCATCGATAGCGCGTGGTTTCGCTATGTCGGCGACTTCGGTCCCGCGGGCCAGGACAAAGGCAAGGGAGGCAAATATGTTGTTCTGCCACCGGGCTACAAAGGCAAGGTGCCTGAGGGCTACTTTGTCCTGAAGTCACCAACGTACCGCAACTGGATCTTTCTGCGTGGGTCGATCGCCAAGGGCGTCGATGCTGCCGTCAAGAACATCGAGTCGAACCTCAGGATCTATCCGCTCGCAACGGCAGACAATCCCCCAAAGACTGAGTTTGTGACCGCGACCGGCAAGGTGATAAACACGGTCCCGGCCAACGACTTCAACTTCTACGAGCAGCTAAACGAGGTTGTCCAGTATGAGCCGATCGAGTCGCTTGATCCCCAGACCCGCGGCCTCTTTGCCTCTATCGGCATTATCAAGGGGCAGCCTTTCAGTCCCGACGCCCGAATGAAAAAACTACTCACGGACGCAGTCGCCATCGGTAATGGCACTGCCCGAGCCATCACCTTCTATCCGCGTACACCGGGGAACTACATCTATGGCAAGGATAGCGGCTGGCTCATGGCCTATGCGAACAAGAACACGTCATTTACCTACGACGGGGCCTACAACACCGAGGCCGCGACCTGGTTCTACTACAATGCCATAGGCGTTACCCCTGCTATGGCGGTGACCCGGGCTGGCGCAGGGTCGGACTACGGCATTATCGCGACGGACACCAAGCAGCAAGCGCTGGATGGGGCGAAGACCTACAGTCTAACCCTGCCAAAGGATGTGCCGGTAAAGGCCTTCTGGGCGGTTACGATCTACGACACCCAGACACGGTCGCAGCTACAGACGGATCAGCCTTACCCGACGATTGGCAGTCAGACCGAGGGAATCCAGAAGAATGCCGACGGCTCCTTTGATGTCTACTTCGCGCCAAAAGCACCCAAGGGCAAGGAGAATAACTGGCTGCAGACCATTCCCGGAAAGAGCTGGATTGCTGTCCTGCGCATGTACGGACCGGAAGAGGCTTGGATCGAGCAGACCTGGCGGCCGGGTGAAATCGAGTTGGTGGAGTAGTCAATAAAGAGAACTTCGAGGGGCGGTCTGCGATGTGGACCGCCCCTGGCGATAGATTAAAGACTGGTGAAGTAATATGAGAAATTTTGGATGTCCGGAACTTGCTGCATAGTTGCCATTCGCTGGTCGTCCTTGTAGGGCGAGAGTTGGCCGAACCAGGAAGTATAGGAACCCCGCATCAGCGGAGTTTTCTGTTTCTGGGATGACTGGTTCTGGCCGGACTTCACCGTGCGCAGCAGTGCCAGGCAAAGGCTCTGTCGAGGCCGCGAACGGCTGGTTACCGGCAGATAGGAGACCATCCTGAAATAAGAAAACTCCGGCACAATGATCGGGGCTGTATTGTCATCTATAGAAACGCCCCGGTAGTTGGGCGGTCTTGCTGGTGGCTTTGCCCACCTTCAGAGCTGTCAGGTCTTCCCAACCACTCCTGCAAGTACCGTGCTTGCCGAGGCGTCAGAGGGGTGAAGATCGTTGCCCTTACGGCTCTGGCAGACCTCTATGGGCTTGCCCTCTCTTTTTTTCACCCTCCTAATACTAAGTATAGCTGCAGATTTCGGAGTCGCTGCCTTACTAGCTCGTCATAGCCTTCGGGTGCTGTTTTTTTTGTGTTAAAGACCCGAAGTTGGCCGGTTTCAGATCTTCAGGCGAAAAGGATTTACAAAGCAGTATTAAAAAAGCCAGTGTCTGAGGAGGAAGACCAGACGCCGGCAGGTTACTTTTTGGAGGAGTATTCTCATCTAACCGCAGCTTATTAGAACAACATGCTGTGCTGCTCCTTCTATCGACTGATTGCATGATCTCTTAACACTAGACTGGTGGAGGATGTCCCGCCGGAGCGGATTTCTGTATCAATTTACCAATCAGTAAGCGGCAGCCTTCGGGCCCCGTTTATTTTTTCTGAAGGTCCGGTTCTGGCAGCCATAATCGGACATCCAACTGAATGACTTAGGAATAACTCCACCGAACCTTGGCGTTCGGTAATTGGGCGATGAAAGTAAAGGGGATTCGTGCCGATAGTTCAGCCAGTAAAACTACGAGGCCACCCTAACATGGCAACCAGGGCACAGCAGAAATGGAAGGACTCAGGCTCCAAAGGCAAACGGCGCCGGAACAATGATTGCGATGAGGCGCCACTGACGATACTACGGCTTGACCTAAATACCATTACTGAGCAAATCAAAATACTGGAATGTGAACTGGATGCGGATCCCTGCCTGTGCACCGAGGGGACAGGCACCATTCTGTCGCTGGTTGAGGCCCTGAAGCAGGAACTAAAGGGAATCAGGCTCCGTATAAGACAACTCAAGGGGGCGGGATCGGAGACAACGCTAAACACTTAACCGGATATATCACCCGCTCAATCAATTTTGAGTGAAGGTCGTGTTTTGGCAGCCGAAATAAACCCTTCAGGCAAACCAGTCCAGCACTTCGGAGTAACGCGCAACCGGCGTCACTTCGAGTCCCGGAATCGCTGATCTCGGTGCATTCGCTGCCGGTATTAACGCACGCTTGAAGCCCAGCTTCGCGGCTTCACGAAGTCGCTCCTGACCATTCGGGACAGGGCGTATTTCCCCCGCCAGCCCGACTTCACCAAACACTATCAGATCATTGGGCAACGTCCGGTCTCGGAAGCTCGACAACACTGCCAGTAATACCGGCAAATCAGCCGCGGTTTCATTCACGCGCACACCGCCCACTACGTTAGCGAATACATCCTGGTCACTCATGAACACACCACCATGACGATGCTGGACTGCCAGCAGCATGGCCAGACGATTATGTTCCAGACCAACAGTGACGCGCCGCGGACTGGACAACTGGCTGTCGTCCACCAGGGCCTGCACTTCCACCAGTAATGGACGGGTGCCTTCCATAGTAACCAGAATGACACTACCTGCCACAGGTTGTTGGTGACGCGAAAGAAAAATGGAGGAAGGGTTTTTTACTTCCTTCAGCCCCTTGTCAGTCATGGCGAATACACCCAGCTCGTTGACTGCGCCAAAACGGTTCTTGATGGCACGAATCAGCCGGTAACGCTCGCCTGGTTCGCCCTCAAAATACAGCACCGTATCCACCATGTGCTCCAGTACGCGTGGACCTGCAAGTGTCCCTTCTTTGGTCACGTGCCCTACCAGGAATAGCGCTGTGCGCGTCTGCTTGGCGAAACGCACCAGCTGAGCGGCACTTTCACGCACCTGTGCCACCGAACCTGGCGCCGACTGCAGGGCCTCGGTATACAGGGTCTGGATCGAGTCAATTACCATGACCTGCGGTGTTTCTACACGGGCATGTTCAATAATGCGCTCAACTGATGTTTCCGCCAGCAACCGAACCTGGTCAGCCGCAACACCCAGGCGCCGGGCACGCACTGACACCTGCTCGGGTGATTCTTCACCGGTGACGTAGAGCGCTTTCAGGCTATCTGCAAACGCTGCCATTGCCTGCAACAGCAAGGTCGATTTTCCTATCCCGGGATCACCGCCAATCAATACCACCGAACCGGCAACCAACCCGCCTCCGAGTACCCGGTCGAGCTCGTCAACACCAACCGAAACCCGTGCTTCCGAGCCGGACTTGACCTCCGAAAGCATCTGCACTTGTGTGCCGGCTTCACCGGTATAGCCGGCAAAGCGCGCCGTCCTGCTTGCCGGAGACACCACTGCCAGCACTTCGCTCAGGCTGTTCCAGGCACCGCAGTCTCCGCACTGTCCGGCCCACTTCGACGCCTGGGCACCACAATCGTTACACTGATAGAGAGTTTTTGGCTTAGCCATTTACATACTCGCGAGGCACCCGGGGGCTGACGCCGCAAAACAGCTCATAACTTATAGTACCGGCACGTGCCGCCACAGCCTCTACAGGCAGACAACTACCCCACAGTTGCACGCTGTCACCAGACACAGCTCCTGGCTGATTCCGCAGGTCGACATAGAGGGTGTCCATAGACACGCGCCCCACCAATGGTGCAATTTTTCCATTTACCAGCACGGGCATACCCGCTGGCGCCTGTCGAGGGTAGCCGTCACCATATCCGGTCGCAACAACGCCTATCGGCATATCAACCGGACACTTCCAGGTCTGGCCATAGCCGATCGATTCTCCCTGTTTGCGCGGGTGCACCGTAATTAACTGCGATTCAAAATTCATCGCCGCCTGTAACTTTACAGGCTGTGCAACGTCGACATCGAAAGGTGATGCACCGTATAACATAATGCCCGGACGCACCCAGTCAAAACACATGTCCGGCCGACTCAGCAACGCAGCAGAGTTTGCCAGTGAACGCTCGAGGCCCCGCGCTGGCAGGGCCTGGAATACAGCCAACTGCGCATCGTTGGCCGGGTTATCCGGTATATCCGCACACGCGAGGTGTGACATTAGACGAATACTGCCGCCGCGCCGTTCAACCAGCTTTTCCAGGCGATCCAGCGCTGTTGCCGCATAGTCGGCCGGCACACCCAGGCGATGCATACCGGTATCCACTTTTAGCCAGACGTGTAATGGCGTACTGATCCGCGACTGCTCCA
>JBHPFC010000097.1:0-9111 GCA_042576405.1 Pseudomonadota bacterium | reverse complement strand
GTCTGGATGTTGACGCTGGCCGCGTGGTCAAGGGCGTGCAGTTCGTCGATATTCGTGACGCCGGGGATCCGGTTGAGATAGCACGTCGCTATGATGACGAAGGTGCAGATGAGCTGACCTTTCTCGATATCACGGCAAGTCATGAACAGCGCGAAACCATGGTACATGTGGTTGAGCAGGTCGCAGGTGAAGTGTTTATTCCGCTGACTGTGGGTGGGGGTATCCGCGAGCTGCCTGATATCCGGCGTATGCTTAATGCCGGCGCCGACAAGGTCGCTATTAATACAGCTGCTGTTTTCAATCCGGAGTTTGTGCGCGATGCGGCGGACAAGTTCGGGTCGCAATGTATTGTCGTGGCTATTGATGCCAAACAGGTTGCCGATGGCTCAACCGACGGGCAGCCGCGCTGGGAAATTTTCACCCACGGTGGGCGCAAGCCTACCGGTATTAACGCTGTCGAGTGGGCGGAGAAGATGGTCGCTTACGGTGCAGGTGAAATACTGCTGACCAGTATGGATCGTGACGGTACCAGGAATGGATTTGACCTGGCGCTGACGCGCACTGTTTGCGAGGCTGTTGATGTTCCGGTGATCGCCTCCGGCGGTGTCGGCAATCTCGATCATCTGGCCGATGGCGTGCTCGAAGGTGAGGCTGATGCGGTACTCGCGGCGAGTATTTTCCACTTTGGTGAATACAGTATTGAACAGGCCAAGCAACATATGGCCAGCCGTGGTATCGAGGTGAGGTTGTAGCGATGGATCCCCGCTGGCTGGATGCTGTTAAATGGAATGACGATGGCCTGGTGCCCGTCATTGCACAGGATGCCGACGATGGACGGGTTTTGATGATGGCCTGGATGAACCGTGAGGCCTTGCAACTCACGGCTGACGGCGATTATGCGGTTTATTGGTCACGCTCACGGGGAAAGCTCTGGCACAAGGGCGAAGAGTCGGGAAATCAGCAGCGGGTCAAGGAAATTCGTCTGGACTGTGATAACGATGTGATCGTGCTGCAGGTAGAACAAATCGGCGGTATTGCCTGTCATACCGGCAGGCGCAGTTGCTTTTTTCAGCGTCTTGAAGGCGGCGAGTGGAAAACAGTTGAGCCGGTGCTGAAAGATCCGGCGGAAATGTACGGAAAACACTGAAATGACCGATAAGGTATTACAGCAAATCGCCGACGTGCTGGAAGCGCGTAAACAGGCGGATCCGGACTCCTCGTATGTGGCCAGCCTGTATCACAAGGGACTGGACACTATATTGAAGAAGGTTGGCGAGGAAGCCACCGAAACGGTTATCGCCGCAAAGGGCGGTGATACGCAACAACTGGTGTATGAAACCGCAGATCTATGGTTTCATACCCTGGTATTACTGGCTCACCAGGGTGTGGGTCCGGAAAAGGTACTTGAAGAGCTGCAGCGCCGTTTTGGTCTGTCAGGTCTGGAAGAAAAGGCCGCGCGCAAAAGCGACTGACCTTTTCCACAGCAAAGCTATCCGGGAGAAACAGGTTATGGGTATCAGTATTTGGCAACTGTTGATTATTCTCGCTATTGTGCTGGTGTTGTTTGGCGCCAAGCGTTTGCGCAACGTCGGTGGTGATCTGGGCGGTGCAATCAAGGGCTTTCGCCAGGCAATGAAAGAAGAGGGTGACGCCTCAAAAAATGGCGACAAGATTGAAGATCAGGGCAAGGGCAACGTCATCGATGGTGAAGTTACCTCCAAGAAACAAGACAAAGTCTGAGCCGGTGTGCTGATCTGCAATGTTCGATATCGGCTTTTGGGAACTGGCAATTATTGGAGTAGTGGCCTTGTTGGTCATCGGGCCGGAGCGTTTGCCCAAAGTGGCGCGTACCGCTGGTATGTGGCTCGGACGTGGGCGACGTTTTGTTGCTTCTGTAAAATCCGATATTGATCGTGAACTGGCAGCCGAAGAGTTAAAGAAGACATTGGCCAGGCAGGCCCAGTCAGAAAGTCTCTACGATATCATCGAAGAAACCAAACAAAGTATTGAGCCGCCGACAGAGTCTCCGGTAAAGACGGAGCAGCATTCCGCCGAGTCAGCGGCTGATAAACAGCATGACACAAACGGATAATCAAACACCGCCGGATGCGAGTGATGAGCAGCCGTTCGTTTCCCACCTGATTGAGTTGCGCGATCGACTGCTGCGCGTGGTGCTGGTTGTTATCGTAATATTTCTGGCGCTAACACCGTTCGCCAACTGGTTGTTTACGCAATTGGCCGGACCGCTCACTGTGCACTTGCCCGAAGGCAGTTCCATGGTGGCGATAGACGTCGCTTCACCCTTCTTTACGCCCTTCAAGCTGGCGCTGGTGATTGCCATTTTTGCTGCCATGCCGGTTATTCTCTACCAGGCGTGGGCATTCATTGCTCCGGGACTCTACCTGCATGAACGCAAGCGTGTGGTGCCTCTGCTGGTATCAAGTACGTTGCTGTTCTATGTTGGTGCTGCGTTTGCCTACTTCGTGGTATTCCCGCTGGTGTTCGGATTTCTGACCCAGACGGCTCCAGAGGGCGTCGAGGTCATGACCGACATCACTCGGTATCTTGATTTCGTGCTGACCATGTTCTTTGCTTTTGGTATCGCCTTCGAGGTGCCGATTGCTGTCGTGCTTTTGATCTGGAGCGGTGTGGTGTCACCGCAGTCCATGAGGGAGAAGCGTGCCTACGTTGTTGTCGGCGCGTTTGTGATTGGCATGATGTTGACGCCGCCGGATATTATTTCGCAGACCCTGTTGGCATTGCCGATGTGGCTGTTATTCGAGGTCGGTGTCTTTTTGGGTGAGCGCTTCGTACCGAAGAATCCGGAAGATGCCAATGGCAGCGGCCATCAGGATTACGAGCCGCCCACTGACGAAGAACTGGAGCAAGAGCTCGATCGAATGGAAGAAGAAGAGCGTCCGCAGACGCCCGACAGCTGATCCCCGATGGCCGCCCGGTGCATCCTATGCTTCCTGTTAATGTGTCCGTTGCTGTTGGTCCGACATGCAGGGGCAGCCGATAGCAGTCTGGGTAATCAACTACAAAAACATCCCGCTCCGTACCTCGCCATGCACGGTAACGACCCGGTGCATTGGCAGCTCTGGGGTGCGGAAGCCTTGCAAAAGGCGCAGCGCCTCAATCGCCCGTTGTTTATATCTATCGGTTATTTTTCCTGTCACTGGTGTCATGTCATGCAGCGTGAAAGTTACCAGGACGAGGCTGTTGCCAGTTTGCTGAACCGCTATTTTATTCCGATAAAAGTGGATCGTGAGCTGAACCCTGCGCTGGACGCACACCTTATCGAGTTTGTTGAATTGACCCAGGGGCAAGCAGGCTGGCCGCTCAATGTATTTTTGACGCCGGACGGTTACCCAATGCTGGGGATGACCTACGTGCCGACCGAGCGCTTTACCTTGCTGCTGCAGGAGCTGCACAAGCATTGGGATGAGGGTGAGTCCGAACTGAGAAGTACAGCGCAAGCAGCATTAGAGGAATGGCGCCAGTTGGGCGAGAGTAACGAGCAGCAGCAAATCTTCAGTGGGTCAATTGCGGAAAAAATGCTCGCCCAGACCGGCCAGCTAAAGGATGAACTATCGGGTGGTTTCGGGCAGCAAAACAAGTTCCCCATGGTTTCGCAGTTGCGGGCTCTGGTATTCCTGGATCAGCATGGCGACAAAGACTTGCCTGCTGAATTTATCCGTTTGACGCTGGATAACATGGCAGGCCAGGGTCTGCACGATAATCTGGGAGGCGGCTTTTTCCGTTACACCACTAATCCTGATTGGCAGACGCCGCACTACGAGAAAATGCTCTACGACAATGCCCAGCTCGCTGTACTGTACATAAAAGCCGGACAACAGTTTAGCGATGAGCGATATCGCAACATCGGTATCGAAACTGTCAATTTCATGATGCGTGATATGTCGCAGGCGGACGGTGGGTTTATCAGCAGCTTTTCAGCGGTCGACGATTTGGGACGTGAAGGTTTTTATTATCTCTGGAGCCAGCAACAGCTGGGCGAATTACTGGATGATGAAGCGCTTAAAGCCGTTAAGGCAGCCTGGTTTGACCAGCATGTGCCCGAGACTGAATTCGGGCAGCTGCCGCGCTGGCAAGGAGATATAAAGACCATAGCAAAGGAGTTGCAATGGAAGCAGGACAGGTTACGCAGAGTGCTGGAAAGTGCGCGTAAAAAAATGCTTGCCAGCCGTGCAGGCCGAACACTACCGGCTGATGATAAGGTGTTAGCCGCCTGGAATGGTCTGGCACTGAGTGCACTTGCGTCGGCTTACCAGCTCACAGGCGATGCAGTCTACGCAGAACGGGCGCAACAGCTCTCCGACTATCTGGTCAATACATTGTGGGATGGCAGGCGGTTACTCCGTGCACACCAGAGCAATAAACTGGCTGCTGAGGCCAGCCTCGAGGACTACGCGCTGGTTGCACAGGGTTTGTGGGACTGGAGTCAGCAGAAATCCGAAGGCTGGAAGTCTTTGCAGTCAAAGGTAGCGCAGCTGGTGCGTATAGCCTGGCAGCGCTACTACATTGATGGTCGCTGGAGAAACAGCGATACACCGTTGATACCCATGCTGGAGGGAAGCCTGGCGACGCAGGACAGTTCTTTGCCTTCTGCGACAGCAGCCATCAGCCGAATCTCCGCAGAGCACTCCGACTTGCAGCGCGACAAAGCTGTTCAGAGACAACTGCAACAGCACCTGCTGGCGGTGCATGCCCAACTGGGTGACTCAATCTTCTGGTATGCAAGCTACGTTAACTTGCTCGCGGACTATCAGCGGTAACGCATGCGCGTACCGTGGGTCAACGACAGGTTGAGCTCATCGGCGCTGAGCTGTTTTGGAAAATAGGCGCCGGAAATTTTAGCGGCGTTGATACTGGCGCCTTCCAGGTTGGCCTCCGATAAATCGACGCCACGTAAATCTGTTTGTCTGAAGTAGCAGTCACGCAAATCCAGGCCTTTTGCATTCAGCTTGCGTAGATCCAGGGTGCGAAAATCGCAGCCCGTCAGATCGCAGCTCTCGCCCGCGGCGCGGCGCGTATTGAATTCCTCCGTGGCTCCCTCGCGTAACAGGCGGTACATTGGGTCATCTTTTATTTGTGGACTTTCGTTGCTCATTCAGAGTGCTCCCCAGTCAGGATATCAACGAGTTATAGCATTAAAGTGACGTGGGAAATAGTAGCTATACAATATCGATTCTTCAATAAAACCCCGGCTTTGGCGCTTTTTCATTTCCCCAACGCCGCTGCAGACAGGTTTTGCTGCGATTAAGGCGGAAGGGGCATTTGCGGGCCTGATATTTAAGTGGTTTTTCCTGTTCTGTTTTGGGGAAAACTGCCGCTAAACAGTAATACGAATAACCGAAGCGGAACTGGTCAGATGCTCCTGGTGCTACGCAAGAAACTGGCGATCTTCGACAGCTATATCAATCCTTTCAATCGTCGCGGCGCGCTGAGGCTTTCTCGTTACCACCCCAATTCCTATCTGCTGTTGACGCTGCTGGCAGCGGCGGGCGGCTACCTGTTTCTGTTCCTGTTTCCAGCCTTGTTGGTGACTATGCCAGCGGCGCTGTATTTTTCATTACCATCTGCTGTAACACCATTGCAATGGTTCAGTGTCGTCATCCAGCTGCTGCTGCTGCTGCTGGGCGGCGCCGGAACCTTAACCATCGCGACTATGCGTTTTCCACTACCCTCCGGGCTGGAACTGGATCAGCGCCGCTTTGCCCGTCTGTTTGAACTGTTGAATGAACTCGGTGACCTGTATGGAAATCCGCGAATCGACCGGGTGGTACTGCGAGATCGCTTTGATGTGAGCATTGTTAAAACGCCCCGTAGCGGTTTTTCCTTTACCACTAGCCATACGCTGGTTATCGGTCTGCCGCTGCTGCTGACGATGTCACCTATGGACGTGCATGCGCTTATCGCGCGCCGCGTCGGCCAGCTGGCGGGCAGGCAAAATCGCATCAACAGCTGGCTCTATTATCTGCGTGACATTTGGGTTCAATACCAGAGTCATTGCAGTGCTCGCCAGTCCTGGCTGGCGCGGCCGCTGTGCTCGTTCTTCACCTGGTACGTACCGCGTTACCGCTCGCTGTCACTGGGGGCCGTTCGCTGGAGTGAACTGAGAGCAGATCTTTATGCCATTCAGGCCATCAATGATCGTGACGCGGTGCGCGCTATCAGTGGCCAGGCCATGATTGATGACTACCTGAAGCACACGTTCTGGCCGGAAGTTGTCGAAGCTGCGAAATCGTCGATGAATCCGGAAACAATGCCGCATGCCCGTATGGCGGAGCTGTTTCAGGGCGGTCTGGAGGCTGAAGAAATAGCCATGCTGTTGAAGCGTGTTGCAGCTAAACGCAGTAACCCCAAAGGCACCATGCCGTCATTGACTGAGCGTCTGGCCAATATGGGCCACCGCAAACCGTTGCCGCTTAAACCCATCGCCGTATCCGCCGCGCAGTTTTACCTTGGTAACGCCTGCGATCAGTGTATAAAGCTGATCGATAAACGTTCCTGCAAGAAAGTGCGTGCAAAAGTAATCAAACACGCCAATCAACGGGGTGGATAATCGCCTGTCGCAAAGAGGCCTGGTTACGGTCCGATAGACCAGCTGCCTGAGCCTTCCATTACGTTCCACATCGCCATGGGGCCATAGAAAAGTCGCAAGCTGTTCACCTTAGGCGCATCGGGAACTCACAGCGGATTCCTTTCAGGGGGGATTATTATGAGTCTATTGCTACGCATTATATTTCTTACATGCATCAGTCTGAATGCATGGGCTGAGAATAAAGCCGAGAGTAATCAGACAGAGGGAAAGATGGATAATCAGCGTCTGGAGGCAATCATTCAGGGCCTGGCAGAGAAGCCCGAGGGGCGGGCGGGCTACTGGCAGTTCACCATGGATAACTTCCAGGTTACCGTTATCACCGATGAAGACGCCGACCGTATGCGTATTATCGTGCCCGTGGCCAAGATGGGTGATATTGATCACAGCACATTGCGCAGGCTGATGCAGGCGAATTTTGACTCTGCCCTGGATGCGCGTTATTCGGTCGCCAAGGGGGTACTCTGGAGTGCCTACATCCACCCGCTTTCAGTGCTTTCCGATCACCAGTTTATTGATGGCCTGGCACAGACAGTCAACCTGGCCGCTACCTACGGTAGTACCTACAGCTCGGGCGCGTTGATTTTCGGCGGTGGTGACAGTCAGCAGGAACAGAACAGCTATTACCGCGAGATCATCGAGCGCAGTGGCTCAATTTGATCGTATCCAACGAATAAGGAGTGTGGTGGGCCCGCCGGGACTCGAACCAGGGGCCAGGGAATGCACATGGTTGGTGGGTGAGAATCTGCATGGCAATATCTTTTTGCCTCGGTTTGGAAGGCAAGAATAACAGCAGAAGAGGGTGCGGCCTGTGTTGCGTCGATCAGTTGACCCCGCAGTCGGAACTGGACTGTTAGCCGTTCCTAATATTAACAACACCTAAAAGGACATTGTCGCGCGATGCATAGGCAACAGACACGCATGCTTCACGGCATGGATTTGTCGTCTAATATTATGGGTGAGGAGGCACCTCCACAAATTTCGCAACAGAGGAGTAAGATGGCTATGTCTAATCCCGATCCAACATCACAGCATCATGAGAAATCAAACCCTGGCATAAGCCGTCGTGACATGTTGCTGGGCATGGGCGCGGCTGCGGCGGCGGCCTACGCTGGAAATGCCGTTTCCGCCATGCCGGGACACGACCACAGCAAGCATACGGCACAGTTCTCGGATGTGCTCAACGCAACCAACGAATGCCTCTATACAGGCCAGCGCTGTATTGCACATTGCCTCGTATCCTTTCAGGAAGGGGATCTGGAGCTGGCAGACTGTGCCGCTAAAGTACATGAGATGCAGTCCATCTGTGGTGCGTTTTCTTATCTGTTGGCGTCGAACTCGGAGTATGTAACGGCATATGCCAGTGTTTGCGAACAAGTCTGCGAGGACTGTGAGAAGGAGTGCATGAAACACAAGGAGCACATCGAGTGCAAAGCGTGTGGTAAGGCGTGCGCAGCACTGGTGGATCAGATAAAGCTAAGCCTCAAATAGATGAGCTGCTTAAAAGTACGGGCTCGTTCCCATACAGAGGCTACAGCGCGGACCTTCCAGAGCCATGCAAGGAGGGTATTAAACGACTGGCGACCTTGCGCTTAGACGCCACCGGTATAGCATCGCCACCCCGCCCACTATTACACCCGTTTGCAACATTGGCAGCCAGGGTTTTATAGACTCATAGACCAGCATCCAGTTCACCGCACCCAGATTCGGTGTATACACTTTAGCCAGCAACCAGGTATCCAGTACCCAGCCGGGGCTGCTGGTACAACACGCGGCGAGCCGCAAGCAGGTTACGCCGATCAACACGGTTACTACCCCGGCGGTGAACAGTACGCGTTGTTTGGCGGAGCTGTTCATCAAAGTGCTCCAATGCAAGGCGGTAAAAGCGGAGACCAGCAGGTACACCAACACGGTGCCCGCATAGTAGAACATGCCCCACACCTGAAGCCCTGTTCCGTGGTGAAGTTGTTCAATGACCACCAGCGGCTTGTCTATCAGCACCAGCTTGACCGTCTCCCAGTGATTGTCCTGCCAGAGGATCTGCAAAAAGGCCAGGTTCGAGGTGGCCTGAAGCTGGACGCCATTGGGCAGACCTCCCAGCAGCAGCGCAAACAGTATGTTCACTACCGCCAAAAGTGCCAGAAAGACGATGCCACCTATCAGGAAGGTGCGAAGAAGAGAATTCTGCATCCTCCTTGTTTCGGCAATCCCACACGCTTCTTGACAGCTTCGCCAGCGCTACCAAGGCGGCCAGTCAGCGATCAATGGGGCCCGATCAATGGTGTCAGACGCCATTGAATTTGCCCTCTATGCTTGTGCGGGTCACCCTCCACAGCTTTAACATTCTGAATGATCGCTCCTCGCCGAACTTCCTCGTACGCAATAACGCCAGGCTGTGGCACTCCTCGGAATTTGAATGGCAGGATTCTGATGGTGGGTTCAATCGGTGAGCGCAACACTTTATCTTTATCCAGAAAGATGGAGTG
>JBHPFC010000096.1:0-9390 GCA_042576405.1 Pseudomonadota bacterium | reverse complement strand
GTTGAAGTGACAGATCAAGATCTGTCAGTACAGTACGCCCGTCAATATCGGGCAGTTCCACTGGCGCGGTGACAAGCGGTTTGTCATCTGCCTGTGACAGGCGTTCACGAATAGCATTCTGTATGGTTTTTCCAAGGAACAATCCACGGTAATACGGATTTTCCGTATTCAGCGAAATCCAGGGCGCGTGCTCGGTACTGGTTATGCGCATCATCTCCTCAGCCGAGTCCTTGACCTTTTTGTATCGATCAGACCCGCCCCAGGGTGACTCCTCGATGCGCCAACGGGTGCGCGCGCTGCCTTTCATTTTCTTCAGGCGTTTCACCTGTTCTGCCTTGCTGATATGCAGCCAGAACTTCAGGATCAGCGCCCCTTCCTCGGCAAGCATTGTTTCAAATCGATTAATCGCCTGCAGTTCCTGTTCGAAGTCAGCGTTACTGGAACGTCCCAGAATTCGGTCGGTCAGCGGCGCTCCGTACCATGAACCCGCGTAGATGCTCATTTCTCCCCGTGGCGGAAGAGTCCGCCAGAAACGCCACATTCGCGGCCTCTCGGCCTCCTCTTCGGTCTCTGCATCAAACGCGTACGTGTTGAGGTGCCGGGTATCTAGCACAGTATTGGCGCCGGTCAGCGCATCGATAACACCGGTACCTTCCATACCCGCAAACACCAGTATGACGGAGAAATTCTTTGCCTCGGCAAGATCGAACTGGGCATCCAGAAGATCAGTACGTAGCTGCGGCACCTGTTCTTCAAAACTGGCCTTGTCGATATCATGCTGTATCTTTGCTGATTCGAACATGTGTCTCTCCCCTCTGGTAACTACCCCGGCAGCTCACTGCGCTTCTCACCGAACTGGTTGATATTGATATCATATACAATGAATTCTATGCCTTTCCCTTGCAACGGTCTAAAAAATTATTGTCACGGCCACAACCGCTCAATCAGTGATCATCCAGAAAGACTACGCCAATTAAGCACATACACGGCCCTTGAACCTGATTAATGACCGTTCTATGCTCCACAGAATATCCCGGCAATAACCAGTACCAAAAAATGCCAATCGAAATAGAGCGTAAATTTCTTGTTACGGGTACCGACTGGAAGGAAGGTGCTCCCAGCAAGGACTTCAGCCAGGGCTATCTTTCACAGGACCCGGAGCGCAGCGTACGCGTGCGAATCGCCGGTGATGAGGCTTTTCTGACTATCAAGGGTATGAGCCAGGGAATTTCCAGACAGGAGTTCGAGTACCCGATCCCCGAAGATGATGCCAGAAAGCTGCTGTCACTTTGCTTGCCCGCCATCATTACCAAGACCCGTTACTTTGTTGCGATAAATGGACATCTGTGGGAAGTCGACGAGTTTCATGGTGACAACGAAGGACTGGTCCTCGCCGAAATAGAACTTGATAACGAATCAGACCAGGTAGAATTACCACAATGGATTGGCAAGGAGGTTTCCGACGACCGCCGCTATTACAACGTTTCACTGGCAAAATTACCGTATAGCAAGTGGAGCCAGTGAATCTATCCCTGACAGAATACTTTTCGACCGATCGTCAGAGAAAGGGCATCCTTCCATCATGTTGGTAGATACAATATTTCCACTCCCCGAATCCTGCAGTTTGCAACAATGGCAGGAACAGCTGGAGACCGGACTGCCCTTCGAAATAATCAACGTCGATGCGCCGCAACACCGGCAGGTGCACTATTACGACAGCTTTGACTGGCTGTGTTACCAGGCGGGAGAAACACTTGAATGGCACGAAAACTCGCCCGCTTCAAGCCTGCTGCTGCGTACCTGTAAAAACGGCCCGATCGTCGAACAGGTGTCCCTCGACTCCACTCCTCCCAGGTTTCCCGCGGAGCTGCCCCGAAGCCGCATGAGACAAATGCTCGTGAAGCGATTCGGGCCACGCGCCATGCTGCCCGTAGCCACTATTGAAACCCATAGTCAGCGCCTGCGTGTGGTCAACAAGAATCTAAAGTCACTTGTTTTTCTGGTCCTGTCAGAACATAACATTATCAACTCCGCGGGCAAGCCGGTTGGAATGCGCAAGGAAATCCGCCTGCAACCTTTGCAAAAGCACGCAAAGACCGCAGCCAGGCTGGCGAGACACATTGAGAACCAGTGGGGCCTGCAGTGTGATGAACAATCATTGCTGGATATAGCGCTTGCCAGCCAGGGTAAACAGGCCGCGACATATTCCGGCAAACTTGCTGTTCCCCTGGATGCAGATATGCGCGCTGATGCGGCCATGCGGAATATCCTGCTGGTGCTTCTGGACACCATGGAAGTCAATGAACAAGGCACCATTGAAAACCTGGATACCGAATTTCTGCACGACTTCAGGATTGCAGTGCGGAGGACACGTTCAGCCCTTACCCAGATGAAATCTGTTTTTCCGGAGCAAAGCCGTGCCCGCTTTGCGAAAAACTTTGCCTGGCTCGGCGACATCACTACGCCGACGCGGGACCTGGATGTCCACCTGCTGGAATTCAACAGCCTGAAAAAGTCCCTGCCCAAGGCACTGCGTGATGACCTGGAACCGCTGCGGCAGTTTCTGACCGTTCAACAGCGGCAGGAACAGACGAAACTGGCTGGCAACCTGAAATCGTCTGCATACCTGCGGGTAAAAGACCAATGGCGACGCTTCCTCACATCGCCGCTGCCCAAGCATCCAGGTGCGCAGGATGCCCTGAAGCCGATTGTTGAAATCGCACACAGGCGAATCTGGCGGATGTACCGGCGCGTGCTGCGGGAAGGTAGTGCTATCACGCCGGCATCACCGGCTACGGACCTGCACGAACTGCGCAAATCCTGTAAGAAACTGCGCTACCTGATGGAATTTTTTCAATCGCTGTATCCGGAGGATAAAATACGGCGACTGATTCGTGAGCTGAAAGACCTGCAGGATAATCTCGGTGAATTTCAGGATCTGGAAGTGCAGACGCATACACTAAAGCAGTATGCCGAGCAGATGACGCAGGATGGTGTCATGCAGCCAGGCACGCAGAGTGCGTTTGATGCCCTGCAAAAGCATTTGCACACGAGTACCGAGCGAGTCAGAAATGAATTTGAGTCGCGTTTTGAAAGGTTTTCCAGCAAACCGAATCGTCTGCGCTTCAAACGACTCTTTCATTCAGAGAGCTAGATAATGATGGAGAATATATCTTCCCATAAATGCTGATAGGCCTGTGCAGCGGGATGACCCGGGGCAAATGCAGTCACCGGAGCCCTGGTTTCGCCCATCTTCTCGATCATCGATGAATAAGGAATATGCGGCAGCATCAAACGCCGCAGCTCAGCAGGAGGGTTTTCCACCAGATTACGGTGAAGATTCCGGCGCATATCGACCATGGTATAAAAAGGATACAGGTGCTTGTGACCAAGTTTTTTCTTTTTCATGAACGCTCGCACCTGCTGAAATGCTCGCAGAGAAAGCGGTGTGGGAATGACAGGCACAAAGATCGCGTCGGCAACAGCAAAAATCTCTTCCGCCAGCCGCGACAGGCTTGGCGGACAATCCAGCACTACCAGTGAATATGTCTCGCTAAACGGGTCGATGGTCCGCGTGAGCGCCGAACCCTTTTCAACGAACCGGTCTATATCCAGGTCAAAGCCGCGATAGGAAAAGTCAGCCGGAATCAGGCTGAGGCGCTCATAGGCAGTAGGGACCACCAGCTCAGCAGGACTTACCTTGCGTTTGAGCACCTTCTTCGCACTGAAGGTATCCATATCATCGGAACCCAGGTACCAGCTTGCGGCCCCCTGTGGATCCAGGTCCCATAAAAGCGTGCGCAGCCGCGAGCGCGAGGCCAGGTGTGCGATGTTGATTGCCGAAGCTGTTTTTCCGACACCACCCTTGAGATTGTAAAACGCAACGACTTTCATGTTTATAACGCGTTGTAATGTGTAAATACTATACTTCGTCTCCAGCACCGCTTCCAGCCACTATTTACTTTTCACCTTAACCACCTTGTTAGTTCTGGTTTTTTCTTCAGATTGCCAGGCGATACGAATATTTACGCGGTTCATGGTGTCTTCCTGGGTTGCGGTGATCTTCAGCTTCATCAACCCTCTGGGTTTAAGCTCGATACTGTCATCAGCATCGCTGAAACTGAGTTTGCCACTGGCCAACCCGTCTGTGAGCGCCTTGAGAATACCTTTTATTGTCCTGGCATCCTGAAGGGATTCATGTCTGAAGCTCAGCTTTCCTGTTTTCATTATCTATTCTCTTGTGTACATAGGGATGATGGTTCAAAGACTTTTATATACTCGTGATCACTGCTGATACCAAGAACCAACTTCTCTGGACGAATGATTGTCACACCGGCTCCCGCACCTTTGAGACCTTCCCGAACGCGTGAACCACTGTCCATGGTCGTATCGCACTGGAAATTGACCAGGTCCTTGCGTAATACGATACGCTGACCGTGATAGACATTGCGATGGCCGTGAATAATGGCATGTATACCACTCTCATGGGCAAACCGTGCACCCTTGTGTGTCAGTTGGTGATCCGCTGCACGGTACTTGGTTCGGATACTGTTCGCTATCGGACCATGGTAGAAAGACAAGTCGTTTCCTTTCAACTGTTTTCTGAAGCGCTTGTTCACATGTTTTACACCCTTGTGTTTAATCATTTTCGCCACCTCATCATCGAGTCCGGCATGAATGAACAGGAATGAACCCTGGCGATAAAACAATCGCATACGGTTGTAAAACCAGTAGAACTCCCCGCCCGGTTTGAGGAACATTTTCTGCCATTGCAAGGTAGCTGCGTAAACCTCCCTCATACTCAGGCCTGATAACTCACACTGGTGTTCGAAACGCTCGACCTTTTTTTTAATTCTCTCCATTTCAAGCTTGATCGTGCCACTTGAAAGAAAATCCCTGGCAAGATCAGGAAATCGCTCGACCCATTGTTCAGAGGGATAAAGGAGCTTTCTAACCTGTTTGTTTGAAGGCAGACGCTTCAAGGCTGCCTTATCCAGACGCTGCTCCGAGATTTCACGGAGCAGCGGCACAGCCTTGGGGCCCATACGCAGAAAAAAGTGCTCGTTACTCTGGTTACGGTACTGACCGACACTGCGCATACCCAGCATGACACGGATATCATGATTCCCGGCCAGCAACCGAAAATTCGCGCCCCGCTTGTGAAGACGATTAAGCGTGCGTAGAAGGCGAAGATTGCTCGGCCCCTTGTCGAAGCAATCCCCACCGATGACAAAACGTCCGTGATGTGCGGCTTTCGTCAAACGAAAATCCCTGTCTGAAGCTCCCGTTTTGCGCACGCATCCCGATGCTACCAGCGAAGCGATCAGCGCATCGGCATCGGCATGGATATCGGTTATGAAATAAACCGGGTGTTTGGGCCAGCGCCACTGATGCTCCGAAACCATATTGTACAGCCGCGCACGAGCAATCTTGTGCCCCGAACTTCTCTGGCGCAGCGATTTGCCTTTGCCTTCAACCCAGGACTGCACCCTGACAGGCAATTCGGGCTGTATCCATTTCTGTCCTTTATAATGAGGAACTAACTTGTTGATTCGGTTTTTCATCAATGATCAGTCAAGCTCAATTGCCTGGTCCCGAACCTTCCACTTGCCTGCCAGATGTTCCCAGCCTGATTCTCTGTACTCGATATACACCGGTTCCGCATGGTACATACTCAATCGGGCAATCTCCTCGAAACGCAGAATACCCAGTGAATACGCGGCATGGCGAATCGCCGCACCATGACCGACAAACACCCTGACCGTATCATCACTAGCCTGCTCCGCAAGCTGTTGCATGGCGATCTTCAGGTGACCGGCAACTCGCTCACCGGCCTGAACCAGGGATTCAGCACCCTGAAGAGGCAAACAGAACCGGCTGTTGGATTTCCAGTCTTTGGGCAAGGGGTCACATCGTGGATCTTCGCCAACGACGGTTTCGATCTGTTGAATGGTCAGGTTGGCTGCACAGCCCACGCTACGTTCCGCCAGCTCGGCAAAGGTGCTGACCGTATGCGTTCCTTTCAGGTGATCTGCAATGATACTCGCTGTCTCCCACGCCCTCAGCAACTGTGAACTGTGCAGTTCCCCGGCAATATCCCAGCCGTAGTTCCCGGCTTCCTGCTGTAGATTGCTGGCGGCCTGCCGCGCCTGCTCCCTGCCCTTGTTTGTCAAAGGGAACGGCTGGTGAGCACTCGGGGTATTCGCTAATTGCTGATATTCGGCATGGCGAATCAGCGCTGCGACAAGTTCAGGCATATCAGCCCTTCAACCGCGCTGCCAGGTCCAGCAACATGCTACCCAGTTCCGGCTGTTTCAGACTGGCCGCTGCCTTTTTTGCCGGTAGCCAGTGACGCTGGCGATGGTTTTCTTCCCAGGTGTCCTCATCGACCATCTCGCTAACACGCATGGCATAGACATCGACACCGCATTCCGCCCCCCATTTTTCAACCTTGTAATGCCCCAGCAGCTCGTCAGACACTTCACCCCGAATACCAGCCTCTTCCCAGGCTTCCTTTGCAGCGGATTGCTGCGGTGTCAATCCTGGATCCTTGATACCTTTGGGGACCACCCAGTGGTTTTTCTTGCTGGATCCAATCAACAGAAATGCTGCCTGGCCGTCATCATTAACACGATAGGGAATTACGGCTGACTGGGTATAGTAATACGCAGGCCGGTCTCTCAGATCCTCACCATCGGGCGCAGGACAGGGAAATTTGTTAGGCAACTCCCGGGACCGCACGATGCTTCCCAGTGCCGCACTCGCGGAAACCGGTGCTTGCCAGTCATCCGGCATTGCCAGATGCGCCAGGGTAGCCGTTGGTAGCAGCTTCCCGTCATCCGGTAGCGGGATAGCATCGGCGACGAGATATTCCAGCAACTCTTCAAGCCCCGGATTATGTCCAACCAGCATGATGCGTTCCGCGTCTGCCGGGGCATCTTTCAAAACCTCCAGCAGTTGCTCCAGCGAGGCCATATAGACACGTTCATCCTCAACAACATCACTCGCCATCATGCCCATGCTCTTGCAACACTTGTGCGCCGTGGTGATGGCCCTCTCTGCCGGAGAACTGATAATCAGATCCGGCCGCAGACCCTGCTGCCACAACCAGACACCCATACGCTGGGCACCGCGCTTCCCCCTGTTCTTTAACGGCCTGTCAAAATCTTCTGCATCAGCATTCCAGTCCGATTTTCCATGCCTGAGTATCAATAGTTCACGCGCCACGAAGTCATATCCTCACTACTTTCGCTAATTGTCTCTGGCCCACTGAGCTAGTTCTTTCTGCAACAGGGGAATATCCACCCTGCCACTGGCTTCAAGTATCGTTACGCCGCGCAGGGTCTCGATGTATGTCTGACTATCAAGCTGTTCGGAATCCTGGTACATCGAGCCATCCTTAAACTGCATAAACGGCCCGGGTGATTTCATGATCGCCGGCAACAAGTCCTGCCTTGATTCAAGATCCACCTCATCCAGATGTGTTGCCTGCTGCGAATCGTGAGACCAGTTAAGAACCAGAAAACCGCGAAGCGACATCTCCTCCTCGATACGGTCTTCACCATAAATCTCGTTAATCATCACATCGTGTTTCTCTTCCAGGTGCCAAAGCTCCTGTTCCGGCAGGGCCAACAGCTCATTGCGCCGCGATTCGTCGATCAGTCCATGCAGGGCCGGATTGTGTACGATGGTACCTGGATTGATTCTCGGCAGCTTTGGGATACCCCTGGCCTTCACCTGGCCCTCTTCCCGACGTATAAACAGCCGGTCGTTGGTCACATAGCGCACATCCGGTTGATCCATCAAACCCAGCATCAGGGTCGACTTTCCACCACCTGACAGCCCTGCCATACCTATTCCTATGCCATCCACGTCCAGACCTGAAGCGTGGCATATCAACCAGTCATGTTGTTGCAACCAGTTCATGTACTGGGAATTAATGAAATTGATAACCTGGTTGTCCAGCTTGCTGCAGGGGCCTGCCGCTATCCTCGCCTGCAAGCTCTGCAGAAACACCATGCCGGTACGTACTTTCAGCAACAGGCGCCCGTCATCCAGTTCGTAATACGCATCCTTCTTGCCCGACTTGCCCGGCTCTCGCGCCCAGTCCTGCCAGTTAACATCCAGATCCAGCACGTCGATATCGTAAGCTTCAATAACAACGTCTGCGGTACAGGCATCAACTACTACGTGGTCAAAATATTTTGCCAGCTTGCGGATAAAAGCTGCCGAGTTGGAACGTACACCGAGACAGAAGCCACCCAGTTCAAGGTACAGGAAATCATCAACCAGCTCGTGGTCAGCCCTGAGTAACTTCGCTGCCTGCCCGGAACTTTTAATCACCCCGGGCTTCTCCAAGCCTTTCCATCACGTAATCGGCATAGCGTCCTGCCGCATCGATGCCAATACCCTCTTTTGCACCACGGAACCCGCCAAAGGCCGAGACTTCGAATATAACCGGGCCCTCTTCGGTGATGGCTACGTCAACTGTCGTAAAATCCATTTTAAAGGGCACCTGTGCGCGATATCCCAGCTTGATCAGCTCGGGTGTTGCCTCGTAAGGCATGTACTTACCGCCATGGTGGATAGTCGTATTCCAGGAATCGCCACCGGTAACGCGCGCATAGCTTCCGAGATACTCGCCACCAAGAAATACCATACCGAAGTCCTGCCCCTTTAAATCTTTCTTTTTCTGGATATACATCATCTGATTTTCATTCTGAAATTTCCTGATCTCTTTTCTGACCTGCGCTTCACCATCAGCCGCCTTGATCACACACATACCGCGGGCCTTGGTCGAATAAAGCGGCTTAAAGACCGCTTCGCCATAGTTACCAACAGTTTTATACGCCGTTTCAACGTCTTCAGTCACCACCGTTTCCGGCATGGGGATGCCGGCGTTCCGCAGCGATACGGTACAACTCAGGCGGTCGATCAGGCGCAGGATCTTTTCCGCACCACTGAACACACGGACACCTTTCGCCTCTGCAACACGTAACAGTTCAAGACGGTCCAGTGTAGCGGGCGAATACTCGCCGGCTATTTTCTTGATGATCAGGGCATCGAGATCACAAATGTCCTGTCCCGCATAAATCAGTGTCTGACTTGCAAGATCCAGAGACACGGCCTGCATATCAATGACCAGCCGAAATCCGGTGTGAGCCTCGACGGCATCTGCCAATACTTCCGTTGACCATTTTCCAGGAAGACCGACAACACCTATCCGAAAATCAGCCAATGAATAACTCCTTTACCGGAACCTTGTAGCGCTCATATTCGCGTTCATCCAGCTTGACTACCTGCTCAAGCAGGTAGCGGGCTCTTAGATACATATTGCCCGCCAGTGACTTGTCCAGAATGTAACGAGTCGATGTGACAAACGATCGAGCC
>JBHPFC010000095.1:0-9579 GCA_042576405.1 Pseudomonadota bacterium | reverse complement strand
AGTCTGGCACCTGGATGCCGTTTAGGGGAGGAGGAGTCCATCCCATTGCTTTGGGTTATAGGAAGTTCACCAGCCGCTAATATTGAAAATTCCTAAACGACCACTTTCGGTGATTTCTCACTCAGGTTAAAACGGCGACCCTGATGAGGCCGCCTCATATAAGCAGCTTGTTAGCCAGGTTTCTGGGTGACTCAGGGGCTAGTATCTGCTGTTACTGCCGCTGCCCGGGTCTGAGGTGTGGCGACAACGCCATTCAAGGGAACGATCATTAATCCAGGCGAAAATATACCTGCCCGGTTACACACAATACCGGGATAGGTGCTAACGGATCTCATGGGAATATCCAGCCGCCTTATACTGCATTATACTGTTAGCCCACTACGGTCAGTAAGTAGTTAGACAAAATCAATCCAGTGTGTGAAACAGTATGTCGAATCCGAAAGTTTTTGTGGATGATAGCCAGATTCATGGCAAGGGCCTGTTCGCCAAAACGTTTATTCCTGCCGGAGAAGAGATCGGTACAATCGAAGGCGAATATACGGAAAGTGATGGCGATTACGTACTATGGGTCAACGATCAGACGGGGATCCTGGTGGAATCCGATATGCGCTATATCAACCACAGCGATAACCCCAATGCCGCCTATTACGACGACTTGACAGTATACGCACTGAAAGACATTAATCCCGGCAAAGAAATTACGCACAATTATCACCAGTCCGAACCTGTTGATGAAGAATCGGGCGGCGAGGAAGAACACGTCCAGACCGAAGTTCATTACAGGCAGCACTGGCTGCCTTGGTTGCTCTTGCTGCTCAGCTGGTCGGGCATGGCTGCTTACCTTGTTTTTTCCGGTACAGGTCTTTAAATCGACCAAACCAAATGGGGTGGACACCCCCTCCCCTAAACAGCATTTAGGTACCAAGTGGATTGTGTTGCATCGACGGGTTGAGCTAACGGCCGGAAACAGACTTTCGGTAGAAAAACCTGCTCGACACGGCCTGAAGATCTCGGTTTAGCTGCCAATAGCGAGCATTTAACTATTGAAAATTAATTTGTTTTTGAAAAGTGCTCGCCACAATTTGTACTGACTACGTGGAAATAATGCCTTAAACTATTACCATAAATACAATAAGCAATCAGGAAAGGGCTGCTATGTTTGAACGTGTTCTTGATTTTATCGCAGCATCTTGGAATATCCTGCGCCCTTTACTTGTGGTATCAGATTTCGAAGGTGGAGTTATTTTACGGTTTGGCCATTTTAATCGTGAAATAACTCCAGGATTGCAATGGAAATACCCTCTCGCTGAAAACGCAATTATCACTTCCACTGTAATTACTACTATGGCGTTACGACCACAAACGCTTACGACCAAGGATGACCTGACAATAGTATTATCAGCTATTGTCAAGTACCACATTTCTGACGTTAGGGCTTACTTGCTTGATATATGGGATTCAGCAGATGTAATTAATGATCTAACGCTGGGAGCAATTAGAGAAACCATTGCGTCGGTTAAATACAGCGATTTGCGTGGCAGCCTGATTGAAGAGGAAGTTCTTAAAACCATACAGGATGAAGCAAGCAAATATGGCGTGGATATCCACAAAGTCACCTTTTCAGACCTTGGTAAAGTCCGCTCCTTGAGGCTTATTACAAACGAATCATCAGAGCTTTTTTAAGGGTTATCTTGCGATCGGGATATACAAGGTGTACTCAAACCTTGATCAGGGGCCTTTATTTTTGTTTATTCATCCCCTGTCTTGTCATGGCGGAAGACTCCTTAATGGGCTGGGAGGTCCAGCTGTATGGTGGAGAGTATTATGAAGACCAAAGAATCGGAAACAATAATATTGCTTCCAAAACATTTCTGGACAAATATTCCATAGTCGGAGAGTTTCTGTATGAACGATACGACGATTACAATTTTACGGGGATCGGAGGGCATTTATTATGGGATGCGACAGACTTCGTAAAGATAGGATTGGTCGGATCACATTCACATGAAGAATACACCTTTGACTCGGATTTTGAAGACCAGGAATCAGAGGATGTATCTGATACGCTGGGATTCGAAACAGAAATTAACTATGACCCTGTAACCTTTGCGCTACAAACCGGCAGGGTTTTCAATAATTCTTACAACAACGATCGTTATTACCTTTCCTCTGATATTTATTACTGGGGTGCGGAGTATCTATGGTATGCGAGAGGTGCGGTGAGAAAATCCAAGAATTACAAAGAATACACTATCGAGGGATACCGAACATTTTTTACTGACATTATGCCCGCAACTCTATATGTAGGCGCAATGACAAATGACTTGGGAACAAATGAAGAACTGCGCACTTATCACACAAGTTCTGATTCTGTTTACACTGGTGGTTATATCGAATTTCTAACTACCAACTCATCCAGTTGGAATTTATGGGTTGAAGCCGCAAAACAAGATGAGGATACGGTAATCTCCGTTGAGCTAAACATATTATTTGGACCCGGCGCAGATGCTCCGTACATTTCAGCTTTTGGTTTCACTCCATGATGTCTGGGCGATAATTGCCACTCCACAAGGGGCCAATTATTCCTGCGCAATGCCGCCAGAAAAAAGAAGTAGCCCCCGCCCTTAAGAACGGGGGCTTATAACAACATCGACGTTAAAAACCGTGCTTTTATTGGTGCCAGGAATCCGCTTGCCTACTTAGCCAGGCAAACGACCTGTTTACCTTGCTACTTTTTTCTTGGCTACTTTTTTCTTGGCTACTTTTTTCTTGGCTACTTTTTTCTTTGCTACTTTTTTCTTTGCTACTTTTTTCTTCGTTGTCTTCTTTTTAACAGCCATCGCGAGATCTCCTTTTTTACAGAACCTAAACTGCTAGCAACATTGAGCTGACTAGAAGCAGAAACCATACTTATCTGTAAAATGCTAACAAGTAAACCTACTTAAATGCTATAAGTAAACCTACTTACATGAAGTACAAGGCCATCCCGGGACACCCCTAATATTACTGACAACCAAACGTCCGGTTGTATACGGACGCCCCCCGTTTAGCGATTGGTAATATTAGCCGCGGCTAAAGGGCAGAAAATGACTGCGGCTTAAACTGAACGTATTAAGTTGGCTGTGGTTGCCGTCTAAAACAACCAGGTAAAGATTTGCACGCATGCACCTCAAAAATCAGTCATTTTGCGCGGAATACTGCCAGAATCTGTCTTAGCATGATGCGAGTCAATATCCCTTGGTTCTAATGAGTGTATTCTAGCTTTAGAGGGATAAAAAACAGGAGGTCTTTTAATCGTCACAGAGGAGAGTTAGTCATGGGGTTGCATCTATGGGATAGCGTTAATGCCTACTTGTTGGCTTTAGTTACAACACTACCCAGTGTATCAGCGGGTCAACCATTAGAAGGTCGTCTTCCTGCAATACCGGGCGGCACCGATACTGTCTATGCGGCCAGCCTGACCATCGGCGATATCAGTGCAGTGCCGATTGCCGTTTGGGTGGTCGTATTTGCTCTGATCGGGCTGGTAGAAATAGCGAGAAGAAACTCTGCAGGGAGATAGCCTGCTTCTTGCCATTGTGATTAGCACTGGAGTATCACTCCCGAAGAGACGCGGGACTGGTGCTGATGCAAGCAACCTCCCGATGGTAAAAAGCAGATATCATCCTGCCCTTAAAACCTCTTTGTGCCCGCAGTGAAACTGGCGCATGATGACCCTCAGGGCTGTGTGAGCTGCTTCCAATCAAACACTGTCCGAATAGCAGAAACCTAAAAAACACAGGAGATAAAATAATGAAAACACCAGGCATGAGTATATTGGCAGTGATGGCGCTTTCCGGGTCTGTGTACCTTGGCTCGGTTGATGCGGGAGGGATGGGCATGGGCAGTTCCAGAGGTGCTGATTCCGCGTATGGACCAGGCGGTGGTGACGGCCGTGGCTATGGGGGTGGTCCGGGTTATGGCGGCGGCCCCCGGGACGGAAGCGGCGTTGGCATGGGCAACCGTGGTGAGCGTGGCTACGGGCCCGGCCCCGGTAACAGTGCAGGTTATGGGCGCGGCCCCCGGGATGGTAGCGGTCCTCGTGACGGAAGTGGCTCCGGCTTTGGCATGGGCAACCGTGGTGAGCGCGGTTACGGGCCTGGTCCCGGTAACAATGCAGGTTATGGACGCGGCCCCCGGGACGGTAGCGGCCCTCGTGACGGAAGTGGGTCCGGCTTTGGCATGGGCAACCGTGGTGAGCGCGGTTACGGGCCTGGTCCCGGTAACAGCCCAGGTTACGGGCGCGGTCCCCGTGACGGAAGTGGCTCCGGCTTTGGCATGGGCAACCGTGGTGAACGTGGTTACGGGCCCGGTCCCGGTAACAGTGCAGGATATGGGCGCGGTCCTCGTGACGGAAGTGGCTCCGGCTCCGGCTTTGGCATGGGCAACCGTGGTGAGCGCGGTTACGGGCCCGGTCCCGGTAACGGCCCCGGCTATGGACGCGGTCAGGGTTACGGATACGAATCTGGCGACTAACAGAATCCGGGTTGAAGTCCGTAGCTTGCTTTAAGCAGGTGGCGATTGGGCTCTGGCCCTTCGTTCAGGCGAGGGTTCGGCGCCACCCACAACATCATATGTCCACCGCTCCGCAGGTGTTTATCGATGGTGATCACATCGGTGGTTCGGAAGATCGGGAGGCCCATCTCGCCAGACAGGCTATAAACGCGGCATAATAACCGCGTAGCCCTTGCCAATGGGATCACACGGTTTATCACATCTGATGATCAGCTGATGCTACGCTTCATCGTCATTACGCTACTGAGCCTGCTCGGTTCCGCCTGCAGCAGTACCGATCTGGCCTATCGTAATTCCGACCGGCTGCTGGAGTATTATTCCTGGAAGACCGTCAGGACCAGCGAGGCTCAACGCGACCACTGGCAGCCGCTACTGCAAGCCACCTTGCGTTACCACCGTGAAAGTGAACTACCCCTCGTGATTGCCTACCTTGATCTCGCCGGGCGTGTCGTCAAGCAGAGGGACGGTTCGCTCGGCGCGGCGTGCCTGGTCGACGGCGCCCTGCTGATCTACCAGCGGCATGCCCGCCTTGCCGCAGAACTCGCGGCCCCCTTGCTGGCGGAGCTTGATGCTGACCAGCTCAGCCACCTCGCAAAGTACACGACGCAGCGCCAGCAAGATGCCGTCAAGCGTTACCTCGATCCGGATCCACTGCGCAGGAATGCAGCCCGCCAGAAAAGGATCACGGAGCGGATCGAGAAATGGACGGGAAAACTGAATGATAGCCAGCGACAGCAGGTTAAGGATGCGCTGCAGAAAATCCCCGATCTGAGCGCGGCATGGCTAGCCTATCGCTCAGAGCACACAGACACACTGCTGGCTATGATCGCGAACGACGCCGACACAGAAACACTGCGAGAATACCTCGACGGCTGGTGGGTACGACGCGACGGGACATCTGCCGAAACCAGCCAATCCTGGCACATCGCCAGGAGTGAATTCATCCAGCTGATGGACAACATCGCCACCTCGCTCACCGACAAGCAGCGAGCAAGGTTCGAG
The DNA here is from genome assembly GCA_042576405.1 of Pseudomonadota bacterium. GTDB lineage: Bacteria > Pseudomonadota > Gammaproteobacteria > DSM-19610 > DSM-19610 > Thiogranum. Next base: position 4,023 of record JBHPFC010000095.1, on the reverse strand, counting down.
AAGCGGCTCGTCGAATTGCGCGATGATCTGGCATCTTTTTTGTCAAGCCCGCAACAGCCAGTAGATCTGCAGGTTGTGCCTGCGTGTGCTTCCGCGTCGGTCTGATGTTCAAAAGGTTGCCATCATTTTGGTCTAAGTCTGATCTGCAACCGTCTGATCCGGATTCATCCCCAAGCGGCCGCGCAGGTCTTCAATAATCAGGTACAGGCTCGGTACAAGCAGCAGCGTTATCAGGGTTGCAAACAGGATCCCGTAACCCAGCGATATCGCCATCGGGATCATGAAACGGGCCTGACGAGAGGTTTCGAAGATCATCGGTGCAAGTCCACCAAACGTGGTGATGGTGGTCAGCAGGATAGGACGAAAGCGGCGAATACCGGCCTGCTGAATGGCATCGATGGCATTACTGCCCTGACGGCGCAGATTGTTTGCGTAAACTATCATCACCAGAGAATCGTTAACCACCACGCCGGCCAGCGCGACCAGCCCCATCATGCTGATGATGCTCAGGCTGTAACCCATAATGATATGCCCGATAACCGCACCGACCAGACCAAACGGAATCGCCGCCATGACGATAACGGGCTGTATGTAACTGCGAAACGGAATCGCCAGCAGTGCATAGATCGCCATCATCGCAATCACAAAACCACCCATGAGACTGGCCATGGACTCCCGCATATCCGCCTGCTGGCCTTCAAAGTCATAGCTCAGCCCCGGGTAATCACGTGCCAGCCGTGGCAGCGTATCGGCCTTCATGGTGGCCAGCACCTGGCTGGTTGCCCGCCTGGGTTCCACGTCGGCGGTCACATTCACGGTACGTCGGCCATCGCGCCGCTCAATGCTGGTATAGGCGCGACTGCGTGCGACCTCCGCCACCTGCCGCAGCGGCACATCGCCACCGGCAGGCGTATGTATCAGCAACTGCTCGATATCGTATTCGCTGACACGTTGCGAGGCAAGCAACATGACCATGACCTTTATTTCGTTACGGCCGCGCTGCTGGCGCAAGGCCTCGGCGCCATAAAAAGCACTGCGAACCTGGCGCGCCACCTCGCGCGCCGTCAAGCCAAGACTGCGTCCCTCCGGCAGGAGCCTGAAATCGAGCTGCTGCTTGCCGGGTGAAAAGCCGTCGTCAATATCCTTCAGGTTGGCGTATTCGCTCAATTCCCCGGCGAGGATGCTGCTGGCCTGGTCGAGCACATCCACGTCGCGGTGACTCAGTTCGACCGTGAGCGCCGCCCCGGAGGCAGGCCCGCCCTGGTTGGATTTAAACTTGAGCGACTCCAGGCCGGGGAGCTGGCCGACCCGCTCGCGCCACAGCCGGGTAACTTCCGCGGTGGAGAGCGGACGCACCCCCGGGTCTGTCAGATATATTCTGGCATCGATCTTGTTGGCATCGACAACAGCGAGTATGCCCTTGGACAGCCGGTCACCGCCATTTTCCTCCACCAGGGTTTCGGCCGCAGACAACAGTTGATCACGCACCGCGAGGGTGTTTTGTAGCGGGCTGCCATAAGGCAGTACCGCCTCGGCTACGGCCCGGTCTGAATCCGTTGCCGGCATCAGCACAAACCCCATACGTCCGCTGGCGACATAACCGATCATCGCCACCAGGATCGCAATGCCGGCAGCCACAGTCAGGTAGCGATTGCGCAGACACACAGTGACTAGGGGTCCGTAGCGATCGCGGATAAAGTGCCGCACCTGGTGACTGAAGGCCTGCTGGCGCTGGTGCAGCCACTCACCGGCAACCGTACGACCATTGCTTTTGGAATGCGCCAGGTGCGAAGGCAGAATGAACAGCGCCTCGACCCAGGAGATCACGAACACACTACCGACCACAAAGGGGAAAATGACAAATATTTTTCCGACCATCCCCGGCACGAAATACAACGGCATGAAGGCAACGATGTTGGTCAAAATGCTGTAACTGATCGGTACAGCCACATCGCGCGCGCCACGGATTGAGGCTTCGATCGGACCCATGCCCCGCTGCCGGTATTCATAGATATTCTCACCGGCGATAATCGCATCATCTACGACGATGCCCAGGGCAATGATAAATGCGAACATGGAGACCATGTTGATGGACACCCCGAGGCCAGGCAGAAACAGCATGGCGCCGAGAAAGGCGGTTGGAATACCGATGGTCACCCAGAATGCGAGTTTGATTTCCAGGAATATGCCAAGCATCACCAGCACCAGCGTCAGGCCGATGAGGCCGTTGCGCGTCAACAGCTCCAGACGCTGCTGGTAGATCCTGCTCTGATCGATATTCACCGCCGTGTGGATACCGGGCGGCAGATCTGCTTCGAAGGCATTCAGCGTCTCACGGACATCTTCAGCGATGCCCAGCGGCGTCTGCTCACCGACCCGATAAACCTCAAGGCTCACGGCGGGCTCACCGTTAAAACTGCGCACCCGGTCGACATCCTCGAAGGCATCACTCACATGTGCAATGTCGCGCAGCCTCAGCACGGTACCGTCGCGCGAGGTAATCACCGGAATCTCGCCGAATCCCTCGGCCCAGTCACGGCGCTGCTTGACGCGCAGCAGAATCTCGCCACCGCTGGTCTTGATGCTACCGCCGGGTATCTCTATGGCTGCGTTGTCGATGGTCCTGGCAATGCCCTCCAGTGTCAGCCCATAGCGGCGCAGGGTTTCACGGCTGACCTCCACCCGAATTTCGTAGTCGCGCGCGGAAACCAGGTCGACCTGGGTAATCCCCGCTTGCTGCAACAGGCGATCACGCAGTTGCTCGGCCAGCTCGCGCAACACCCATTCACTCGCGGCACCGTGCACCACGACGGCCTGTACCAGCCGCCGGTGCATGGCGAGGTTTACCTCGGGCTCTTCGGCATCATCCGGGAACGTGGTGATACGGTCGATCTCCTGCTTGATATCCTGGTTGACCTTTTGTATGTCAACGCCTTCCACCAGTTCGGCAATCACCAGTCCCCGTCCCTCACTCGCGGTAGAACGGATTTCATCAATGCCCTCAACGCCATCAATCGCCTCTTCCACCGCCAGCACGATGCCCTGTTCGACCTCTTCGGGGCTGGCACCCGGATAGGCAACGCTGACGCGCACCTCATCGAGTGCGAAATCGGGAAACACTTCCTTTTTGATCTGACCGGCCATGAACAGGCCACCGACGAGTAGCACCAGCATCAGCAGATTCGGCGCAACCCGGTTGTTCACCATCCACGCAATCGGGCCGTGCAGCACGGGATTGACCGGGGCTTGTGTATCCGGCTTCACTGGCCGGTCTCGCTCTTCCTGCGCAGCGGCATGCCAGCGACTGGCGCGGCAAGATCTGTGATCACCAGGTGTTCCCCGGCACTGACACCGCCAGCAACGAAGACCTGGTCGTGCCCGCGGAACACGATGTCGACTTTGCGAATCTCGAGCGTCGCGTCGGCGCCCATAATCCACAGCCGGTCACCGTCGCGCACATACTCGCGCGCAATGGTCGCCACCTGTTGCAGCGGCCGGCCCTCGATTCCCACACTCACATAACTGCCCATGAGCATAACCGGCTTGTCACTGTTTTCAGGCTTGAGGGTGAAAGGATCGTCCACCTCCACGATCAGGCGCGCCATGCGGCCTTCGATTTCAAGATCACCGGCCAGACGGATAACCCGGCCCTCGCGGAAGGCATCTGCGCCCCATGCTACCGGGTTGGAGATACGCACCCTTGAACCCGCCACAGCATTGCCGCGCGGAATAGTGATCCACTTCAACTCGCCAACGGGTACGCTGACTTCTACCCAGCAGGCATCGGTGCCGGCAAGGATAGCAAGCGTATTGCTTGTGGTGACACGCGCGCCAACATCCACTGCCTTGGACTCCACAATGGCGTTGAAAGGTGCGCGTACGCGAGTACGCTGCAAATCGAGTTTTGCCCGTTCCAGCTTGGCTCTGGCAAGGGCCAGCTCGGCACGCACACTTTCCAGTTGCGGCTTGCGCAACACAAGATCGCGATCGTCATCCTGCAGGGACTCGTTGAGTATTTCGAAT
>JBHPFC010000094.1:0-9616 GCA_042576405.1 Pseudomonadota bacterium | reverse complement strand
AAAAATCGATTTCCTCGCTACGCACATTGGCATTCAGCCGGGCCAGTGCCTGCAGCCGGTGTAACTCTGTTTCCAGGCCCTGTCGGGCCTGTTTTCCCGCAGTGGCAATGATTTCAGGCGCTTCCCGCAGGGCGTGCTGTTCACATTGGTCTATAAGACCGCGCAGTACCTGGTCGCGTGCCTGTACGACCTGAACGCAGAATCAAATGGCAGAACGGTGTTTTTTTCTGAAATTTGTATATACTAGGAGGTGTTACTTGATCCAAAGGACCCCACTGCTGTGTATGATCCGATTGGTAGTAACAGGGAATTTGGTTGCACGTTTAGGTCACATCAGAAGCACCGTTCGGTAACTCCTGAACTTTACCTTTAACGACCTGCAATTGAACACGCAAATTTTTACATTTTGATTGAGGTAATTTTCATGACAACAGGAACCGTTAAGTGGTTTAACGAATCCAAAGGCTTCGGCTTTATTGCTCCTTCAGACGGCGGCGACGATGTGTTCGTACACTTCTCCGCAATCCAGGGTGACGGCTTCAAGACACTGGCAGAAGGCCAGACTGTTGAGTTCGAAGTTGAACAGGGTCCGAAAGGCTTGCAGGCTGCAAAGGTGCATCCGCAATAATTAATTAACCAGAAGGTTGGTTGATTGTAAAGAACCCCGCGATGCGGGGTTCTTTGTTTTTACCCATGCACACAAACAAACACACCATCAAAATCCCGGATCACGAAATCGAATACGTTGCGATACGTGCAACGGGACCCGGCGGACAAAACGTAAACAAAGTCGCCACGGCAATTCACCTGAGATTTAACATCCGCGCATCCTCGTTACCTGAATATGTAAAAGAACGCTTGCTTGCCGATGCCGACAAACGCATCAACAAGGAAGGCATACTGGTTATCAAGGCCAACGAATATCGCAGCCAGGATAAAAACCGCGCAGCCGCTTTAATGCGACTACATCAGATTATTGAGCGCGTAACAGCAATACAGAAAAAGCGCATTGCCACCAAACCGTCACGGAATGCAAAACGCAAACGCCTCGACAGCAAGAACCGGCGCGGCCGCACCAAAGCATTGCGAGGCCGGATAGATGAGTAAAGAAAAACTACCGATATTTACTCTACCGATTGAAAAACCGTAAGCCATTCATGTCCAGGTCCTGCAGGAGCGGCCTCATGGCCGCGATTGTTAATTCCGCCGGATCACAGCGAAGGACGCCACTTCTACAGAGAGGCAATCAAGGTCATTAACGGGTCGTTCCCGGTAGTTTATCAGCCTCTTATATTCGCTATCACTAAACGACGACTTACGGCCAGAACACGTCATTGTCAAACCGACCTTAGAACGACAGGTTAATTTTCTAATGGGTCATTCAAATACAGCGATTACCCGGCAGTAACTCTGATAAAAAATACTTAGAAATGCTGTTGGTCCGCCCAGTTTTTGCCAAAGGATAATCCGTACTGCAACCGGACAGGGCGAACGCCTCAGTACATTCTTTTTTCATTCTCGCTTATCAATGGCTGCCCTCTTACCAGCCTCTTGGCACGTTTCAAAAGTATTTTGCGAGGATTGACATCCTGGAACACTACAATGAAAACCTTGCGGAATGCACCCTCAGGGCATCGAAGTTCGTGCACTCCATGCCAGGAGCTGCCCTTCCGGCCAAAGATAAGACTTCTATTGTCCATGGTCTCAGCCGGGATCTCTTCGTCAAAGTCATCGAAACTTGGGCTGGATTCTGTGTTCAATCGGCCATTATCATTGAGGATCACGGTCTGGCCTCCCCATGCCGGATCCCAGTCGTTCGTTGAGTTCATATAGAAGATGTGCGTACCGAGCTTGTTTATGGAATCGCAATGGGGAGACACAACGCATCCGCTGGGCGTGTAGTGCCAGTGAAACCGGAAACGAATGTGACCCCGTCCGAGCAGATCTTTTATGAATCTGCGATACAGGTCGCTTCGGAGTTCGTTGATAAAGGCCTGCCAGGGTGCTGGCAGGACAAGCCCTTCCTGGTACTCGAGCACGTAACGATTATGGCTCTTCTGCCCGTACTTGCGCTTCTTGTCGAAAAACGCCTCGAAAAGGGAAAGACCTGGCATGTTCGCCACAAGTGCCTCGAATCCCTGCTTAGTTAATGAGTCTTGTGGATTCATCCAAGGATAAGGCTTCTGGTTCTGAAAATAGTTCGGGTCAGTGGCTCGAATCATTTCCGTGTTCAAATACTGCATGGGTTTTATCCTAATTACTAAGATAGTTGAGGTAAGAGTAAATTCTTTTGTTTATCCGTTTCAAGCCGCCACGAAATTAAACAATGGCTAAACGACCGTCGGAAATTGCCGTTTGGGAAATTCTAATAGGCGCCCAGCAGTCTGGATCCGACCTATTCATGATCCTAATTGGCTCCCTGCAGGAGCGACGTCCTTCGCCGCAATCCGATGGAATCAACAATCGCAGCCATGAGGCCGCTCCTTCAGTGCCTGTACATGAATGGCGATATTGGCCGGAACACCCGGCTTCACTGCTGTTGCTGCATTTGTTCAAGTGCTTCGCTGGCTTCCATCCAGTCCTGTTCCAACTGGTCACAATGCGAGTCCAGCTCGGCCTTCTCGATGAGCAACGCTTTAAGCAGCGCTTTGTTGTGCTCCGCATAAACGTCATTGTCTGCGAGCTGCTCTTGCAACGCCGCCTGTTCTGCATGAGCCTTGTCCAGCGCCGTCTCTGCTTTCACCACTCGCTGCCGCAATGGCTGCTGGCGCTTGCGCATCTCGGCCTGATCGCGCTTCTGTTGCTTGCGCATTGCAGCCACATTCTGCATCCCGTTCGGCGTCACTGGTGCTTCCTGGCTACGCTGCTGCTCTGCCAGCCACTGCGGGTATTCGTCCAGCGACAGCGGAAACTCATCCACCTTGCCATCATGCACCAGTAGCAACTGATCACAACTTACCCTGAGTAAATGACGGTCGTGCGACACCAGAACCATGGCGCCGGAAAACTCCTGCAAGGCCTGGGCGAGCGCCTGGCGCATCTCCAGATCCAGGTGGTTGGTGGGCTCATCGAGCAGCAACAGGTTTGGCCGTTGATAAACGAGCAAAGCCAGTGCCAGCCGCGATTTCTCCCCCCCGGAGAACGGCGCTGTCGGCATCGATGCACGCTCACCGGAAAATCCGAACCCCCCCAGGTAATCGGCTAACTCCTGCTCCCTGGCCTGGGGATCGAGCTGCTGCAGATGCTCAAGAGGCGAATGGGCTGGATGCAACTGTTCGACCTGGTGCTGGGCAAAATAGCCGATCTTCAGGTCACGAGCCGGGCGTCTTTCTCCATCGGCAGCCGGCAATACACCGGCGAGCAATTTGATGAGTGTTGATTTACCCGCCCCGTTCGGGCCGAGCAACCCTATCCGGTCGCCTGGCGATAATGACAGGCGAACCCCTGAAAGAATTCTTGTGCCCTCATAGCCAATACCCACTTTATCCAGCTGCAGTAATTCATGGGGCAGCTTCTCGGGCTCACGCAGACTGAAGTGAAAAGGTGAATCAACATGTGCCGGTGCGATCTGCTGCATCCGCTGCAACGCCTTGATGCGGCTCTGCGCCTGTTTCGCCTTGCTGGCCTTGGCACGAAAGCGCTCGATATAGGACTGGATATGCGCCACTTCCCGCTGCTGCTTGCGATGCTCGGCCTGCTGATTCGCCAGACGCTCACTGCGTACGCGTTCAAATGCCGTGTAGTTGCCACTGTAGAGCTTCACACCCTGTTGCTCGATGTGCAGTATCTGTCCGGCCACACTGTCCAGAAAATCGCGATCATGGGAAATCAGCAGCAAGGTACCGGCGTATCTACGTAACCAGTTTTCCAGCCAGATAACTGCATCCAGATCCAGGTGGTTGGTCGGCTCGTCGAGCAGCAACAGGTCAGAGCGACACATTAATGCCTGCGCCAGATTGAGCCGCATGCGCCATCCCCCGGAAAATACATTTACGGGCCGGTCCAGATCTTCGGTCTTAAAGCCAAGACCGTGCAGCAGGCGCCCGGCACGACTGCGTGCCGTATAACCATCCACAGATTCTATCTGACCGTGCAGATCGGCGATGGCGACACCATCATCACCTCGCCTCTCCGCCTCGCTCAGTTGGTGTTGCAGCCGGCGCAGTTCAACATCGCCGTCAATGGCGAATTCCACGGCAGATTGTTCACTGCTGGCCAGTTCCTGGGTCACGCTGGCTATCTGCCAGTCCGCAGGTACATCGACATCACCGCTGTCGACGTGCAACTCACCGCGCAGGAGAGCGAACAAACTGGATTTACCAGTGCCGTTTGCCCCCGCCACACCTACTTTCTGTCCGGGATGAACCTGCAGGCTGACCGCATCGAACAGCAGTCGCGTTCCGCGGCGCAGGGCGACATTTCTGAGTTGCAACATGGCGGTAATTGTAACTTGTCGCGCACCGCAAGACATGGCCTGCCTGGAGTCTCGCCGCCGGGAGCGCTAAACTGGCCCCCTTAACTCGCCCGGATCACCCATTGAGCCACTACTGCCCGCCACCCGACAACGGCCTCGACGTGATTTTTGAGGATGAAGCCTTGCTGGTCATCGACAAACCCAGCGGCCTGCTCTCTGTTCCCGGCCGGGGCGCTGACAAGCAGGATTCACTGCTCTCTCGTGCACGTCAGCACTGGCCAGAAGCGGAATGTGTCCACCGTCTGGACATGGAGACATCCGGAATTATGGTTATGGCACTTGGCAAATCTCCACAACGGGCGCTGAACAAACTGTTCCAACTGCGCCAGGTGAAGAAAAACTACATCGCCGTTGTCGATGGAAATGTCGACAGTCAGGGCGGAGAGATTGACCTGCCGCTGATCTGCGACTGGCCCAACCGGCCTCGCCAGAAGGTCGATTTCAAATCAGGCAAACCCAGCCACACCCGCTTCAGCGTACTGCGCTATAACCACCACGACAATACCACTCGTTTGGCACTGCAGCCCGCAACCGGCCGTAGTCACCAGCTGCGCGTCCACATGCAGGCCCTGGGACATTGCATCCTTGGAGACAGTCTGTATGCTTCGCCACATGCACGCGACAAAGCATCACGTTTACTGTTACATGCCAGTGAAATCAGTTTCGAGCACCCGTTAAACGGCCGCTGCAGTCATTTTTCAGCGCGGACACCCTTCTGACAACATAGAAAACCGGAACATGCAACTCGATAACTATTATTCCCGGGATAACGGCCACATTGTCTTCACTCGCCAGCAGGCCAGTGACTTCGCCAAGAGCGTCGCCGGTGATTTCAATCCAATCCATGATGTCAGCGCCAAGCGCTTCTGTGTTCCGGGCGACTTGTTATTTTCCCTGTCGTTGCAGCGTTACGGCCTGAGCCAGCGCATGCGCATACAGTTCTCGGGTATGGTCGCTGACGGTACACCGCTGGTATTTCCTGATAGCGATGAGCCACAAGTCGATATAACCGATACAACCGGGAAGGCCTACCTCAGCCTGGAGCGTAGCGGTAATACCAGTCATAATACTGAACAGATCAACGCACTCACTCGTTGTTACGTACAGTTCTCCGGTCATACCTTCCCACACATTCTGGTGCCGCTCATGGCCGATCATAAGTTGATGATCAATCCCGATCGGCCACTGGTTATCTATGAAAGCATGAGCATATCGCTGGATAGCCTGGATTTCGTCACGCCCGAACTGGAACTGCAGAATGCCGAACTCAATATACAGGGCAAACGCGGCGACGCGCGCCTCAGCTTTAGCGTCAAGAGTAACGGCACCGATATCGGTCGTGGCGAGAAAACCATGCTGCTTAGCGGACTCCGCCCGTTTGACCAGGAAAAAGTAGATACGCTGGTGGCGGATTACATGGCTTGCAAACAAGGATACCAGGCCGGTTAATTCTGATGGCCAGCATGACCTCCTTCGGCTTACTGAAGCAGTCCGTTTAAAAAACCCTGCAGCAACCAGCACACCGCTTGCCACTTCTCGGCTCGATCGGATCAACGCTTGTCGAGTGCATTCGCATGCTCAACCAGGCGATTGATAGGGCGTGTACCGGTAATATTTTGGAAAGCTGTCCAGCCTGACATGCAACCAGTAAACGCCCAGACCACAGCTGCTCACCCATAGCGGCTGGTCATTCAAAGCATTGGTAATGGCCACAGAAACCTGCTGCCATAACTGCACGACCGCTGCCACCGGCGCATCGCGCAGAAACACCGCCAGATGCGTACATGCGGTAGCAGGCTCGAGCGGACAGGGTGAAATCAATCTCGCGTCGCCGCCCAGGTTATCGAAGCTGACTATTACCTGACCGGACCCTGCAGCAAAGTGCTCGGTAAACGCTGTCGCATCTGGCGCAGCGCGTGCCAGCGGGGGACTGTCGATGAGCACACATTCAAAGGGACGATGAATACTCGTACGACTCACCGGCGGCGTCTCCCATAAAAAGGCATCAAAGGCACTGGAAGCGAGCTGCCCGGAAAAGAAGCTGGCGAATTCAGGCTCTCTTCCCCAGCAATCAACAACCTGTGCATAGCTCATCTTCGAGCCGTCAGCCGCCACGATTTGGTACTGTTCAATCCGGCCTGATTGCAACTCTTTCCGCTGCATTTGCCACATAGATAGTTATTCTGCTCGGCCAGAAGAGAGCAACATGGTAATTAGCGGGGTAACCCGTTGCCAGCAAGTGTTTTCATTTAAACCTGTAACCCATGAAAGCCTGCACCCCGGATCAACTGCCGTAAGGGACATGCTCACCGATCGCGAGCACTTCGACAGCTGGCAGGAAGGCTACGGCAAGTTGCTGGAACGTGGCGCGCCGGAGTCAGCCATTAGGCGCCTGTTGCGATCCGCGAAACAACTTCAGGACTAACAGTGTCAGTGGTGTACCATGCAGTAGCAGATCAAAGATGTCGATGGGTCTGACCAGGGTACCGGCAGCCAGCATTTTCAGCTTTTCCCACAAGTGTGGCTCTGGTGTAAAAGGCGCAAGCGCCAGAAATAATGCTGCCGGCAGCAGCAAAGTATAGGGGATTCGGTCCAGCCACTTCATTCCGGCATCACTCCTCGATAAATTGCAGACCAATGCCATCAGTCTCACGTCTAACTATAATGGCGTTCAGCAGCGGGGCATCTTCGATGTCCAGCGCCTGAATCTGCACCATCTCGCCGAGCGGAAGATCTGCCAGGTCGGTACTGAACAGAAAGACTCCACCATCGGACATATCGCGCATTTTGAGATCCAGCTCACCTACAGAGGCGTGCATAAACTTCACATTTGCGCTGAATGCGGTTCTGATATGTTTACGTTTTTCATTCATTATTTATCCATTATCAGCTCCAGGCTGACCTCTTCTTCGGAGTCTTCCACTTTCACTTCGCGCAATTCCGGCGCGCGTTGACACAGCCACGCACAGCTGGCGGCACGTAATCGTTCGTTCTCCCGCATGAACGACTGAAACAAATGAATTGCAACAAAGTGCACGCGTTGCATGTCATCCGGCTGTCTCACAACCTGCCCCGCCAGCGAAAACCCGTCATCCATATCAGCATCCATACGTGCAAGGAAATCCCTTACATGCCCCGGTAGACGCGTCTGAGGCTGATATTCCAGAACGGCCTCTCCATTGACAACAAGCCGCAACATAATACTTGACCGTTAGCCAAATACCACCGGCTCATCGCCAGCATTCCACACAGCATACTTTTCCATCACCGAGTTGAACAAGTCAGACTCCAGAAAAGCCGCCAGCCAGGCCTGCACTTTCGGATACGGCGCCTGGTCAAACCAGTCCTTGTCAACAAAGGCAAACTGGCGAATAAAAGGCAGCACACCGATGTCTGCAATCGACAGACCATCGCCAAGGAGAAACCGGGTCTCCTGTAACTGGTCTTCAAGGTCCTGGATAAATTCTTCAGCTTCCGCCCGATACTCAAGCTGGGTTTGCTCAGGGTAACGCTCATGATACTTGTAGTGATCCAGATCGGTTTTAAATGAAAAATCATTCATTTCGATCCATTGTTCGGCCAGCACCAGGTTGCACTCGTCTGTACCCAGCCAGCTGTCCGGATCATGTTCGCGTACCGCCCACAAAAGTATGTCCCAGCTTTCATCGATGACCCCACCGTCCGGCAACTGCAGTACCGGCACAGTTGGATTATCAGGCACCAGCGCGCGTAGCTCATCGGGCACAGCCTTCAGATCTACTTCACGCAGCTCGACCTGTATCCTGCTGTACTTCAACGCCAGACGCGAACGCATCGCATAGGGGCATCTGCGAAAACTGTATAACGCCGGTAAAATCGGATCTATCTGTGCATTCATATCATTCTTACATCAACAGTATTGCAATCCGGATTGCTGCTCATAATTCAAGTTGCCCACACGACCCTGTAAAACCCTGATCATACGATAAAATCTGGCGACGGGCATGACTGCGTGCGCCTATTCATTATCGTTTACGTGGCTTTACACGTGTTGTCGGTAATGCCTGCAATGGATCGTCCGGCCATGGATGTTTCGGGTAACGGCCTTTCAACTCCTTTTTTACCGCGTGATAACTACCCGACCAGAAAGTGGCAAGATCTTGCGTGACCTGTACCGGGCGCCGCGCGGGAGATAACAGGTACAGCAAAACCGCCACCCGGCCACCGGCAATCCGCGGCGTGTCAGCAAGTCCGAACATTTCCTGCAGGCGCACCGCAAGTACTGGCCGCCCTTCACTGTAGTCCAGTCGCAGCCTCGAACCACTGGGCACGCGCAAATGGGTCGGGGCCATTTGGTCAAGCTGCTGCTGCTGTTCCCAGGACAACTGCGCCAGCAAGGCAGCATGCAGATCCAGTCGCTTGAGATGGGCAAGACGCGTCATGCCGCCAAGAAAAGGCAGCAACCAGTCATGCATATGCTCACTGAGCGCAGCGTCACTGATATCCGGCCAGTCATCCGGAGCCAGCGCCTTCACGAAGCCGACGCGAAGCTGCAACTGGCGCGATGAATCATTCCACGGCAAGCAGTCCAGCCCTCGACTTTGAATGCCACCGAGTAATGCGAGTTGCACGGCCTCTGTGTCAGCATCCTGCAATGGCCTGTCATCCAGCAACAGTTTGCCAAGCCGCAGTTGTTGTCGGGTCAGCACGGCACCCTGATCTTCATCCCAGGAGATCAGGGCATTTTCTCGCAACAAGTCAGCGTGCTGTTCCTGCAACTGGTCTCGACTGACGGACGCAGCCAGATAAATTACGGCCTCCTGTTCGCCATCAAGGTGTGCAGCCACCAGAAAGTCGTTTGCGGCAAGCGGTTCGGCGTCGCGAAAACGGGCACCCCGACCGTTACTCAGCAGGAAACGGTTGGCCTGCCCCTTGCGCCGCCGGGCAATCCGGTCAGGATAGGCAAATGCCAGCAACGTGCCGCATTGCGCCAGGTCAGCGCTGTCTGACACGGCTTTTCCAGCCCCTAACTGGCGTAACCAGTTGTCCCTCATGGCAAGCAGGCTTTGACGCTGTTCACGTCTCCCACGGCCATCATTGCCTGCCGTACGCAACCATTCAACTCGGAGCTGTATATCGCTGTCATTGAGACGTAAAGGGTCG
>JBHPFC010000093.1:0-9690 GCA_042576405.1 Pseudomonadota bacterium | reverse complement strand
TAAAGAGGAAATGATATGACTCCCGAGCAAGTGGGACTGATTAAAGAGTCCTGGGCACAGGTGCTGCCTATTTCGGATAAGGCGGCGGAATTGTTTTACGGAAAACTGTTTGAGCTGGACCCTGACATTAAGCCTTTATTCAAGGGTGATATGGAAGAACAGGGCAAAAAGCTGATGAAGATGATTAACACCGCGGTGAACGGTCTCGATCGGCTGGATGAAATTGTGCCGGCCGTTCAGCAGCTCGGTGCGCGTCACATCGCTTACGGCGTTAAAGATGAGCATTACGATACAGTGGGCGCGGCCCTGCTGTGGACGCTGGGAGCTGGTCTGGGTGAGGCTTTTACCGAGGACACAAAAGAAGCCTGGGCTGCCGTATATGGTGTGCTGGCTGACACAATGAAAGCCGCAGCCGCCGAGGCAGCCTAGCGTTCTACTGGAAATCGCCCGCGGCAGGGGACGGAAAATCGGCGCGTGCGTCGGTGCATCCGCTGTATACAGGGGTACGCTGGTACTACTGGGTAAGATCTACGAGGTAGCGGCCATGGATGGCCGCTCTTTTACTTGCGATATCCGCTGCTCGTCAAGCGTCACACAAAACCACTCTCCATGCTCGCCGGGGTAACACCCGATTGAAAAACAGGATGCACCAAAATAGTCGTGCTGATGTCTTGCTGCGCCAATCTTGTGCGCAATCAGCCTCATTATGCAGCGGATAGGTAATGAGTAAATAAGATATTCCTTATTATCCAGTAAGTTATTAGTTTGGCACACATTCTGCTCTAGCAGGTCAATGGCCTTCGACTGTAATGGCGCAGTTGCTGGTTGCAACAAACACACAATCTGAATTTGGACAAAGGCATCCATGAGCTCAGCCCCGGGGCTGACGCTGGGGACGCCTGTTTAATATTTTGCGCAATGAAAATGGAGTCAATATGAAAGACAAGCAGCTCAATAAGCCCAGACGCGGGTTCCTGACAACCGCCACGCTGGCCTTGAGTATCGGTATGGGCCTCACGCTGGGTGTCCCGGGAGCCAGCTACGCTGAAGTGGGCGAGCCTGAAAAAGAAGATCTGAAATTTGGCTTCATCAAACTTACAGATATGGCGCCGTTGGCCATCGCTTATGAAAAAGGTTACTTCGAAGACGAGGGGCTCTATGTCACTCTCGAAGCCCAGGCCAACTGGAAAGTCCTGCTGGATGGTGTAATTGATGGGCAGCTTGATGGTGCGCACATGCTCGCCGGTCAGCCTATCGCTGCAACCATAGGCTTTGGTACCAAGGCACATATCGTTACACCGTTTTCCATGGACCTGAACGGTAACGGTATTACGGTATCCAACGAGATCTGGGAACAGATGAAACCCAATGTGCCCAAGATGGCTGATGGCCGACCTGTCCATCCGATCAAGGCGGATTACCTGAAGCCGGTTGTCGAGAAATACAAGGAAGAGGGCAAACCGTTCAACATGGGCATGGTGTTCCCGGTATCCACGCATAACTACGAGCTACGCTACTGGCTGGCATCAGGTGGTATCCACCCTGGTTACTATGCGCCGCATAAGGGCGATATCACGGGCAAGCTGCAGGCTGATGCTTTGCTTTCCGTGACACCACCGCCCCAGATGCCGGCGACGCTTGAAGCCGGCACCATCTACGGTTATTGCGTGGGAGAACCCTGGAACCAACAAGCCGTGTTCAAGGGTATCGGCGTACCGGTCATTACTGACTATGAAATCTGGAAAGATAACCCGGAAAAAGTGTTCGGCATGACCCGGGCATTCACAGAGAAGTATCCGAATACCACGGTTCGAGTAGTGAAGGCGTTGTTACGCGCTGCCATGTGGCTGGATGAAGACAACAACGCCAATCGTCCCGAAGCGGTTAAATACCTGTCACAGCCGAATTACGTGGGTGCTGATTATGACGTTATCGCCAACTCCATGACTGGTACTTTTGAATACGAAAAGGGCGACAAGCGCGAGGTTCCTGACTTCAACGTCTTTTTCCGCTATTACGCCACTTATCCCTACTACTCGGATGCTGTCTGGTACCTAACCCAGATGCGTCGCTGGGGTCAGATTGCTGACCAGAAAGCTGATAGCTGGTACTTCGATATAGCTAAAAAGGTTTATCGCCCGGACATCTACGCGCAAGCCGCCAAAGAGCTGATCGCTGAAGGCAAGATGACCGCCGCTGACTTCCCTGACTTTGCCAAGGAAGATGGTTTCCGGGATCCGCAGAGCGAATTTATCGATGGCATAACGTTTGATGGTACCAAGCCAAATGCCTACCTCGAGTCGTTTGACATAGGTCTGAAGGGAGCAGACAAGCTCTAGATAAAAACCGGCTCACCGGGTACACCAGGACAGGTAGTACCCGGTGAGTTCCTCTGGAAACAGAGCTTAAAAATCGCTGCGAAACATCAAGGTGCAAGACTATGAGCACAGAAATTACAGCAAAAAAATATCACGCATTTAACTTCAAGTGGCTGGACCAGTTCCTGGGGCTTCTCGCCAAAGAGAATACTTCGAACGTCGCCAGTCAGGTAATCAAATCCTTCAGTATTCCATTACTCGCTGTCGGTATGTTTCTTATGCTGTGGAGCGTGCTTGCAGCACAGGTGGAGACATCTCTGGGTGTGTTGCCGGGCCCGGCCAAGGTTTGGGAACAGGCCATGGTGCTGGTCGACGAACACAACGTCGAGCGCGAGAAAGAGGTCGCGTTTTATGAGCGTCAGGAAAAGCGTAACGCTGAGAAACTGGCAAAAAATCCCGATGCCAGTGTAAAGATGCGTCCTTACACCGGTAAGGAAACCTTTTTCGACCAGATCCTGACCAGCCTGGTGACTGTCGCCACAGGGTTTTTTATCGCCTCACTCATCGCCATACCCATCGGCATTGTAACTGGCATGAGTCATACCCTGTATACGGCGTTTAACCCGATAATTCAACTGTTCAAACCGGTTTCACCGCTGGCATGGCTGCCTATTGTAACCATGGTGGTGAGTGCCGTTTATGTTAGCAAGGACCCATTGTTTGCCAAATCATTCCTTACCTCAGCTATTACCGTGACACTGTGTTGTCTCTGGCCGACCATCATCAATACAGCTGTGGGTGTATCCTCGGTCGATAAGGACCTGATCAATGTCAGTCGCGTATTACGTCTTCCCTGGTTGACGAAAACCATGAAAATTGTCATTCCATCCTCCATGCCTATGATGTTCACCGGTTTACGCCTGTCGCTGGGAATCGGCTGGATGGTACTGATTGCTGCCGAAATGCTTGCCCAGAATCCTGGCCTGGGGAAATTTGTCTGGGATGAATTCCAGAACGGAAGTTCTAATTCACTGGCCCGCATTATGGTTGCGGTTCTGGTGATCGGTCTTATCGGTTTCATGCTCGATCGCGGCATGCTGATGCTGCAGCGCAGGTTTTCCTGGGACAAGAGTGCAGTCCTGCGCTAAGAGAAGGAGATAAATAACATGAAAGAACAGGCTCATCTTGAACTAACCCGGGTCAGTATCGACTTCCCGACTGATAATGGACCTTTCAGGGCGCTGGATAACGTTAATCTGAAAATCGATGAAGGCGAGTTCATTTCGCTGATCGGTCACTCGGGTTGCGGTAAATCAACGGTTTTGAATATTGTCGCCGGACTGCATCGCGCCACGGAAGGTGGTGCTATTCTTAATGGCAAGGAAGTTACTGAACCAGGCCCGGAACGTGCCGTGGTTTTCCAGAACCACTCCTTATTACCCTGGTTGAGCGCCTATGAAAATATTGAGCTCGGCGTGAAACAGGTATTCAAGGGGAAAAAATCCAAAGCGGAAATGCGTGAGTGGATCGAGCATAATCTCGAACTGGTTCATATGACCCATGCAAAGGACAAGCGACCGGACGAAATATCCGGCGGCATGAAGCAGCGCGTTGGTATCGCCCGTGCATTGGCCATGCAACCCGAAGTGCTGCTCATGGACGAGCCTTTTGGTGCGCTGGATGCCTTGACGCGTGCCCATCTGCAGGATTCCCTGATGGAGATCCACGCCACCCTGGGCAATACGGTGATCATGATTACCCATGATGTCGACGAGGCGGTATTGCTGTCTGATCGTATTGTGATGATGAGTAACGGACCGGCAGCCACGATCGGGGAGATACTCAGGATTGAACTGGAACGGCCGCGTGAACGTCTCGTGCTTGCCGATGATGCCCGGTACAACCATTATCGTTCGGAAGTGCTCAAGTTCCTGTATGAGAGGCAGAAAAGGCCGGGTGAAGATAGTGAAAATACCTCAGGGCCCGAGTCTCCGGAAACGGGTGAGCCGGGTAGTAGCAGTAAAGAGGATGCCCAACGGGAAAGTGCAACAACGTTGCGCGTTGTAGCAGGTTGAGGCCTGGTTCAACCAGGAGGGTGCGAGGACTATGTATCCTTTCGGTCTACGCCAAGTGATTTCATTCTCGAAGTCAACGTTGTTGATTTGATCCCGAGTAGATTTGCGGCCCCCTCCGGGCCGGATACTCTGCCACTGGTCAATTTGAGAGCGGCAATAATATTGTCGCGGTCGCGCGCCAGTCTTTCGGCTTCGTTATAGGGGAGAGCGGTTCTGCCTGGTGGTGTGTTGTCGGTTTCGGTGGTCAATGTTTTATTTGCAGTGGCAGGCAAATTGAATTCAAGGCGCCCGCCGTTGCTTACAATAAGGGCGCGCTCGATTACATTGTGCAGCTCACGAACATTGCCGGTCCAGTGATAGGCCTGTAACTGTTTGACGTTGTGCTGGGTGAGCCGGGGTTCAGGCCGGTTGAGGCGGTGACAGCAAAGTGAAATGAAGTGCGCTGCCAGCAGGGGGATGTCTTCCCTGCGGTCTCTGAGTGGTACGGCATCGACGGGAAAGACATTCAAACGAAAAAACAGGTCCTGGCGAAAGCGTCTGGCTTCCACATCAGCACGCAGGTCCCGGTTTGTGGCGGCAATAACACGAACATCAACGCTACGGGTTTTTTCCTCGCCGATGCGTTCAATTTGACCCTCCTGGAGAACGCGTAACAATTTGCTCTGCAACTCCAGAGGAATTTCGCCAACCTCATCAAGAAAGATGGTGCCACCATCGGCGAGTTCAAACCTGCCTGTGCGGTCTTTAAGCGCGCCGGTGAATGCGCCCCTTGTGTGTCCGAAAAACTCGCTTTCGAACAATTCGCGTGGAATAGCGGCGCAGTTAACGCGAATCAGTGGGCGCTTGCTACGGTTACTTTTTTCGTGGATTGCACTGGCGATCAGTTCTTTTCCAGTGCCGGATTCACCCGTTATCAAGACGCTGGCATCCGTTGGCGCGACGAGTTCGACCTGGTGCAACACTTGTTGAATAGCGTTACTTTTTCCAACAATGCCGGCAAAATTCTGTTCGACTTTGATTTCTTCCTGAAGGTAACTGTTCTCGGCTTCGAGTCGTTCCTTCATATTCTCTATCTTGGCGTAAGCTTTATGTAGCGCTTCTTCAGCCTTCTTGCGCTCAGCGATGTCCTGGAACACCACTACGGCACCAGCGAGTTTGCCATTCTCTAAAATGGGCGTGCTGGTGTAATCGACCGGAAAGCTTGAGTTGTCTTTTCGCCAGAATACTTCGTCGTCGACGTGGTGCACCTCGCCGTCGTTGAAGGCCGCGTAGATAGGGCAGGTCTCTTTGGTGAAGGGTGTGCCATCTGGCCGGGTGTGGTGATGCAACTGATGCATGGATTTTCCGATCAGGTCTTCTGCATCCCAACCGAGCATTGCTGCTGCGGCCGGATTCACGAAAGTGGTGTTACCTTCTGAATCCAGACCGTATATGCCTTCGCCCGCCGCGTTAATGATCAGCTCGTATCGGTATTTGACCTGGCTAAGTTCATCCGCCGCTGCACAGCCTGATTTTGAAGGCATGACGTGGCTCCCGGTTAGTCATGTGTTTAGCGTGCCAAATATAGGCGAAAAATCGTAAAAGCGCTAATGAAATATCGTAAATTATGTAATATCGTAACTAAGATAATTAGAAAAAAATAATAATAAGTATAAAATACATTAAGTTAAAACAAACCGTCTAGTTGGCATAATTCATGAAAGTAAGCTCTTTGCCAGACACAAGGAGCTAGCCATGTATATCGACAACCTGACCATTGCCGGCCTGATCATCGCTATCGGTTTTATAGCCGGTCTTATCCGGCTTACACGGCGCGACTATGGCCAGCGACCACAAGCTTGCGGAGATTGAGGTCGCTGCCATGAATCAGCGAACTTCATCTATCGTTCATGCTTTGTTGCTCCGTCAGCAACCAGCCCAGTCTGTGGCAACTGTCCTCAAGGCTGGTGCAGGTGGTCTTCTCGCCATTGGACTGGTCGCCTGGCCAGGCGGGCAATCCGGCCATCCACTGCTGATGGCTCCATTTGGGGCTACCTGCGTGTTGTTGTTTTCACTACCCGCAAGCCCGCTATCCCAACCCGTGAATGTGATTGCCGGGCATCTGGTCTCGACGTTTATTGGTTTACTGCTGCACACACTGTTACCTGACCAATGGTGGAGCCTGGGAATTGCGGTCGGTCTGGCCATTGCTGCCATGGCTGCTTTACGGGTTACTCATCTGCCTGCCGGTGCTGATCCGCTGGTGGTGTTTTTTGAAAACACAGGCTGGGATTACCTGCTTTTCCCGGTCGCACTGGGCAGCGCGGCGCTGGTGATTATTGCCTGGTTGTTTCACCGTCTTCCACCACAGGCAGTTTATCCATTGCCCGGAAAACAGTAGTCGACCAGCCCGGGATGTTGATTTACCCATAATGCTTTTACAGCAGGAGAACTATCATGTCTAAAGTTATCAAGCTCTACCGTCACCCGCTCTCCGGCCACAGTCATCGCGTCGAGTTATTCCTGTCGCTGCTGGAACTTCCGTACGAATTGATTGATGTTGATCTCGTTAACGGTGAGCATAAACAGCCCGGGTTTCTGAGCAAGAATATATTCGGTGAGGTGCCGGTAATTGATGACGACGGCACAATTGTGCCGGATTCCAACGCTATACTTGTTTATCTTGCCAGTAAGTACGACAGCTCCCGTAACTGGCTGCCGGAAGACCCGGCATTCGCAGCCGACGTGCAGCGATTCCTGTCGGTGGCCGCTGGCCCGGTAGCGTTTGGCCCGGCGGCGGCACGCCTGGTTAATGTTTTTGGTGCGCAACTCGATCATGAAGCGGCCAGGGCCCGTGCCAATGAATTGCTGGATACCCTCGACAAGCATCTCGCCGCCCGGGACTTTCTTGCCGGACCGGTGACCATTGCCGACATAGCCTGCTATACCTACATCGCTCACGCGCCTGAGGGTGATGTTTCGCTGGATCCTTATCCGAATGTGCGCGCCTGGCTGGAACGCATTACGTTGTTGCCGAACTACGTACCCATGCAGGCAACAGCTATCGGGCTGGCAGCGTGATCTTCCGGGTGCCCTGCTTTACGGGTAGTGCGCCCGGTCAATTACGCCGATACAGGAGGAGTTTGCTGTGAACCTAAACACTTCATCACCGTTTCACGCCGGAGAACAGGCCATTCAGGAGCGTCTTGGCGTACGTTCCAGGATGGAACGCTTCGGGCGACAAGTGATTCAGGGGCATCTGCCCGAACAGCACCGCGAGTTTTATCGGCAGCTGCCATTTGTGTTCGTTGGCCATGCAGATCAGGGCGGCTGGCCATGGGCATCGATGTTATTCAATCCCCCTGGCTTCATGAGCAGTCCGAACCCGGCTCATTTGCATGTGGCTGCGCAGCCGATTGTCGGCGATCCGCTTGCCGATGGCATTGCGCCCGGTGAGCGTTTGGGTATGTTAGGTATCGAGTTTCAAAGTCGTCGTCGCAACCGTCTGGCCGGACATGTGTCAGCCGTGTCTGATAGTGGATTCGAACTGGTCGTTGATCAGGCTTTCGGTAATTGTCCACAGTACATCCAGACGCGAGCGCTGGAATTTGTAACACCTGCCGAAAGCCAGGGTAACGGCTTTGATACGCTGCGATCTTTAACAGAACGTGCCCGGGAGATTATCCAGGCCGCAGATACCTTTTTTGTTGCCAGCTATGTTGCTGAAGGCACGGGTGCAGCGAGCGAGGGTGTTGATGTCTCCCACCGTGGTGGTCGACCGGGCTTTGTCCGGATCGATGACGCGAACACATTAACCATTCCCGATTATCTCGGCAATTTTCATTTCAACACACTCGGAAATTTTCTTGTTAACTCGCGTGCTGGTTTGTTATTTGCCGATTTCGATTCTGGCGACATGCTGATGTTAACCGGGCACGCAGAAATACTTTGGGATGATCCGGACACTGAATTCTTCGAAGGTGCTGAACGGCTCTGGAAGTTTCGGCTGGATCATGGACGCTACCTGTCGGGAGCAATGCCAGTGCGCTGGTCGTTCGGAGACTACTCGCCCAACACGCTAATGACCGGCACCTGGGGTGAGGCTGCTGCGCAGCGCGAGGCACAGTCAAGGCGCGAGCAATGGCGCGAACTCAGCGTCGTACGCATTGAAGATGAAAGCGATCAGATACGTTCTTTTTATCTCGAGCCGGTTGATAGTGTGCTGCCAACTTTCCAGGCAGGACAGTTTCTTACGGTGAAACTGCAGGTCGCCGCTGAGGAACTGATCAGGACCTATACGCTTTCGAGCGCACCGGCGGACACGCTCTACCGAATCAGCGTCAAACGTGAACCGGCTGCCGGTAATGGTGGACAGGCTGGCCAGGTTTCCGGCTTTCTGCATAATCATATCAAAGTCGGTGACAGGCTGGAGGCCAAAGCCCCGCTGGGAGGTTTTACTTTGGATGCGAGCGAAACCAGGCCAGCGGTGCTGCTGTCCGGTGGTGTTGGTATAACGCCGATGGTATCAATGTTGCGTCATGTGTTGCATGAAGGAGTACGCACCCGGCATATGCGCGAGATGATCTTTATTCATGCCGCGAGTAATGTTGGCGAGAGACCATTCTTTGAAGAAATAAGTGCGCTTGTCGGGAAGTCGGAAGGAGCCATCAGTTACCACTCGGTGCTAAGCCATGTCGATGGCGCCATAACGCGCGGCAGTGATTTCCACCACGCCGGCCGTATTACGCGGGAATTTCTGGCACCGGTGTTGCCGTTAGGCGACAGCGACTATTACCTGTGTGGCCCACCTGCCTTTATGCAAGGCATGTACGACCTGCTGCGCAGTCTGGGTGTCGCGGATAAACGAATTTTCGCAGAAGCCTTTGGGCCTGCATCACTCAAACGTGAACCGGATGACGGTGCGGGTTCAGAGATGCAGCTGCATGCCGCTGACGAAGCTATTGTGGAGTTTGAAAATTCGCATTTTCAGCAGTCATGGACCCCACAGTCAGGCAGCTTGCTCGAGTTGGCAGAAGCGCACGGCCTGACACCCGCGTACGGTTGTCGCAGTGGGCAGTGCGGGACTTGCAAGGTACGGCTGCTGGGTGGCCAGGTGGCTTATCAGTACCAGCCCGATGCGGTGTTGGAAGAAGGCGATGTTCTGCTCTGCTGTTGTGTGCCGGCAAAGACCACGGATGGCCGGCTGGCACGAGTATCACTGGCGATATAGTTGAATTACGTCGTTATGTTCGAATCGGCATAACAGGGCAACGGTGCCGCATGGTTTATTGCGGTCCGGGGCATATAGCTTGAGTCAA
>JBHPFC010000092.1:0-9963 GCA_042576405.1 Pseudomonadota bacterium | reverse complement strand
CCGTGGAGCTGTTGAGCCGTGTCGGACTGGAAGGACGCCTGCAGCATTATCCAAAACAGCTGTCGGGCGGCGAGCAGCAACGCGTGGCCATTGCACGCGCCTTCGCCACCGAGCCTGCCATCCTGTTTGCCGATGAGCCGACCGGCAACCTCGACAATGTAACCGGTGAGCGGGTGATTGATTTGTTGTTCCGCCTTAATCAGGACAAGGGCACCACCCTGGTACTCGTAACCCACGATGAGCATCTGGCCGGCCGTTGCGATCGGCTGGTCCGCCTGGAGGCTGGCAGGATCGTCTCTGACGTCTCAGAGGACCACAGCACATGAGTCGCTGGCGCCTCGCCATGCGGTTAATGATCCGCAACTGGCATTCCGGAGAACAACGTATTCTGGTGTCTGCCCTGGTGATCGCCGTGGCAGCCAGCACGGCCATCGGCTTCTTCACCGATCGGCTTGGCCGCGGCATGGCAAACCAGTCGGCCGACATTCTTGGTGCCGACCTGACCCTGGTCAGCCCGCGCCCGGTAAATACCGACTGGCTGCACGAAGCGCGCGCCGAAGGCTTGCAGGCTATCGAAACCCTTGAGTTCGCCAGCGTGGTCGTCAGTGGCGAAGCGTTATTGCTGTCCAGCGTGAAAGCGGTGCAGGATGGTTTCCCCCTGCGTGGCACGATGCGCACGGCACCGGCGCCATTCGCGCCCGATGCGGACACCAGTGAACTGCCCCGCCCCGGCGAAGCCTGGGCAGCACCACGCCTGCTTACCAACCTCGGCCTGAAGGTGGGAGATCCCGTGGAGGTTGGCTCGCATACGCTCACCATTACCCGCGTAATCACCTTCGAACCCGGCCAGGTCGGGAACCCGTTTGGCATATCGCCGCGACTGCTTATGCGCATGGAAGATGTCCCTGCCACTGGTGTGGTACAACCGGGCAGCCGGCTTAAATACCAGTACCTGTTTGCCGGTCGCGAAGTGGACGTGGCGGTATTCCGCAACGGGCTGCAAGGGCGCCTTGGACCCAGCCATGAGCTGGTGGGTGTGAAGGAAGGTCGGCGCGCCGTGGGTTCGGCGCTGGAACGGGCAGAACGTTTCCTCGGACTTTCCGTGCTCGCGGCGATCATACTGGCAGGCGTCGCTGTGGCGATGGCAGCGCGGCGTTACAGCGAGCGACATTTCGATATGAGCGCGATGCTGCGCTGCATGGGCGCTTCGCAGCGGGACCTGCTGGCGCTCTATCTTCCCCAGTTGCTGGTGCTCGGCCTGGCCGCTTCTGCCGTCGGCTGTTTTCTTGGCTGGGTTGCCCAGTTCGGCATTTTGTACCTGTTGGCCGATCTATTGCCCGCCGCCCCCTCCACACCCCAGGCATGGCCGGTGTTGGCGGGCTTCGCCACCGGCCTGGTCATACTGGCCGGGTTTGCGCTACCGCCCGTGATGCGCCTCAAAGGCGTGCCACCATTACGCGTGTTACGCCGCGACTTGCTGCCCATGCCCAGCCGCGCCTGGCTGGTCTATGGTGCCGCCCTCTGCGCCATTGTCGCAGTGATGTGGCGCTATACGGACAGCTGGCCGTTAACACTGTCGGTACTGGCCGGTGGTGTTGCACTGGTCGCTCTGTTGGGTCTGTTCGCCCTGCTGTTGTTATTGCTGGGCCGGCGGTTTAATGCCCGGGTCGGCGTAGCGTGGCGTTTTGGCCTGAACAATCTTTGGCGCCGTCGGCGTAGCAGCATCAACCAGATACTGGCATTTGGCCTGACGCTGATGGCAATGGCAGTAGTGGCCCTGGTGCGTACCGACCTGTTGACGACCTGGCAGCAGCAACTGCCTGCCGATGTACCCAATCACTTCGCCATTAACATCCTGCCCGACCAGGTAGAAGCGTTTGGAGCATTTATGCAACAAGCCGGTATCGAGACCGCACAGCTCTACCCCATGGTGCGCGGCCGGCTGGTGGAGATCAATGGCACGTCAGTGCGCAAGGCCGTTACCAAGGAAGCGCGCAATGACAATGCCCTGAACCGAGAACTCAACCTGACGTGGACCACCGAACTGCAGGAAGACAACAGCATCCTGGACGGACGCTGGTGGCAACCGGATGACACCGGAAAACCGTTCGTATCAGTCGAGTCGAAACTGGCAAAACGCATGGGCATCAATATGGGTGACGAACTGAGCTTTGCGGTCGGCGAACAACGTTTCACGGCAAAGGTCACAAGTATCCGCAACGTGAAGTGGGATTCTTTCCGGCCCAATTTCTACATGGTGTTTCCACCAAAAGTGATACACCGGTTCCCCGCCACCTACATGACCAGTTTCTATCTGCATAAAGCAGAAAAACCGGTGCTTCGCGAAATGGTGGCCCGTTATCCGGCCGTGACAGTGCTGGAAATGGACAAGGTCATCGAACAGGTTGGCCGTATCTTCCGGCAGGTCACACTGACTGTTGAGTATGTACTGGTCTTTACCCTGTTAGCCGGGTTTGCAGTGTTGTTCGCTGCTCTGCAAGCCAGCCAGGACGATCGGCTTTATGAAGGGGCACTGTTGCGCGCGCTCGGTGGCAGCCGCCGCCAGTTGCGCGCCGGACATCTGGCGGAGTTCTCAGCGCTGGGCGGACTGGCAGGCCTGCTTGCAGCCATGGGCACAGAATGCCTGACCTGGGCGTTGTACAGCAAAGTGCTGCACCTGGAATACAGCTTTCAGTGGCCAGTATGGCTCGCTGCGCCCCTCGCCGGCGCACTGCTTATCGGTGCAGCCGGCTACTGGGGCACAAGGTCCGTAGTCGAACGCAGCCCCATGTTATTGCTGCACAACCAATAGCGATGACGCCGGTGACCAGTACTACATACCTGCCATCACCGCATTACGATCGCATTTCCTGATCTCGGAGAGAACCTCTTCCGAGGTGACGGTTTCACAATTGTACGCCACCACCATGGAATGAGGGTGTTCTTCCTCACTGAAGTGCACTGAAATCACACCTTCATGAGCCCGAAGGTCCTGTTCGATCTTGTCGCTGTCGTCACAGGAAGTTCCCGGATGAAGATGAACGACAATATCCGCAATGTGTGCCTCTTTGTTCATGTCAGCCTCCTTGCTGGTACTACCAGCAAACTCAGGTACAGCCACACAGATGCGCGAACCAGCCAGGACTCGTGTCTCTCCACCCTGACCAATCCACAACCTCTGCTAGTGAATATATAGCACCAATTTCCCTCTCTTGCCCCGGCTTGTGGCTATTACTTTTTTCAATGATTCAAGCCGGGGCTGACTGCCATTGTTTATCCCTGTTTCGCCTCCACTTTAATATCCACCGGTGCACCCTGGGTGATGGTATTGAATACCGGCGAGTATTCAGTCAACATTTTCAGTCTCTCCATGTTGTCCACATCAGCCTTGACCCTGAAGTTAATGCGAATGTTGGTAAAGCCTTTCGGTACATCCCCGGAAAGACCAAGGAAACCATTCAGATCAATGTCGCCTTCAAGTTCTGACTCCAGCTCCTCGATGTGGATACCCCTTACCGCTGCATGCGCCACCATGCTTGTAGTGACGCAGGAGGCAAGTGCGTTCAGCAGATGCTCGACCGGGTTGGCACCTTCATCACCGCCTGCCAGTATTGGCGGTTCATCGGCATGCAGTTCAAACTGCTGTTTATGGGCGATTTCCTGCCTGGCACCGTAGAAGCCGGTAATCGTAGTGCAATTATGGTTACCCCCGAGCCAGGTGTTACGAGCGCGGAACTTGCATTGTCCAAGATCCGGCTCTTGCTCTATCGCATGCACAGTCCCTCGTAGCGTCTCCAATTGGATGCCATTTATCGTTGTTTCATGTGCCCCGCTCTGCGTCTGTTTGCTTGTCATCTGCTCAGTCATGTTCGTGCTCCTTCTCGTGGTGGGTTTCTGGATGGGTCGCCTTGCTGAGTGACAGCGTAGAAACGACTCGAGACCAACGATAGACCTTGACAAGCGAACGCATAAGATGGATTTTGGACAGTAACGGGGCATTTGTGCCACTCATCTCATGATTGGGAGTCACCAGGATGACGAACTCAGGAAAAGGCCCGGTTGAAGTGCTCATCGTCGCTGTGCCGGAGACTGCAGGCTCGGCACTCTACGGGATGCTGGACGTGCTCCTGGCTGCCGGGAATATCTGGCAGACGCTGGCGCGCACTGAGCCAGCGCAGACCTTGTTCCGGGTTCGCATCGTCGCGCCGACGGGAAATGCGTTCACCTGCGGTAACGGGGTTCCGGTCAACCCGGATTGCTCGGTCGCGGATAATCCCGGTGCCGGTATTCTGATATTACCCGAACTCTGGCTTGGTCCGGACGAGGACATACATGGACGCTACCCGGAACTTATGCAATGGATACGTCAGAAATACAGGGAAGGCTCCACGCTTTATTCAGCCTGTTCCGGCGCTGTAATGCTCGCGGAGACCGGGCTGCTCGATGGACGCGATGCGACATCACACTGGGGCTACCAGGATCTTTTCAGCAAGCGCTATCCGAAAGTTAATTTTCGTCCGGAACCGAATCTTGTATTTGCCGATGAGGAAGGCCGAATCGTAAGCGCGGGAGGAACGACCTCGTGGCACGATCTCGCCATACATATTATTTCGCGCCATGGCAGTCCGGGTGAAGCTTTGCGTATTGCCAAGGTATATCTTCTCAAATGGCACGGTGAAGGTCAGCTACCCTATGCGGCACTGGTACGCAGAACGCCGCATGCAGACTCCGTGGTACGAACCTGCGAGCAATGGCTTGGTGAACATTTCCAGGCTACCGGCGCAATCAAACAGGTCGTCGATTTATCAGGCATTCCGGAACGTACCCTGAAGCGGCGTTTCAAGGCGGCTACCGGGACCACACTTATCGACTACCTGCAAAACCTCCGCGTCGAAGAAGCCAAACGCCTGCTGGAAACCGGACAGATGCCCGTGGATGAAATCAGTGTGGAGGTCGGCTACGAAGACCCGTCTTTCTTTCGCAGGTTGTTCAAACGCCGAACCGGACTCACGCCGAGTCAATACCGTCGCATGTTCCAGCCAGTTTTCAGTGCTTCAGCTCAAACCTGAATTCTGATCTGGCCGGCATGACTTATCAACCGGCACCCGAACTGCTAATCCACCGCCCTGGCAATCTTTCCGCTCGCGGCGTAATTTGCGAACTCCCGGTCACTGTGGGAGACATGACCGATAAACCAGGATTTCAGCGCCTTGAGTATTTCCGGGTCCATGTAGCAATTACCCCTTTCCAGGCGGCCGGAAAAAGTCGATTTCAGTTCCGCAAGCAACATTGCATGCTCGTGCGCATGGGACGCATAGCCTGGATAGGCTGCCTTCTTCATCATGGCTTCTTCGAACCTGAAGTGGTCCCTGGTATTTTTATACAACCCATCCATCAGCTCACTGAGGACTGTTTTCTGCTGTTCCTTGTCTCCGTTCTCTGATTCGCTGTACTGATGACATGCCTGCACAAGCTGGTTAATGCCGTCTGAAAGCATTTTGTGCTGGTTATCCAGGGCATCTATACCCAGCAGCCATTCGTCACGCCAATTGATAAAACGCTCCACTCACTACTTCTCCTATGCAGTCACCGGCGATGACTTCAACTGTTCTGATTTTTGAATCGATCCGCCATGCCGGCGTATCGTGCAACGATAGACTACGCTTGTACAGAACTCTCCTGCTCCATCCGGAATCCGGTTGCCCAAATAATAGAATAGCTACAGGAAATTGCTTAACTTCGATACAATGGTCAATCGAGATTGTTTATAAAATCGGCAATGGGTGGCCAGTAGAACTGCCCATACCTGCCTTGCAGGTCATTATGGCCTGCCCCCTCTATCTTTATGAATTGTTTCCTGGTCCTGGCAGCGTCGAATAATTCCTTGCCCATGGAAAAAGGAATGACGCGATCATCCGTACCATGAATAATCAGAAGCGGCGCTTTTACCTGCTTGATTTTGGTCAGGTTATCAAACGAATTATCGGCAATTGAAGCAATGATTTCCAAACCGCTCGCTTCTGCATGTGCCTTTCCACTGGTTAGTGGCGACACCAGAATCAGGCCGCCAATCTCGTGTTGTTGCGCGAGGTGTAATGCCACCGTTGTTCCTATCGAACGGCCCAATATAATGACATTGTTTTTCGGGTAGCCCAGTTCTTCAGTCACATAACGATAGACCGCATCGCCATCCTGGTAGATTCCAGACTCACCTGGCGCGCCTTCGCTGTTTCCATAGCCACGATAGCTTGCGCCGACAACACTCACGCCGGATTTTCGCAGCTGAAGCAAACCCGGAATCCGGTGATAAATATTGCCGGCGTTACCATGAAAATAAATCAATACTTTACCGGATTCGGCCAGGGGAAGATAAAGCCCCTGTATTTTTACGTCATCGCCGGTAGTAACAGCAAATTCCTCGATTCCATCGGGAAGCTGATCTGCCGGCATAACATTTACGTTATCCGGGTGGAATACGAAATAGTTAATCAGAGAGTCGCATCCAGGCAGAATCACTGCCGATGTGACTATAATCGTTATGAATAGTGCTAGCGTTGGCATTAGATGATCTGCACGCAGAGATTAACTGTCGGTACGAAGAGCTGGATTATAGTATCCGGGTCGGAATCGATGCACTTTTTCTGCTGCCACACAGAGACTTCGTTTTTCTCGCCGGGCCCGGGCTGCCTGAACTTTACGCTGCCCCCGCTGCCCAACGAAGAACTCCAGGAGGCTGCATGATGAAAATATCCCCGGCAGGCGCAATACTGCTGATTCTCGCTCATGCATTGACGATACCTGCCTACGCTGCAGAGCTGCAGCATAATTCGCTGGGCATGGCCTTTGTCTACGTTCCGTCAGGTGAATTCCGCATGGGTACCAGCCTGGACGAAGCAGAAACCATCGCCTGGGAAATGGAAACTCCGGACGCGAGCAAATTCCTGGATGAAGCGCCCGTACATACGGTGTCTATCAGCAATGGTTTCTGGTTGGGGCGGACCGAGGTGACACAGGACCAGTGGCACCAGGTAATGGGTGACAAACCGGGACCAGCCGAACTTTGGCAACAACCCGACTGGCAATCGCTACCGGTGGTCTCGGTTTCGTGGGATATGGCACAGCAATTCATCGGCAAACTGAATCAACTCGACAGGCAATTCAGCTATCGCCTGCCCACCGAAGCGGAATGGGAGTATGCCGCCAGGGCCGGCAACACTTCGATTCGACCGGTACCGGTGCAGCAACTCACCGACTATGCCTGGTTTATTGAGAATTCCGGAGACGTGCCTCACCCGGTGGCAACCCGCAAGCCGAATGCCTTTGGGCTGCATGACATGCTGGGTAATGCCTGGGAGTGGGTTAATGATAGCTATCACCCGGACACCTACACAAAATCCAAACGCTTCAACCCGAAGGGGCCTGCAGAAGGCGAATCACGGGTGCGTCGCGGTGGCTCGTATCACTGCCCCCTGTTTCAAACCCGCCCTGCGTATCGCTCAGCCAACAAGCCGGACACAGCGTATTCAGTGATCAGTTTTCGCGTGCTTGCTGAAGAAAAATAACTTGGCGGGATTCACGCATTGGCATATGACGGAATTTATAAAGACCCACCTCCATGAAGGACCGGATTGACAGCACATCATTTCGACTGGTGGCAGCGCAGCAGTTACTGACCACGCCGGCTCAGAAACCGGCGCACATACCAGCAACTTGCCTCTATGCTATAGCCCTGTTCTCGCGCCCACGCCAGGCCAGTTCGTACCAGCTTCTCTGCGACGCCATGTCTGCGTAGCGATTCCGGTACAAACGTGTAGGTAAAATCGATACCGCTTCGAGGCAACAGCTGATACTCGAGCAGGGCTTCCTGGCCGTCTACTACTGCCACAAAGCGTAACTGTTGAGGCTGATGATCGATGTGTAATGTATCACTCATGGCCTATCGCATCAGGGCATATTTATAAGTGAAAACACTGTAGGTTTGTCTTATATCTTTTTGTTTTATATGTACTTAAACTGATCATAATTCGAGTTTCTGACCTTGCTCCGGCACATCGGCCCTGAACCCCAGCTCTCCTTCCAGCCAGTCACGGAAATCCTGCTTGGACTGCGCTTCGCCATGCACCACATGCACTGCCGGGTCATTCCTGAAATGACTGATCCAGCGGCTGAGGTCATCAACGTCGGCATGCGCTGACAAACCACCGACGGTATGTACCTGCGCGCGCACCGGATAGAAATCACCGTGTATCTTTACCTGCTCCTCGCCGTCCACCAGCCGGCGTCCCAGCGTGCCAAAGGCCTGGTAACCGACAATCATGATATGCGCGCCTTCGCGGGCAATGTTGCGTTTGAGGTGGTGAACAATGCGACCGCCATTGCACATGCCGCTGCCGGCAATGATCATGGCGCCGCTCTTGATATTGTTGATCGCCATAGAGTCCTCCACACTTGACGTCAGGTGCAGAGCCTTGAAGGGTGGCATTTCATTCATGTTACGCCGCAGGCGTGTTGCCTCCTCGTCGTACAGGTGCGGGTAGTCCCAGTAGACCTTGCTGGCCTTGATCGCCATCGGGCTGTCGAGAAATACTTCCCAGCGATCCAGTTCCCACTCATCGTAATGCTTGCCGAGGAAGTACAGAATCTCCTGGCTGCGCCCGATCGAAAAGGCGGGAATCAGCAGGTTGCCATGCTGGTGACTGGCGGAACTGATGATTTCGCCGATTTCATCTATGGTCATCTGCCGGTCGCGGTGGCGTCGGTTACCATAGGTGCTCTCGATCAGCACATGGTCGGCCTCTTCGATGACAGCAGGATCATTCAGAATCGGCGAGTCGTACTGCCCCAGGTCACCGCTGAATACGATCTTGCGTTGCACACCGTTTTCATTCAGCCACACTTCCACACTGCTTGAGCCCAGGATATGCCCGGCATCCTGGAAGCGTATGCTGATGCCCGGCAGAATTTCTTTTTTCTCGCGATAGCGCATGCCGACCATATTCGCCAGCGCATTGCGGGCATCCTCGATGCTATACAGTGGCTCGATCAGCGGCTTGTTCTTGCGCTTGCGCCACTTGTTCTCGTACTCGGCATCGCGCCTCTGCAACGAGGCAGAATCCTCCAGCAGAATTTCACACAGGGCACCCGTTGCATTCTGTGTGTAGATTGGCCCCTGGTAGCCCTGCTTCACCAGTAACGGCAGCCGGCCCGAGTGATCGATATGTCCATGACTCAGTACTACAGCACTGATGTCACCCGGTGAAAATGGAAATGGCTCCCGATTTCCGGCCTCCTCCTCACGACGTCCCTGGATAAGGCCGCAGTCCAGCAGGACCAGGTGGCCATTGGCTCGCAGGATATGACAGGAACCGGTAATACCGCTGGTCGCGCCGTAGAATTCAATGTGCATGGGCAAAGTTCCAGTTAATTCTCATAGTCTCGCATCGGTTTGTGCTGGCCTGATAAAACTGTGTTCCAGCCCCTCCGCCAGGGCTAGTAGAACAGGAACCCGGTTATTTCCCGGTCTAAAGCACATTTGCATTCGTTCTGAGCAGCGGCAGTGGTAGGATTACGTACTATAACCTCAGGAGTCGGGCCGTCGAAAGACAACAGCGCCCAGCGTTCCTCACGGCTACCCGGAGCATGTAATGAAGAAAGTATCATCTTTTGCCGCGTACGTTACCGCCGCGCTGACGGCTATCGCGGCAGCAAGCGCCTGGTCGCAGGAAATAACGCCGGGCGGGCCTGCCGGGAACACACCCGCATACAGTAACGGTCCTGCACCGGGCTGGTATCCGCCGCCACCGCCTCACAACGCTCGCGGCTACGCGCAACCCTGGCAGCAACAGTCATACTGGCCTGCACCCCCGCAGGGTTACGGTCAGTTGCCACCCGCCTATCCGCCACGCGGACAATACCGGACCGCCCCAGCTGCACCAGTGACCGTGGTAAACCCACTCAGCGCCG
>JBHPFC010000091.1:0-11107 GCA_042576405.1 Pseudomonadota bacterium | reverse complement strand
GCCGAGGGTTCATGATGAACCCTCGGCCATTTTTTTTCGGCGATTTGAGCGCTAAGGATAAATGCGGAATTACCTGACACTGACAGTCAAGTAATAGCCCTGAATTTTTCGTTACTGCACAGGTGACGATTACATTCTTTTTCAGCATGCGCCTTCTATCAATATAAGCAAGAGATAGCCAGCATACTTTTCGACGAACCTGACAAGTGCATGTCGATACCCGCTGTTGACCCCGGCAGCACCACTGAGAGACCGTCACCACCCCTACACCGCTAGACTCAAAGCCGATACTACCATGAACACAGCCATGGCGTGGTAATCCCCCCGAAAAACAAAGGTGCTCAAAAGTAGAATATTTCCAATATAGTTTGAAGAGGAGAATCTACAGTGAAAAAGTCCCGATACAGCGAATCACAGATCATCAGCATTCTGAAAGAAGCGGAGAATGGCGTGCCAGTTGCTAACCTGTGCCGAAAACACGGCATGAGCGATGCGAGTTTCTACAACTGGGATGTAGGCTGAGGAACGATTGAAAGCAGAGATCGTCAAGGAGGCACCACGAAAAATAGTGGTGAAGCCATCTCGGCGCAAAGAGATGGCCAAAAGAGCTGTCGAAGAACGTGTCCTGGTCCACCGAATCTTTCGGTTTGCCGTTCGGACCCTAACATTTTCAACGCCCATTAGTGGGCGAAGGTCTTAAAAGGGTCGACTCCCGCCTGTTAGCAGATGCTTATATGGTATCAGTCCACTAGGTCTGGATTTGATCTGAATCCTGCCGTTCATAACCAGGGAAAGCCCATAGACTGGGATTGGCGTGTACGGGTAAGTTCGGCCAAAACACGACATACAGCACAACAAGAAAACGGCCCCCGAAGGAACCGCTGTTGATACGATTGTGACTTGTTACGCTTTCTTGCGGCTCAGGCAACTGATCGTCCGCTTCGATCGCAGCCTCCAGGCGCTCCAGCGCCACCTGGACATCTTCTGCAAGCAGAGCGCCGCGCGCCAAAACGAAGCCCCTGGATTCGATTGGCTTTCTAAATATGCGATGCCAGATATCCGTCATGAGTGGCAGTACACTCAGTGATCATGAATCAGCTGGATCAGGTCTGCCATGGTTTGTTCGTAGCGGGCCTTGGTCTGTTCACGATCGCCGTCAAGGTTCTCCTCAAGCGCATGGACCTCTTTGCGCAGTTGATTGATCCGTTCGCGCACGGGTGGACCGGCTTCGCTCAACGCTTCTTCCAGATAGCGATCCGTAGCCTCCAGTTCATTTCTAACGACATCTGTATCGCGACCCAGGGTAAGATGATACTCAGCGTAAAACAAATGCATTTTGGCATCCAGCAGCTTCCGCAATGTTATGTTAGCCGACCGCTGCTGCTTGTAACGCAACCAGAGGTCTTCCGCTTCTCGTCCGATCAGTACTGCGCTTCTGTGCAGGAAATTGCCAAGCGTATGCGTGTGATCGTCCGCTTCAGTGTCTAACTTGTCTTTCAGTGCGTCGATTTTCGTAGCCAGCTTCTGTGCCTCCTTCCGGCCCTTTTCATCGGCGTCTTTGCCAGCGCGCCGCAGCCACTCGCTGGCCTGCGCCAGGTCCGCTTTTGCGGCCGCATAGTATTGATCACGGTAGTTCTTTGCGGCACGGTTCAAATGGGTGCGTGCGCTTACCAGCGGAGCACTGCCGCCCAGGTTGATGAACTGGATACTCTCCTCGGCTGCTACCAGGTTTTTATCTGCTGCGGCCGGCTGGTTGCGGGTCAGCGCTTCCTGGGCCGCAAGGATTTGCTGTTCACAGGTGGCCAGAGGCAAGTCGAACTCCGTGAATACCAGAGAAGCTTCCAGGCGGTCCAGTTCCTGCCGTGCGGCCTCTGTATTGTTCTTCATCATAAAGGCCTGGGCGTTCTGTAAATGCCGGTGTGCCGTTGCTGTCGGTATGATGTCGCCAAAGCTTAGTAATTCGGCATCAATAAGTGTCAGGTCATCGATGATATCTTCGGCGGTTTCGTAGCCCATGTGTTGCCGGACGACCCAGAGGTGTTCCTTGAGGCGGACGGCAGGTCTGGCGGCCTCGACCAATGCCAGCAGCTCCCGCGCCTGTTGTACGTCCTGCCGGGCCTGATCCAGATCATTATTATGAATGGCGCTGCGCGCCCGGGTAATGTGGCGCAGCGTGCGCAGTGCAGCGGACGCGATCGCCTCACGCTGTGCGGCCGGCACTGTCGACGTGACGGCATCTCTGACGTCTTCCTGCGCTTGTTTGGCCCATGTCGCGTGCGGGACAGCGACCCCACTTAGCAGCAGCATGGCAATAACTGATTTCAAAATGCTACAGTTCATGGATACTCCTGACAGGTAATCTTGAGCAGAATCGACGGCTCCTCGAAACGATAACCCTTTCCTGCAGACGGTCTTGATTCCGCCCTGGTTGATATACTGAATCTTATCGTAGCATTTTATACTGCAGGTGGTCATTGTAGACTGGCAGCGGAGCAACGATGAGCAGCCTTGATAAGTTTATCCATGAACCGCGCATCGCCTATTTCTCCATGGAAATTGCATTACGCAGTGAAATACCGACCTATAGCGGTGGGCTGGGGGTACTGGCTGGTGATACCCTGAAATCGGCGGCTGATCTCGACGAGAATACCGTCGAAGACCGAGCCATCACCGATCACTTGCATGCCAGGTGAGACAATGCTCGTTAGTAATTTTACTAAGAGACAGGTAATAACCAATGCACATTGAGTTCCATGGGGCAGCAGGTGAAGTTACGGGATCCTGCCATTTGATTGAAATTAATGGCAGACGCTTGTTATTGGATTGCGGGATGATCCAGGGGCGGTCTAAAGACGAGGCGCGCAACCGCGAACCCTTCCCGTTTGACCCCGGCAGCATCGATGTGGTGATTCTGAGTCATGCTCATATCGACCACTCGGGTAGAATCCCCTTGCTGATCAAGTTGGGTTTTTCAGGGCCGGTGTATACGCATCGGGCATCCCGCGACCTCTGCCGTATCATGCTGAAGGACTCTGCCTATCTCAGCGAACGCGATGCTGAGTGGGAGAATCGTAAGCGCGAGCGAAAGCACCTGCCACTGATTGATGCGCTGTACACCGTGGCAGACGCTCAGGTTGCAATGACCCGGTTTAAAGGGGTTCAGTACGGCGTTAAGAAAAGGATTCTTCCGGGCGTAACGATGCGTTTGTCCGATGCAGGCCATATTCTGGGATCGTCCATCGTGGAGCTTTGGCTCGAAGAGAGTGGTATCCGGCGCAAGGTTGTCTTCAGTGGAGACCTCGGTCATAACGGCGCCCCCATTTTGCGTGATGTGACCCAAATAGAAGAAGCCGATCTCGTACTCATGGAAAGTACCTATGGCGACCGCTTGCACCGTACATTGGAGGAAACCGAACAGGAAATTGTCGATGTACAGGCAGAGGCGAGCCGAGCACGCGGAAATATCCTGATACCAGCCTTTGCAGTCGGACGTAGCCAGGAACTGCTCTATCTGTTTGGCAAGCACTATAAGGAATGGAATCTGGATCGCTGGCAGATCTTCCTTGATAGCCCTATGGCGATCCAGGCAACCGAGGTATATGCGCGCCATAGCGAGCTCTATGATACGGAAGCGGCCGGACTCTGGCGGCAGCACCGGCAGCATTCTCTTTTGCCCAACCTTCACTTCACACGCACAGCGAACCAGTCAATGGCGCTGAATCAAATCTGTTCCGGCGCCATTATCATCGCTGGTAGCGGTATGTGTAACGGGGGGCGCATCAAACACCACTTCAAGCACAATATCTGGCGCAAGGATTGCCACATTATTATCTCCGGTTTCCAGGCCAGGGGAACCTTGGGACGGAAGCTGGTTGATGGTGCGCGCCGTATCCGATTATGGGGGGAAACCATCAACGTCGCCGCCAGGATTCATACGATTGGCGGGCTCTCTGCGCACGCCGATCAGAATGGGTTGGTAGCGTGGTACAACGGATTCAATGGGAAACCACCGCTCATTCTGGTGCATGGGGAGGCCGAATCCGCTGAGTGTCTAAGCGAACGTCTGCACAACGAACTGGATGCGCCGGTGCGTATTGCGCAAAAAGCTGACGTGATCGATTTGATTAAATTGTCCGGTTTCATAAGCCAATAAAACGTTAATTTCATGACAGGGAAGCATGGGGAAGGTTGCGTTCAGGAACGCGGCCATCGACGTTGTCGATTTCAGGTGACAACTACGAATACTCCACTCACACCTGCGTTTGTTACGAATATAGCCTGTCAGAGGGCTCCAGGCGCTTTCTTGAAATTTCCATTACAGGCTCGTACCAGCAGGACTCATTGACGCGAGGCATCAAGTCGCACCAGCCATGCCTCTTCTTTACCATCGGGATTGACCCCTTTCCCAACAATGGTTAAACCGTCGTCTGATATCGCCTTAGCCATTGTTAACGTCCAACCGGTCAATTCAAGACTGTAGTCCTGGACCAGCATCTTCTGCAGGCTGCGCATGCCATAGGTGACATCCCACAAAAAGGCCTCCTGGCCATTGTCACCAAGGCCGTAACCCACCACTACACTGCCGTCTGCGGAGACATCGAAGGCCTCGCTGTAAAAGTAACCGCTGCGGAAAGTGCCGAGACCCACCATGCCAGCACTGCGTGTCCAGCGGAACGCTTCCTGCCCCTGTGCCGAGTTCGCAAATCCTACTACCACCTTACCGTCAGCAGAAACGCCCAGGGCCTCGCTTGAAAAGGTACCGCCAGACAGGTCACCAAGGCCCTCCAACCCATCGCCAGGGCGCCAACAGAATGCCTGGGCACCCGAAACAGAGCCACTGAATCCCACCACTGCATTACCGTCAGCCGAGACGCCGCGCGCCTTGCCGGGAATAAATTCTTCGTTGCCAGGGAGCATACCGAGACCTGCCATGCCGCCACCACGGGTCCACCTGAATGCCTCACCAATGAGCCCTGTCTTTGAGCTGCTGAATCCCACCACGACGTCACCATCAGCGGAAACACCGGTCGCATTACTGAAAAATGTTCCTCCGGGCAGATCGCCAAGCCCAACCATGCCACTGCTTCGGGTCCAGCGAAATGCTTCACTACCGCGGACCGAGCTGCCCGTACCTACCACCACTTCACCATCAGCAGACACACCACTCACTTTACTGAAAAATGCGTCACCGGGCAGATCGCCGAGTCCAACCATACCGTCGCTACGGGTCCAGCGAAAACCTTCATGGCCCAAAGCAGAGTCGCTTTGTCCCACCACCACCTCACCGTTCGCAGAAACAGCAGTGGCGTCACTTCTAAATTCTCCGCCGGGCAGGTCACCGAGCCCCATAAAGGAAGCGCCAAACGCCTGGGTGAGTGAAATGCCAAATATTACAAAGCCTGTGCAAACCGCGATCGACAGACGTGATTTCAAGGATGCTCTTATCAGACAAGTAAAGTACATAATATTCATCTTACTCTCGGTCGCATAAGCCGGGTCGGCTATATCTTTATCGTCTACTGCGGCAACAGAAAAATGTCCAATCGCCAGAACTGCCTTTATACAGCATAGGGACCAGACCTTGTCAGCTCCGGAGTTGGTGGTGACCGGCCCGTTACCTACGACGCGCATACCCTGAAGAAAGTGAAGACAGAGTCGATGGAGGTTCTCGCCGTTCAGTAGTCGCTCGGGAATGACCGATTGAAGTCGCAACCCAACCCGGTCATTCGGCGTAAGTGCCTGTAGGTCCTAAACATACTGTGGGCAGTCGTTCCGGGCGGGCTTGCAGGCGGCATCGATCCAAATCCGGAAACCCTTACTGGGCGCAGGTCGATCTGATTAGTCTTTCTTGGCACGTCCCAGGTAATACATCGCATCATGCTCGTTGACGACAACCTGGTCGCCAGTGCAAAACCAGTCCTTATACACGCAGCAGTCACCACGTACGGATAGTACTCCGTCTTCAACCTTTGTTTCACAATAGAACCGGTCTCCCAGCAGGCTGGCGCCAGTGATCGCATGCGCGTGGTATTCCACCACCTTGTTTAGAGAATCGAAGACGGTATTGATCGTAATGGGGCCGATCTCTGTCATGCCCCAATTGCACATAAACACTGCGCCGCGTGCTACGAAGGCCCTTATCATTTCAAACGACACCCGGTCGCTTCCGCAGGCTACGAACAGGCCGGCGAGGTCAGCTTTCGGGAACGATCGCGTTTGCATCACTAATTCACAATGCGCAGGGGTCAGGTGCGTGTGCGTGTAGCCCGCAACATTGCGCAGGAAACTGAAAGCATTGAATGGGACGATATCAACATGCGCGCCAATACTGAGTGCCGGCAATGTCTGCGCCAGTGCGCCGCCGGCATGTGTCATACGGCATACCGTCAGCACCCGGCTATCCGGCGTGATGCGTTGCGCCTTGATTGCAATGCGGTTGGCAGCAACCAGCTTTTCTGGTGTC
The DNA here is from genome assembly GCA_042576405.1 of Pseudomonadota bacterium. Classification (GTDB taxonomy): domain Bacteria; phylum Pseudomonadota; class Gammaproteobacteria; order DSM-19610; family DSM-19610; genus Thiogranum. The sequence goes on along the minus strand of JBHPFC010000091.1, from coordinate 4,644 downwards.
TGGAAAATAGATTTCGGACCTCCACTGGTACCGGAGCTGGTAAGGGTGAAACCTTCTTCCAGGTATTGCCGCCAGTTTTCGGTCGTAAGCATCGTGCGATGCTGTCATCAGGAGGGGCCGTTAGCAATAGTGCAACGGCAGATAATGCGGCCGACTTGCCGGCAACAGCACTCGAAGTGGAAATAACCGAAAGTATGGCGGTGAAGGATCACCAGGCAACGGTATTCAAGCTGGATCGATTGCGCCAAATCGGTATCAAGACCTCCATGGATGATTTCGGAACCGGGCATTCTTCGCTGAGCCAGCTGCAGCAGCTACCTCTCGATACCCTCAAAGTCGATCAGGCACTTGTCCAGTGTATTCGTTTCAATCAGTTGCGTTTCCTGATGCAGCAGGATAGTGATGAACGGCAAGGGTTTCTGTTCAGTAAACCGTTGCCTGCAGACGAGTTTGAAGTGCTTTTGAAGGCGGATATAGGGCAGACAAACGCCCTGTGACAATAGATCAAATAGGTTCTCTGAACCCGGATTCCGCGCTACTATAAATGCCATCACAGATTACGCTGACTGATCAATTCGAGAATAGGGTCCTATGAAAAATTTCCTGCTGTTTATGTTGATGCTCTGTATCGTCGCCGCTCTGGTCCTTTGGTGGAGCCCGGAGCTGCGCAAAGAAGCTGATAATCTACTCAGGGATACGGGCCTGAAGTCGACATCGGTAACCCTGTATAAGTGGCAGGATAAACAGGGAGTCTGGCAGTACACACAGGATTTGCCGCCGAAAGGTGTACCCTATAAGAAAGTTGAGGCACGCTCCGACGTCAATGTGCTACCGTTGCCCGAGCAGCTGAAAACAGATGAATAAATATAGTATTCCTTTACCTTCCTGCTACAGCGGCTGCACATCCAGGCAAATCTCCCCTTGGCGCCACCAAAGGTAACCGCACCCGGGCAGGTGCCTACCAGTTTGCGGATTCGATTATTCGGTTCGGTGTAGTTCGGAGGCTGGCGTAACGATTATTAACAGGCACTAAGGTTTGTCCTTCTCGTTCCTCAGCCTTTCCCGGTACTTGAGTCGCGCCAGTTCCTGCATATCCTCAACGGTATCGCGTTCATCGAGAATCTCGCGCCCCAGCAGGGTTTCGATGGCGTCCTCCAGCGTGACAATGCCTGAGGTTTGACCGAATTCGTCTTCAACCAGGAAGAGGTGCGCACGGTTTTTAATAAACATATCGAGCAGCTGTTGTACCGGCAACTTCTCCGAGACCCGGATTACAGGTTTGGCGAAATTTTTTATCGGCTCTTCGCCGTGTCCCGAGCGTTCGGCTTCGAACAGGTCAGCGCGAATGACTTTCCCCTTGATATCGTCGAAGTCCACGCCGTAGATAGGCATGCGGGTAAACTGGCGCGTCCCGGATTTGTCCAGTGCTTCACTGACAGACAGATCCTGATTCAGCATATGCACCACGCTTCGCGGTGTCAGCACCTCTTCGGTACGCACCTCACGCAGGCTTAGCAGGTTCGACAGGTATTCGTTCTCCTGCGAGAACAGCGTACCGCCTTTGTGCCCCAGAGAAGCCAGGGCAATAATTTCCTTGCGGGTGATTTCATGCTCCCTGTTGGCGCTGAACAATTTTGTCAGGCGCGTTGCCAGCCACACCAGCGGATAGACCAGCTTCACCAGCCAGCTGATGATAAATGCACACGGTATGGCCAGTTGCCGCCAGAAGGTCGCGCCCAGGGTCTTGGGGATAATCTCGGAAAAATACAGAATCACCAGCGTCAGCAGAACCGCAATCAGGGTTTCCCATTGCTGACCGAACACCTGCAAAGCCTGAGAACCCACACCGACAGCACCCATGGTGTGGGCAAACGTATTGAGTATCAGGATACTCGAGAGCGACTCGTCCAGGTGTTCCTTGACCCTGCCCAGTCTGCGAGCTGCGCGCGGCCGCTCGGAAAGCAGGTTTTCAGCATAGCTCGGCGTCACAGATAAAAGCACGGCTTCCAGTACCGAGCATAAGAACGAAACCCCGATGGCAATGGCCAGGTAGAAAAACAACAGTGTCATTATGTATTCCTGATCCTTCTTGTGAGCTGCAGTCGATAGTCATTGATAAGCATAACGCGCCCGAAAACGTATGGCCTCTGTATTATCCCATTAATGTCCCTGGATCTCTGCAACAAGCGGCAACAACCCCTGGATCTGCTCTGCCAATGCAGCGTCAGACGCAAACAACACACCATGGTGATTCATAAAGGTGGAATCGGCCCGGTTCAACTCCAGTGCCTGACCGTAAAAATCGCAAGCAACGCCCCCGCATGCATTAAAGATCGCCGCCGTTGCCGCGAAGTCCCACAGACTGCCACCACCCTGCTGTGGTTTCGGAAATTTGAAATAACAGCCCGGCGGGTTTTCCAGCACCTGAAGCGCATTCATCGCCGCGCCATCTCCTGCCAATGTCTGCACAGCGGCGAACCCGTGCCGGGCGGCCAGTTCGTTCAAGGCAGCAAGAACCCGCGCATAGTAGTCGCGTTGATCAAAACCGCGGTCAAACACCAGCGTGAACGGCCTGCCTTCGCGCGGTATTGTCGATGGCTGCCAGGGCGAACCCTGGCGTTGCGCCCCCTGCCCTTGCACCGCCGAGTACAGGATGTCCGTGACCGGGTTGTACACCACACCGATCAAGGGCCTGCCGTCGCGCGCCACCAGGCCGATGGACACAGAGTAACCAGGTTTGGATTCGATGAAGGCCAGCGTCCCGTCCAGAGGATCGACTGACCAGAAAGCGTCCTTCTCCAGCCGCGCGTGATCGTCCGTGCTCTCCTCGGTGAGCAGGGCCAGGTCATAGTGCGCACAGGTCGGCAGCAAAGCCGCGGTAATCAAGGCATCCGCGCGCAAATCCACCTCGGTGACCACCTGCGCGGCGATGTTACTGCCCCCGCTTTTGTGCTGTACCGCGATACCCCTGGCCACCGACGCCTGAATAAAAGCACCGGCCTGTCTCGCCGCCGCCACGGCGCACTGCAACAAATCATTCAGATCCTGGTTCGACAAATGCATCATTCTCTCACTGTCATGTTCAGTTGTGCCAGCACTTGCCGGGCAAGCCGCTCGCTGTAGCTGTGTATCTTCCAGTGCCCCGGACTCCAGCCTTTCATAAAGCGGTGGAAATCCGTCCAGGCAACAGGATACAGGGCGCGCCATTCCTGTTCGATCACGCGCGGGTCTTCACCCCGGCCGCGGCTTTCAAGCGCGTCTTTCAGTGCACTGAAATAAACATCCAGCAGCGCCGCCTCATGCCGCTCGCAATCGTCCTCATACAGACAACTGCCAATGAAATACGCAACATCCTTCATACCACAGCCGCCACCGACATACTGGAAATCCACTGCCGCCACCTGCGTACCGTCTTCGGAAAAACAGAAATTGGCCAACTTGGCGTCGCCATGAATAAAGGTCTGAAAACGCCCCGCGCGCAACAAGGCATCGATCTCGCCCGCGGCCTGCTTAAGAGGGACATCATCCAGTGCTTCCAGCTCATCCGGGCGCGTATCCAGGTGCCAGTAAGAACCCACCTCCCACAGGCCGCTCGGCATCTCACCCATAAAGGTCGCATGAAAATGCGCCAGCCAGTTCAGACAAAGGTGCATATCAGCAACTGAAACGGCGCTCTTGCGCACTGGAAATCCACTGGCGTCCAGATCCTCGAACACCATCAGAAACTCATCTGCATCCGCTTCCAGCGCCAGACAGGCTGGCACCCGGCAGCGGTCATCACAATGCGATGCCCAATCCCGATACCAGGCCGTCTCCACCTGGTACGAACGGATCTTGCGCTGATGCGAACGATCGGTATTCCAACCCCGGGGATGATGATGCTGATCCGGCAACTTCACATGCTTGACCACCACCCGTTCCCGATCCGCACCGCGCAGACCATAGCGCATGATCTTGCCATAACCGCTCCACAGCGACTGGATGTCTTCGATGTGATACAGCGACTCGGCGCCGGTCGCCTGGAGGATGACTTCCTGAAAATTGTGGTTCATAGCGGGTACATCTTTGAAGCTGTCCGTTAAACGGGACCGGATCCTTTATTCACCCCGTTGCGCCTGCTTCGTTTTTCGTATCGCATCCTGGAACGCTGCCATCAATGCAGCAGTGGATACGCCGATCATCAACACACCATTGATGGCCTCCAGCGGGCCGAGCACTTTGTGCTCCGGCGACATTACAATATCGCCGTAGCCGAGTGTCGCGAAGTTCACCGCGGAATGATAAAAGGCTTCGCTGAAGGTCTGGAATTCACCCAGCAGCCGGAACAACAACGCCCAGATCGCGACCTGTGCCAGGTTACCGATCACCAGTAACAGCATCACCATACTCACCACCGCGAGGCTCGACCAGAATGAGGGGCTGTCGATCCGTTCCCGGCGACTACCGTAGTAGTGTATGACCTTAACAAGCAGTAATGCCTGCAGCAGCAGGCAAACCACCATGGTCGGCAAACCCATAAGCATATTGATCAGCATGCCGGTGTCTCCATATCTTGTGATAATGATGCCACCCGACGGATACGGCGCGTACGCAGGTACTCCAGCGCATACACCGCCAGCCAGGCATAGAAGGTAACCGCAACAA
>JBHPFC010000090.1:0-11180 GCA_042576405.1 Pseudomonadota bacterium | reverse complement strand
TTGAGTGGCCAGCTACCGGCTGGAAACACCCGAAACAGTTCGTCAGGGTCGGTGATCAGCCTCGCAATGGCGGGGAAATCAATGTCGCGCGCGCTACGAATCAGCGTGTCTGTGGTATTGGTGGGCGGTTCTTGTGGCATGGAGATTCAGCCAATCTTCTGTCAATTGTTGTGATGGGGGATAGTCAAAAGTCTGGCAGCTGCAGATAAAATGATTATAACTCATTGTAAATAAAATATATAAAAATCGCCCTTCGCGTGGCATACGTCTTGCTAACCCTCATGCATAACGCAAAACAGGGGTTTGTAAATGGCACAGGAAGACGATCTGGATCTGGACATGGAAGGTGGCGAAGAGGCGCCCAAGCCGAAGTCCAAGTTGCTTATCATCATCATCGTAGTCGTTTTACTGCTCGGTGTATCGGCGACCGCTACATTAATGTTGACCGGCATGCTCTCTGGCGATGAGGGAGTTGTTGCCGAGGAAACCGAATCTGACGGCAAGTCGGACAAGAAAAATGCCAAGGCCAAGAAAACCAGGGCGCCTATCAGCTACGTCCCCCTGGATCCTCCCTTTGTGGTGAATTTCTCCGGAGATAGCGATATCCGCTTCTTGCAGGTAACGCTTCAGGTCGGTACCCGCGATTCCACAGTCGTGGAATCGATCAAGGAACATCGGCCGGCAATACGTAACTCGCTGGTCTTCCTGTTTGCCAGTCAGGATCCGTATGCGCTTAATTCGCGGGAAGGTAAGGAAGCGCTGCGCGAACAGACCCTGGCAGAGATTCAGAAAGTGATGAAGTCCGAAACCGGCAATGCCGGTGTCGAAAGTGTTTTCTTTACCAGCTTTGTTATGCAGTAGGGCGAACGCATGAATGATCTTCTCTCACAAGACGAAATCGATGCACTGTTACACGGTGTCAGCGGCGGTGACGTAACGACGGAAACCGATGAAGAGGTTCCCGAAGGCGAAATTCGCGGCTACGACTTCGGCAGCCAGGACCGCATTGTGCGCGGCCGCATGCCCACGCTGGAGATGATCAACGAGCGTTTTGCACGTTACTTCCGCATTAGCCTGTTCAACATGTTACGCCGGGCCGGTGAAATATCGGTATCCGGCGTGCAGATGCTCAAGTTTGCCGAGTACGTCCATAGTCTGTTTGTGCCGACCAGCCTTAATCTGGTGCGCATTAAACCGCTACGCGGTACTGCACTGTTTGTGCTTGAGCCCAAGCTGGTATTCGCGCTGGTGGACAATTTCTTCGGAGGTGGCGGCCGCTTCCATACCAAGATCGAAGGCCGTGAATTCACGCCGACCGAGCTGCGGGTTATCCAGATGGTTCTGGAAATCGCTTTCGAGGATCTAATGCAGGCCTGGAAGCCGGTACTGGATCTCGAGTTTGACTGCCAGGGATCTGAAGTTAACCCTCACTTTGCCAATATCGTTAGCCCGACCGAAGTTGTTGTCGTCAATACCTTTCGTGTAGAGCTCGACGGCGGCGGTGGTGATCTGCATGTAACCATGCCGTACTCCATGCTTGAGCCGATCCGTGAATTGCTGGATGCCGGTGTTCAGAGTGATCGCAGCGATCGCGATGAACGCTGGACGCGATCCATCCGTGAAGAGATGAAAGAAGCCCACGTTGAAATGAAAAGCCTGCTGGTGGAAGCCAGCCTGTCCGTGCGCGAGCTGAACGAGCTGCAGGCGGGCGACATTATTCCTATAGATTTGCCAAACCTGGTAACTATTGACGCCGAGAACACCCCGGTGTTTCGCGGCAAGTTCGGCATTAGCAACGGCAGTCGTGCCGTGAAAGTCGTTAACAAAATCATACCCGATCAAATCGATTAGCAGGGCTGGCAGGAGACGCCAATGAGTGAAGAAACAGAAAACGTTGAAGCAGGTGCCACCGACGATTGGGCAGATGCTATGGCTGAACAGGCGATTGCCGAAGCAGAGGAAGCAGACGCAGGGAATCCGGCTGCCGAGTTTGAGAATCTCGAAGATACGTCCGGTGGGCCGGCAGGTGATGAAGCTAACCTGGACGTCATTATGGATATCCCGGTCACCATCTCGATGGAAATTGGCCGCACCCATATCAGTATTCGCAACCTGTTACAGCTGAACCAGGGCTCGGTGGTTGAACTCGACCGCCTGGCAGGTGAGCCGATGGATGTACTGGTCAATGGCACTCTGGTAGCACATGGCGAAGTGGTTGTGGTCAACGAGAAGTTCGGTATACGTCTTACCGATGTGATCAGTCCTGCAGAACGCGTCAAGAAACTCAAGTAGGACCTGCATGAAACGCATTGCAATTTTGTGGATGATGTCCTTTGTCGCGCTGGCCGATGAGGCGCCGATAGCAACGGCAGATGCCACCGCTCCCGTAAGTGGACTGCCGACATTACCTGCCACACAGGATCCCGTCGCCATGACCAGTCTTTGGCAGCTCACCCTGGGCATGCTGGTTGTACTGGGACTTATTGTATCGATTGCCTGGGTGCTGAAGCGCACTGGACGATTTCAAATGGCTGCTGGCGGCGGTCTGCGTGTGCTTGGTGGCCTTTCCATGGGTTCCCGAGAGCGTGTTGTGCTTATTCAGGCTGGCGAAACGCAGTTGCTGCTGGGCGTCGCGCCCGGGAGAGTGCAAACCCTGCATGTGCTCGATCAGCCACTACAGATGAGCTCTCCGACCGGTGGTGGTTTTGCCGAGCAGTTAAGCCACATGCTGAAGAAGGATAAACCGGAATGAAGCGTCTGTTAATCTGGATATCTTTCTTGCTGGGTTTGTCACCCGTGCTTGCACTGGCCGAGCCAGGTTTGGCTGCACTCAAGATAGAGCCGGGCGCTGATGGCTCCGAGACCTATACCGTCACCATTCAGGTGCTGATGTTCATGACAGCACTCAGCCTGCTGCCGGCGGCGCTGATGATGATGACCTCTTTCACACGCATTATTATCGTGCTGGCAATTGTGCGACAGGCGCTTGGTACCCAGTCTTCTCCGTCCAACCAGGTGTTGATTGGCCTGGCGCTGTTTCTCAGTCTGTTTGTCATGATGCCGGTCTTTGATCAGGTGTATGAAGAGGCACTCAGTCCGTATATGGAAGAACAGATGACCGCGCAGGAGGCACTGCAGAATGCAGCCGTGCCATTTCGTGGTTTCATGCTTGGTCAGACACGCAATGATGATCTGATGTTGTTTGCCAATATTTCCAACGCACCCGAATTCGAAACTGCCGAGGATGTGCCGTTCTCACTGCTGATGCCGGCGTTTGTGACCAGCGAGCTGAAGACTGCTTTCCAGATTGGTTTCCTGATTCTTATTCCTTTCCTGGTGATTGACCTGGTGATAGCCACTTTGCTCATGTCGATGGGCATGATGATGCTGTCGCCCATGATTATCTCACTGCCGTTCAAAATCATGTTGTTTGTGTTGATCGACGGATGGTCGTTGATCATGGGTACGCTCGCTGCGAGCTTTGCTGTTTAGGAGCGCAATAGAATGACGCCGGAAACTGTTCTCGAAATTGGCATCCAGACCATGACAGTGACGGGTTTACTGGCGGCGCCCCTGTTACTTGCCGCGCTGGTGGTCGGTTTGCTGGTAGGTATGTTTCAGGCAGCCACACAAATCAATGAAATGACACTGACATTTGTACCCAAGCTGATTGTTGTCGCTCTGGTGATTATGATCGCCGGCCCTGCACTGCTGAATACGCTGCTGGATTTCACTACCCAGATGATTGGCCGTATTCCGGATACGATCGGCTAAGGGCAGGGGATAGCGCGGTTATGCTATTCACCAGCGCCGATATTGCCTCCTGGATAGGCAGTTTTCTTTGGCCGTTCACCCGCATCGCGGCGATGCTTGCGATTGCACCAATCTTTGGTGCACGCATGGTGTCAGTACGTATCAGGCTGGTCATGGCGTTACTGATAACCTGGATAGTACTGCCGCTGATACCACCGGTGCCCGCCATAGATATTTTCTCACCGGCCAGTGCCCTGATCACCGCGCAGCAGCTACTAATGGGCCTTGCTATCGGCTTTAGCCTTCAACTTGTATTTGCCACTCTGGTGATTGCCGGGCAGACCATCGCTATGGGTATGGGGTTGGGCTTTGCGCAGATGGTGGATCCACAGAATGGTGTCAATGTTCCGGTGATAGGTCAGTACTACGTGGTAATAGCGACCCTGCTGTTTCTGGCGCTCAATGGTCACCTGGCACTGCTTCGCGTGCTGGTGGACAGTTTTACGGCCGTGCCAATCGGTGTCGATGCACTGGGACGCGAAGACTTCCGTGCTATCGCCTACTGGGGTGGGCGCATGTTTGGTGATGCCATTATGGTAGCGTTGCCGGCGGTTGCGTCGATTCTTCTGGTTAACATTGCCTTTGGCGTTGTCAGTCGTTCTGCTCCGCAGTTGAATGTTTTCGGTGTCGGTTTTCCTGTAACGCTAACGCTGGGTTTTGTTGTCCTCGTGTTTGCTATTTCCAATCTGCTGCCACAGCTTCAGCATATGCTGGATGGTGCGCTCACAGCTGCCGGCACGCTTGGCCAGGGAGCGCAGTGATATGGCACAGGAGAATGAGGACGGTCAGGAGAAAACCGAAGAAGCGACCCCCAAGCGCCTTGAGGAGGGGCGCAGCAAGGGTCAGGTGCCACGTTCGCGTGAGCTGACAACCATGGCCATGTTGTTCATGGGCGCATTGTCCATGATGGTGATGGGCGGATCGATGATTGAACAGCTCGGCGATGTTATGCGTTTGGGACTAACCGTTGAGCGCGCAAAGATATTCGACCCCTGGGCAGTCATTGAAATATTCGCTACAGCTATTACCCAGGGCCTGCTATTGATGACACCTTTCCTTCTGGTAATGATAGCAACAGCGTTTGCCGCCCCGGTTGCACTCGGTGGCTGGGCATTCAGTACCGAGGCACTGGCCTTCAAACCGGAGAAACTTAATCCTCTGAAGGGCCTCAAACGCATCTTCGCCGTGCGTGGCGTGGTCGAGCTTCTCAAGGCATTAGCCAAGTTTCTGCTTATAGGAGGCGTTGGTGCGATTCTTCTGTCGCATTATTTGCCTGAGCTCATGTCTCTGGGGCGAGAATCGGTCGGTTCCGGTCTGGCGCATACCGGCCATATTCTTACAAAATCCTTCATCGTGTTGAGTGCGTCACTGTTGCTGATCGCGGCCATTGACGTTCCATTCCAGCTATGGGATCACGCCAAAAACATGAAAATGACTCGTCAGGAAGTCAAGGACGAGCACAAGAACACCGAAGGCAAACCCGAAGTGAAATCCCGGGTTCGCCAGATGCAGCGCGAAATTGCCGAGCGCCGCATGATGGATGCGATCCCCGACGCAGACGTGGTCATCACCAACCCGACACACTATGCCGTGGCACTGCGCTACGACGCCGGGAATATGGGGGCGCCGGTTGTCGTCGCCAAGGGCGTAGAGCTGGTTGCCAGCCAGATTCGTACCGTGGCCGTGGCCAACAAAGTACCGCTTTTCGAAGCGCCACCACTGGCGCGTGCGCTGTACTACAGCACTGAAATCGAGCATGAGGTGCCGGCTGGCCTCTACCTGGCTGTCGCGCAGATTCTTGCCTACGTCTTCCAGTTGAAGGCCAGTGCCCGTGGTGGTCCTGTCCCCAACCGACCGGGCAAGGTTGATATTTCCGATGAGTATTTCCAGGGGCCGGGCAGCGGCACTGGTCATGAACGTAAGGCAAATGACAATGGCAACTAATACAGAAACTCTGAATTTCAGCGGTATCAACCTCAGCGGACTGGGGGCACCGGTGTTACTGGTAATGATGCTGGCGATGATCATCATCCCCTTGCCTCCGATAGCGCTGGACATGTTCTTCACGTTCAACATCACGCTGTCCCTGGTAGTGCTGATGGTTACCATTTATGCCTTGCGGCCTCTCGACTTCGGCGTATTTCCCACGGTGCTGCTGGTAACAACACTGTTACGCCTGGCACTTAATGTGGCTTCAACACGCGTGGTATTGCTGAACGGCCACACCGGTACCGGTGCTGCCGGTAAGGTGATTGAGTCGTTTGGCGAGTTTGTGGTCGGCGGCAACTATGCTGTGGGTCTGGTGGTGTTCGCCATTCTGGTGATTATTAACTTCGTCGTGGTAACCAAGGGCGCCGGACGTGTGTCGGAGGTCAGTGCCCGCTTTACTCTGGATGCGATGCCCGGCAAGCAGATGGCCATCGATGCCGATATGAATGCGGGCCTTATTACCCAGGAAGAGGCGCGCACCCGGCGTGATGATATCGGTCGAGAGGCAGATTTCTACGGTGCCATGGACGGTGCCAGCAAATTTGTGCGTGGTGATGCAATTGCGGGCATTCTGATCCTGTTTATTAATATTATCGGTGGCCTGGCCATCGGTACGTTGCAGTTTGATTTGCCGATCGGTGATGCAATGCGAAATTATACGTTGCTGACCATCGGTGACGGCCTGGTGGCACAGATTCCATCACTGGTATTGTCGTCCGCGACTGCCATTATAGTTACGCGCGTATCCGGATCGAACAAGATGTCGGACCAGGTGTTCGACCAGCTGTTCAGCAATCCCATGGTGCTGGGTGTGTCGTCCGGAATCATCGGGTTTATGGGTCTTATTCCAGGTATGCCCAATTTTGCATTCCTGACGCTGGCTGCTGCCGGTGGTGCGGGTACTTACTATATCCGGAAGCGTCAGCAGCACGAGTTGCTGCCCGCTGAAGTGGAACCCGAGACAGATGAAACGCCAAAGGAGGCACGAGATCTCAGTTGGGACGATGTTGGCCCGGTTGACATTATCGGACTGGAAGTCGGTTACCGCTTGATACCACTCGTTGATCGCAGCCAGGGCGGCCAGATGATGGACCGTATCAAGGGTGTGCGTAAAAAACTTTCGCAGGAGCTGGGCTTTCTGGTACAGCCGGTTCATATCCGGGACAACCTTGAACTGGCGCCTAACGCCTACCGGATTCTACTGATGGGTGTACCCGTCGGCGAGGCTGATATCTACCCGGACCGCGATCTCGCGATTAATCCCGGACGCGTATTCGGCACCATCCAGGGTATTGGAACCCGTGATCCGGCCTTTGGTCTGGAGGCCGTCTGGATTCCGACTTCCGAGCGTGATAACGCACAAACACTCGGTTACACAGTGGTTGATGCCAGCACCGTAGTGGCGACCCATCTCAGTGAGCTCCTGCAGTCACATGGTCACGAGCTTATCGGTCACGAGGAAGTTCAGCAGCTACTCGATGTGCTTGCCAAGGCTGCGCCGAAACTGGTCGAGGACCTGGTGCCCGGTACGCTGTCGATCGGTGTCGTCCTTAAAGTGTTGCAGAACCTGCTGGAGGAACGCATTCCGGTTCGCGATATGCGGACTATTGCTGAAACTCTCGCCGAAACTGGCTCAAGGAGTCAAGATCCTGGCGCTTTGACGGCTGCTGTGCGTGTCGCGCTGGGTCGATCAATTGTTCAGCATATCAATGGGATGGGGCCGGAGGTCCAAGTTATCACCCTCGATCCTTCTCTGGAACAGATATTGCAATCTTCAATTCAAGCAATCTCGGAAGGGGGTGCCGGAATAGAACCCGGGCTGGCTGAGCGGATGCATCGCTCACTGGCTGAAAGCGCCCAGCGGCAGGAAGCGGCCGGCCAACCATCGATTCTGCTGGTTACACCGCCGATCCGGCCGTGGCTGGCAAAACTGGTTCGCCACAGCATACCGGGCCTGCAGATACTGGCTTACAACGAGATACCGGACAACAAGCAGATAAAAGTGGTTGCAAACATTGGCACAGACGCACCCAGCCTGGGTGTACAGCAGAACGGGAGCACGGCGGCATGAGCATGGCGCACAACAATAAGGACTCAGGCCCGATCGTCCTACTGGCCCGCGGGGTGTTGAAATGAAAGTGAAACGCTTCTTTGCGCCTGACATGCGTCAGGCTATCCAGAAAGTCCGCGAGGATCAGGGGCCAGATGCCGTAATTCTCTCCAATCGTCAGGTCGATGGTGGCATTGAAATCATCGCTGCTCTTGATTACAACGAAAACCTCGCCCCGACTGCAGCCGAATCCCGGTCTCAGCCGCAGGTAGTGACTGATGAGATGGCAGCTGAAGCAACTGCTGCAAGACGTTCAGATGCAGGCGCCACGCAAGTGAGCTGGTCTCAGGATCCAGCGCTTGTGTCCATGCGCGAAGAAATCAAGCAGCTACGTGGTCTGCTGGAAAACCAGCTTGCGCACCTGGCGTGGAGCGATCGCGAGCGACGCGAACCACTACATACTGGTGTGATGCGTCGCCTCAGCAAGATGGAGCTGAACAGCGACCTCATAGAACGGGTTTCCGCTCCTACCGTACATGCCCGTGATGATGCGCACGCCATGCAGCTGGCTCTCACTGAACTGGCGGTTACGGTGCCGGTTGCAGAAAACGATATTTTCGACCAGGGCGGTATCGTCGCACTGGTTGGTTCTACCGGTGTTGGTAAAACCACCAGTGTGGCAAAACTGGCTGCCCGCTATGTACTGCGACACGGACAACGTCATGTGGCACTGGTAACCACAGACAGCTACCGTATCGGTGCACACGAACAACTGATGACCTATGGCCGCCTGCTGGGTATACCTGTGCAGGTGGCGTCGGATCACAAAGAATTGCGATCCACTCTGAATAGCCTGGCCGATAAGCGCCTGGTACTGATTGACACAGCTGGTATGAGTCAGCGTGATGTACGACTGACCGAGCAATTCGCAACACTTGCTGATAGCGGAATTCCTATTCGTACCTTGCTTGTATTATCGGCAACGCTGCATCCTTCTGTGCTGGATGAAACCATTCGGGCGTTTTCCAGCGTAGCGCTGGATGGTGCGATTCTTACCAAACTGGATGAAGCTGCCAGCCTGGGCGGTGTGCTTTCCACAGTTATCAATCAACATTTGCCATTGATGTTTACCGCCAATGGTCAGCGTGTACCCGAAGACCTCCATCCGGCACGTGCCGACAAGCTGGTGCAGATGGCCGCCGAGCTCTCAAACAGTCTTGGTTTGCCCAATGACACTGTCATGGCCGAACAATTTGGAGGACTCCGGGCGAATGTTTCTGTCTGAATTGTATATGGATCAGGCCGCTGGACTACGACGAATGGCACAACCTAACCCGGTAAGAGTAATAGCAGTCACCAGCGGCAAAGGTGGCGTTGGAAAGACCAATGTGTCAGTCAACCTGTCTGTTGCGCTATCGGATGTGGGCAGGAAAGTCATGTTGCTCGATGCTGACCTGGGCCTGGCAAATGTTGATGTGCTCCTCGGGCTTCACCCGGAATGCAACCTGTCTCATGTCATTGACGGCCAGCGAACACTGGAGGAAGTCATCGTCAGGGGCCCCTCGGACATCATGGTAGTACCGGCGTCGTCCGGCGTAAAACGGCTTGCTGAACTGAGCACCATGGAGAATGCTGGCTTGATCCGCGCCTTCAGCGAACTCAATCATGATGTAGATACCCTGATCATCGATACCGCGGCCGGTATCAATGAAAGCGTAACCAGTTTCAGTCGTGCAGCGCAGGAAGTAATTGTTGTGGTGTGCGACGAACCTGCGTCAATTACAGATGCATATGCGTTAATAAAGGTGTTGAGCTGTGAATACGATATCCAGCATTTCCGCGTGCTCGCCAATCAAGTACAAAGTGCCCAGGAGGGAAGGGAATTGTTTAGTAAAATCTCACGCGTCACGGATCGCTATCTCGATGTCACACTGGAGTTTATGGGTGTTGTCCCACACGACGACTATCTGCGTAAGGCCGTGCGCAAGCAGCGCGCCGTTGTTCAGGCCTATCCGCGCAGCCGTGCATCCATGGCGTTTAAAACACTAGCACAGAAAACTGAAAAATGGCCGGTACCGTCAGCCGCGGGTGGACACCTGGAATTTTTTGTCGAACGCCTGATCCAGTCGCGCAACGGAAACATGGAGATGCCAGTATGAATGGAGCCGCTATGTACGTTACTAATCCTGAAATTCAACGAGAAGACCTGGTTACCAAGCATGCAGCGTTGGTGAAACGCATTGCTTACCATTTGATGAGCCGCCTGCCGCCAAGTGTTCAGGCGGATGATCTCATCCAGGCGGGCATGATCGGTCTTCTGGAAGCCTCGCGAAACTACGATGCATCGCAGGGGGCCAGCTTCGAAACTTATGCCGGTATTCGTATCCGCGGCTCCATGCTGGATGAAATACGACGCACTGACTGGACGCCAAGATCAGTGCACCGCAAGGCTCGACAGGTTGCGGAAGCTGTGCGGGCAATTGAGAACGTAGAGGGCCGCGATGCCCGTGACGTCGAAGTCGCCGAGAAACTGGGGATTGATCTCAAGGAATATCACCGCATTCTGCAGGACGCTACCGGCTGCCGGATTTTCAGTATTGATGATGCGGGGAACGGTGATGATACGCCCCAGCCGGTTGCTGATGCACCGCGTAATGAGCCGCTGGACAACCTGCATAGCGCTGATTTCAAGGCGGCACTTGCCAAAACAATCTCCGGCTTGCCTGAACGCGAACGCCTGGTGATGGCGATGTACTACGATGAAGAGCTCAACTTGCGCGAGATAGGCGAGGTGCTTGGTGTGAGTGAATCGCGTGTCTGCCAGATTCATGGTCAGGCGCTGATCCGCTTGCGCTCACGTATGACTGAATGGACGGGTGATTGAGGCCAAAAGAACTAGCAACAACGGCCGAAACACATACATGGAAACAGGAACGGTTTAGCGGGAGGTCCCCTTGGATACAGATATGAAAATCCTGATCGTGGATGATTTTTCCACGATGAGACGCATCATTAAGAATTTGCTGCGTGATCTGGGGTTCAATAATACACAGGAAGCAGATGACGGAAATACGGCTTTACCATTGTTGCAAAATGGTAATTTCGATTTTCTGGTGACTGACTGGAATATGCCAGGTATGACCGGCATTGAGCTCCTCAAGGCCGTGCGTGCCGATGAAAAGCTGGCGCCCCTCCCGGTGCTGATGGTTACAGCTGAATCCAAGCGTGAACAGATTGTTGAAGCCGCCCAGGCCGGCGTGAATGGATATATTGTTAAACCGTTTACCGCTGTCACCCTGAAGGAGAAGATCGACAAGATCTTCGAACG
>JBHPFC010000089.1:0-11391 GCA_042576405.1 Pseudomonadota bacterium | reverse complement strand
GGAGGCGAAGTTGTCAGCACGATCAAGAAGGGGATTATTGATCCTTCAATGATCACTGATACTGATACCTTTATCTGGCTCATGATGGCCGCTCTTCTGTCCGGGGCTATCTGGTTGAATATCGCTACCGCCATGGGTGCACCAGTGTCGACAACGCATTCAATCGTTGGGGGTGTTCTGGGTGCCGGCTTAGCGGCCGGCGGGATGGGTATAGCTAACTGGGACAAGATGGGGGCCATTGCATCGAGCTGGGTTATTTCCCCTGTGCTGGGCGGCATGATTGCTGCTGGATTCCTGTACCTGATCAAAAGAAATATTACCTATAAAGATGACCTCATAGCTGCATCCAAGCGTGTGGTTCCCGTTCTTGTTGCCTTAATGGTCTGGGCATTTGCGACCTACCTGATGCTGAAAGGTATCAAGAAAATCTGGGAGGTTGATTTTGTAACGGCCTTAATGATCGGTGCAGCTGTTGCAACCTTTGCGTATTTTATTATTCGAAAACTGGTCGCCCGATCTGCGGAAAAGATGCCTAATGAAAAGAACAGTGTGAATCGCTTATTCACAGCCCCCCTGATATTTGCAGCAGCGCTACTGAGCTTTGCCCATGGTGCTAACGATGTGGCTAATGCGGTTGGTCCTCTGGCAGCAATCAATGAAGCCATAGTGGCTGGTGATGTGGCCACAAAGGCACCTATACCATTATGGGTGATGTTGGTAGGGGCTATCGGTATATCGATAGGTCTGGCACTGTATGGCCCAAAATTAATTCGTACTGTGGGTTCCGAGATTACAGAGCTCGACCAGATGCGTGCTTTCTGTATTGCCATGGCCGCTGCGATTACGGTGATCATTGCCTCACAACTGGGGCTGCCTGTTAGCTCAACGCATATTGCTGTAGGTGGTATATTTGGCGTGGGTTTTCTACGCGAATATCTGAAAACCAGTTATGGCGGTATGATTGAAGAAGTTAAGCACCATCATGAAGATGATGAAGCTCTGAATAATTTCCTGAATGAATTTAAAAAAGCCACCCTGGAAAGAAAGAAGGATATGTTGGCGCAGCTAAAAACCAACTCAGCTAAATCGGGGCTCTCGAAGAAGGAACGTAAACAGCTGAAAAAGATTTATGCGCAGCAACTGGTCAAGCGTAGTCACCTTTTGAAGATTGCTGCTGCCTGGGTTATTACCGTTCCCGCTTCTGCACTCATGGCTGCACTGATTTATTTCATGATTCGCGGTATTTTACTCTGAGACCCTTGCGCGTTGTTATATCTCGAAGTTCTATTTTTGCGGGATAACCGGCGTTTCTAACCCCGGTGGTTTAATCGCAAGTACAGAGCAGGCGAGGACCGGAATCTTCTTGCGCGGAGAGCCCTTCACGAGATGTGTTCGAGGCTTGATATATTGCAATGCTTCCCGCCCCATCTTACCAATGACTCCCTCCTTTAACTTGCTCAATTGCTTCTGGTTCTTCTGCTTTACTTCGTGTCATTGCCCTCCATTTCAGACAGATCATCTTCTGTCTAACTATAAGCCCACAAAGAATATAATTCTCTACTATTTAATTCGATCTTTGCGCCGAACATAATATTTCTCTAGCTCAACGAGTAGTAACACAGAAGAGGAGACAAGCAGGATACGTAGCCAAATATTAATGTCGATTGCCGTGGTACCAAACAAAGATTGCATTGGGGCAAGGTAGGTAAAACCTAGCTGAAAACCAATGAGAATGGCAATGGCAATCAGCACATAACGGTTACCTGTTAATCCTGCCCAGTTAAATACTGATGCGGTAATATAGCGAGAATTAAAAAGATAAAATATCTCGAACATGACCAGCGTGTTCACCGCTACAGTGCGTGCATGCTCAATACTAACACCTTGTTCCATGTCCCAAATAAAAAGCCCAAATGTTCCACTCATCAGAATAATTGAGACAAATGTGACGCGCCAAATAAGATGGGTTGTAAGTACCGGTTCATGGGCATCGCGTGGCGTGCGTCGCATCACATTCTTTTCCGGCGGCTCAAATGCCAGCGCCAAAGCCAGTGTGACAGCCGTTATCATATTCACCCAGAGAATCTGCACCGGCGTCAAGGGCAGCTGATGGAAACCGAACAGAATGGCGGCAAGGATGATCAAGGCCTCACCGCCGTTGGTCGGTAGAATGAAGAGGATCGCCTTCTTGAGGTTGTCGTAAACTGTGCGTCCTTCTTCCACAGCGTGAGCAATAGAAGCGAAATTATCGTCGGCCAGTACCATCTCGGCAGCTTCTTTAGCTGCCTCTGTACCGTTGTGTCCCATGGCGATACCTACATCGGCACGTTTCAAGGCTGGGGCATCGTTTATACCATCGCCCGTCATGGCCACGATTAGGCCCTGCTCCTGTAACAGTCGCACCAAGAGTAGCTTGTGTTCAGGATTGACTCGCGCATACACATCAACATCTACTACTTTTTTCCGCAACTCATTCTCACTCATTATCTCCAGCTCTTGTCCGGTAAGTACGTCCTCGACATTAATAAGTTTAAGTTGCTGGGCGATTGCACGGGCAGTAGCACCGTGATCACCTGTGATCATCTTCACCCGGATACCCGCCATACCACATGTATGCACCGCTTCAATGGCCTCCTCACGAGGGGGGTCGATCAAGCCAAACAACCCCAACATATCCAAATCATTCTCCACGTCGCTGAACCTGAGCTCCATCTGGTCAGTGCGTACCGGCTTGACAGCAATGGCCAGCACACGTTGTCCTTGCTCTGCCATTTCCTGTATACGTGCCAGCCAGTAGTCTTGATCCAGAGGCTGATCACCCTCGGCGGTCTTTTGATGAGAGCACATCGCTAACACACGCTCAGGGGCTCCTTTTAAAAAGACGAAGGCGTCACCCGTGTGACTGTGATGGAGCGTTGCCATAAAGCGATGTTCGGATTCAAAAGGTATAAGATCGGTGCGTGGATAGTGCTTACCCTCTACCTCAATATCCAAACCGGCCTTTAAACCTGCCACCAGCAACGCCCCTTCCATTGGGTCCCCATGAACCAACCACTCACTGTTATTCTGTTCTAGTGATGCATCGTTGCAGAGCACCACTGCACGAAGCACCTCCAGCAGGAGGGGCCGTTCCTCCGGCAGAACATCTCTATTTCCCAGAGTAATTGCACCGTGAGGATCATAGCCCGTGCCATCTAGCTCAAAATAATGCCCGGCGGTAGCAATCGTACGCACGGTCATTTCATTACGGGTCAGGGTGCCAGTTTTGTCTGAGCAAATGACCGTTACAGCCCCTAATGTTTCGACAGCAGGAAGTCGGCGAATAATGGCATTACGCTGAGCCATGCGCTGTACGCCGATAGCCAGCGTGATGGTCATGATTGCAGGTAACCCTTCGGGAATCGCGGCTACCGCCAGACTTACAGCAGCAAGAAACATTTCAGTGACGGCGTAATCGCGAAACAGCACGCCGAATGCGAAGGTGATAATGGCTATACCCAGAATGGCCACCGTAAGCCACCGGCCAAACTGGGCCATTTGACGTAACAGCGGGGTCGTTACTGACTCCACTTCCGATACCAGTGTACTTATGCGACCAATCTCGGTTTGTGCGCCGGTCGCAACCACCACGCCACTGCCCTGGCCATGGGTAACCAGCGTACCCGAATAAGCCATGCAATAGCGATCGCCAATTACGCTCTCCCGTGCGACAGGATCAGTGATCTTTTCTACCGCCATCGACTCACCCGTCAGTACCGACTCCTGAATCTGAAGCCCCTTACCATGGAATAACCGCAAGTCTGCCGGTACCTTATCGCCTGATTGCAACAAGACAATATCACCAGGCACCAACTCTTCAGCCCGGATTGTTATTTTTCGGCCATCACGCATAACCATTGCATTCGGAGAAAGCATCTGCCTTATTGCTCGTAAAGCGTTCTCGGCCTTGCCCTCCTGCACGAATCCGATCACAGCATTAATAAGTACCACGCCAAGAATCACACTGGCGTCCACCCAGTGCCCCAACATGGCGGTGATAGCACTCGCAGCAATCAATACATAGATCAGTACATTGTGGAATTGGTAGAAAAATCGCACCAGTGGACCATTCACCCTCGGCTCGGGAAGTCGATTCGGCCCGTGTTGGGCAAGTCTGTTACTTACTTCCTCTTTTGATATGCCGGCTGGTGTCGTTTCGAGTGTTTCAAAGACTAATTCGGCGTTTTTGGTATGCCAATCGTCTAATGTTGAAACCGGCACACCTGTCTGACCATTTGTTCTTTTGACTGTTCTAAGTGACTGACGCGTAACCACAGCGCCCACAACAGCCAGAATGACCAACATGGCAAGGACGATCAACCATTCTATGACCGCAGCATCGTGTCGCCAGGTAAGATTATCATTCATTGCTATAGGTCAATATTTTTGGTTGCTTGAAAATAAACGTTAACAAACGGCCCCATGCGGATCATCTAACGCATCTGCAAGTTCATTGCCAAGCTCACCCATTTATCCTTTTTCTTGCTTGCATATGATTTACTCCTTAGCATTGATTTTTCTCATCATATATTCATCCCTGACTTACAAGTATAGCTGAACGACAGTGCCAGCCATATTCAAATACTTCCCGCAATCCGTAAATAACTGCTATTTACTAATTTCGTACGTCCTTATTAATTCTTCCATAATAGTCTCTTCGAAAATATTCCCGCACAACCTCTACTTCAAGGCAATAAAGGTAAGAAAAAACAATTGCTCTGCAAGTCGGCCAGGTTCTGTACTGGCACGCATTCTTGCTTGGTCTCCTCACCGGGTGTGTGCCCCGGCTCGACCGCCGTCAGTACCTCAAAAGCAGAAATGACAGCAGTTTAGATACTAAGGTATGAGCGCCAGGTTTTGGTGCACTTTATGCGTTCAATCTAAGATTGCTGGATGTCTTATTTGGGTCGTACTGATCTTACCCACGAACAGTGGACACCTTAAGTGGAGATTCATAGTGAATGGTCGAATGCCGCCGCTGACGGTTATAAAACACCTCCATATAGTCGAACAGGCTGGCTCGAGCCTGATCACGCGTTTTGTAATCACAGTGCATGACCAGATCGGTCTTGAGTGTGTGGAAGAAGCTTTCCATGGGGGCATTGTTCCGGCAATTACCCTTACGACTCGTCAAGTCAGCCCCCCTCGATCGCGGCGAGCGGCACCTCATATATCCCCTCGCCATCGATGGTGATGATCCAGGTGCCTCCCTCCAGTATTGCATCCACTTTGCCGTTGGTGGCATTGACATAGTCAGTCATGAAATTGATGGTGAACTGCTGGCCGGCCTTATTCTGCACCACGACCGAGGCCTGCTTGCCCTCCATGCGCAGAATGCCGGCCGGGCACTGGCCAAATTCGGCGTCGCCCGCTGCGCGGCAGCGCAGCAGCGTGGTGGCATCGTAGTCCTTCGTGGTGAACGGCCAGGTCGGATAGTCAGGGGTGTCGGGCACGAGGGCCGCTGTGTTCCAGTAAACGTACACACTTTCATGTGGAAAGCGGAAGATCAGCCCCTGGTCGCCGAGGCCGCTCTGTCGGTAAACGTTGCGGCCGTCCTGGTCACGGAAGTTACCCGGTCCATCACCGGCAGGAATGAGGTTGTGCGTGACCCCATCCGATCGGGTGATGGTCACTGCACCCTGGCGCTGCCCGAAGGTGCAGGGGATCATCGCGCTGGCCTTGTCCTCTCCGCGCGGATAGATGTCACAGCGGGCGTCCGTCCAGTCAGCCGCCGCGATACCCGTCCAGGCAGCTGCCGTGATACCAATGATTTTTTTCCATGTCTTCATTTACTTCGATGTCTCTATAGCATTGTGTGATATCGGTGCCGTGCACCTCCGATGACGTCGCAGGCACTCAGCGATGATCCTCATCAACCGCCCTGCGCTTGATTCACATTTGTTCATCGATCGGCAGCATTCCGTAAAAGAAGTCACCCACTCTACGCCAGATGCTGCCAGCCGGTTGTCTGCTGAGCACGCCATCGCTGGAGTGCCATGCCAGATTGCCATTTTCCGCACGCTCGATACGCCAGCTATTTCTAGGGTAGAAATCGGTCGAGAAGGCGCTTAGAACAGCTTCGGCCAGTTCCGGGCTGTCAATCATCAAGCTCACTTCTGTATTCAGAACGATCGAGCGTGGGTCAGCATTGAGTGTTCCCACGAACACCCGACGCTTGTCCAGCACCAGAATCTTGGCATGTAAACCGATATGTTCTGCAGTAAATCCCGGCGCCTCGAATCGGGCGCGCTCAGGTGCATGCGGGCGTAACTCGTACAGCTCGACACCCGCATCAAGGATTTGCTTGCGCCGATGCCGGTAAGCCGTATGGGCTGCAACATGATTGTTAGAGGCCAGTGAATTGGTCAGTGCCTTGAACTGCACGCCCCGCCTCGACAGATCACTGGCGGTGTCCAAAACAGCATTGGGTGGAATTAAATAGGCGCTGATACTGACAGCATCCGCTTCGGTCCGGCTGAAGAATGCCAGGATCTGCTCGGCCGCTTGCTGCGGCGGCTTATCATCCTCTATGTCGGGATTGTCCTGATGTATTTTGGCCTTGCCAGGCAGCATGGTCGGTGCCAGGGCTGCCCACTGTGTCGACCAGTTGTGCGATTCTGCCCCAGCGCTCTCGACCCAGTCATCCAGTATGGCGGCATTGGTGCGCAGCTCCCTGCGCACCTGGTTCAGTTCTTCCTGCGTACCCTTCCTGTGATCGACAATGGCAACTGGAAAGGCCCAGTCCGAATTCCAGTAGGTATCGAAGCTGGACGTTATCTGTGGCATGACCTCGCCAGTGACCAGTACATCGAAGTCACGAAAATTGTGGTCCCGGTTGAAACCGAAGTATTCGTCCGCGATATTGCGCCCGCCAACGACAGCCGCCTGGCTGTCCGCTATCAACAGCTTGTTGTGCATGCGGTGATTAATACGTGCGTTGTCATTCAGATTTTCAAAATAGCGGCCCAGCATGTTGTCCCCGCGCACCTGGAAGGGATTGAAGATGCGTACCTCGATGTTCGGATGTGCATCAACGGCAAGCAGGACCAGGTCTTCGCCTGACAGAAAGCTGTCATCGAGCAGCAAACGAATCCTGACGCCGCGACCTGCTGCCAACAGCAGGCGTTCAAGGAGGAGCGATCCGACCGCATCATCACGCCAGATGAAATACTGGGCATCGAGTGATGTCGTTGCCGTATCCATAAGCGCCAGACGCCAACGCAGTGCGTCCGGTCCCGCATCCTGAATGTCGAACCAGGAAGTGATCTCGTCCGTCGGCAGGTTGCTCCGCAAGGGTTCCCATGCCACGGCGGCTGGATCGGGGGGCAGCGCAAAACTATCCGGTAGTTGATGGGGCTTCAGCGGTGTGGCACAGGCAGGCAGCAGTAGAACTGCCGCCAGTATTAGCAGTACTGACTTGCGGGTCTGTTTGCGCAGATGCAGTTTTATTGTCCGCATATCCCGTGATCTTCCAGTAAATGCTCCATTTGCTTCTTCATGACCTTGTGCCCGATTTTCTTGCCCAGCGAGGCAAAACTGCTCCAATAATCGACCCAGGCCCTTTCAACAAAGATCAGGATATGTTTGCCGGACTCGAGCCGGGCAACAACAGCAACCCGTTGTGAAACATCGAAGAAATGTGAAATATAGTAATCACGTATACCCACCAGGTGCATATTTTCACTATTGGCAATAAGCCGGTGAGACAGGATGAATGCCGGCCGTTCATCAATAGTGAGTTTGACCCAGAAATAATCGTCCCCGACGATATCATCCGGCACATTCCGTGGATAGCTGAGCCAGGCGTTATGAAAATCCGGGTACAGTTCATGCAGCCCCTGCATATTTTTTTCGGTCTTACGTAATTCCTCGCCGGGACTGACGTCTGCGCCTTTCTCGCGGGCATATGGCTGCGCACCAGCAAGACCGTTGCTGCGGTATGACAGGTAGCGCGCATGCAGCATATCTTCCAGCAGTGTCTCGACCTGATCGGGATCATCTGCGCCCTTCAATGCCTGCAAGGCGGCGATCTCAGCGGTGGAAAGGTTCAGACCAAATCCGGGCTGTGCATCAAGATAGTGTTGCACCTCGTTGCGGTCATTGCTGCCAATCGTGATAGCTGCGAATGATTTCTCATGGAGATCAGCGTCAATTAGCTGCTGGTCTACCAGGAGCTCTTCATCCACTGGCAGTGAATCACCGAGAAAAGGTGCCAGCGCATCTTCTGCTTTGCCGTTCACCAAGCATGCAATAACAACGGCAATCTCACGGTCGGAGACTTCGTGTATTTTAGCAACACCAAATCCACCCTTGCGTACAGTTTCTAGATCGGATGCATCAAAGTAAGGTTCACTCAGCACCTGTTCCATCGTAAAAGCCGCATGCACCAACTGTGTTGAGGACGCCAGTAATAACTGGGTAATAATGATATTGACCAGGTTAAATATTCTGCTGAACATATTATCACCGCCTCTCGGATAAACGTTTGCTATAAATATTCAAAACCACTTAGTAATACAAGAATATGCTTTGCTGATTATTTCGCTCTTGCCCGGCCCCATGCGGGCTTTTTTTCAGACAACGGCGTGTATTGTAATTTAGTCAGATATTCCAGGCTTGGCACGAAGGACGACAACGAGGTTACTTACCACAGCCTGGACAGGGAGGGAGCGATTTCAGTATACTCCTGAATTTTAGCATAAAATCTGTGCGTCTGGGTTGGGTCGTTCTTTCTCGTTTAGGTACTGCTTATATAAGGATCTGCTAAACGTCGTAGTTGGGTCGTTTGCGGAATTAGGCCCGGCGCTAATATTGGCGACTGCTAAACGACGACTTACGGCTGCGACTTCAATCGGTCATTCAGAGAAATCTGTTGTATGTCCTGAATGCCGCAACTCCGGTCATTCGTAATGTCGCGAATTCCCGGCTGTTATAAGTAGTGCGGCTGTATCCTAGTGGAAGCCGCGCAGCTTTTTGGCGGCAACTTGACCCAATAGTTAGCTGTCTTTAATGACATGTGCGCAATTAATTAATGCCTCATCATGCAACCACCCCAAATATGCGACCTACTACTGCGGTTAAACCCATAGCTAACGCACCCCAAAAAGTCACTCTGATTGCGCCGACAGTAATTGGAGCGCCACCAGCGCGCGCTGCAACCCCACCAAGAAGTGCTAGAAATACAAGAGATAAAACAGCAACTGCAGATATTAGATAATTGCCTGGTGTGGCCCATGCCACTATTAAAGGGAGTGCGGCACCGACTGTAAATGTACCGGCCGAATAAGATGCTGCTTGAACTGGCCGGGCACTGACACTCTCCGATATACCAATTTCATCTCGAGCGTGCGCCCCTAGCGCGTCGTGAGCCATTAGTTGTTCAGCAACTTGTTTTGCTAAAACAGGCTCAAGTCCCCTGTTTTGGTATATTTTTGCGAGCTCATCTTTTTCAAACTCTATATCGTTCTCTAATGATATCCTTTCGAGCGCCAGATCCGCATTCTCTGTATCGGACTGAGAACTGACGGACACGTACTCACCAGCCGCCATAGACATGGCTCCTGCTACCAATCCAGCAACGCCGGCAAGAAGAATGTTTTCTTGTGTGGTACTTGCAGCGGCAACACCAATAATAAGACTCGCTGTAGACACGATGCCGTCATTTGCGCCCAAAACAGCAGCGCGCAGCCAGCCTACGCGATGTGATCTATGTGCTTCATGGTGCGTCATGTGTTACCTCGATATGCTTTCTGCAGCTAACAGGTATTAGGTTGACCCGTCGGTCAGCCTAAATAGAAATAAGATTTTTCTGATATTCAAACTATTCATAACGCCAATCAAGACGTTATTGAAATCCTGTCCGTGTAGCAAGCGGATGATAGGCTGACAGGGCTAGATTGGTCGGAAGATGTGATTTTTGGTCCGATGAATGACCGATAACAGTACGTTCCGGTCATCCAAGTAGAAATGCTGTACTTCTGCTTAGGGTCGTTTCCGGCCTGTTAGCAAATTCTTATATAAAATCAGCCTGTAGGCCTTAGTTCGGTCAATAGCAGACGCTTACGGCGAGGCTTTGTCAGTGGGGAAGTTTGATGCCCCTTTTCTCGGCGTCCCCCCGCATGACATCTCCAAGGTGTTGTTTGACAAAGCCGTCGCACCAACGACCATCGGGCGCCGGGCAACTGAGTTCACGAAAATTGTCGCATTGCTCTACGGCCCATGCCCGAGCTGCCTCAGGGGTTGGTTGCCGGTTGCCGTGAGACATGAATTCAACGCAATTCTCATAAGCTTTTTGCACGTCTTCCGGTGTTGCCGCGCTAGTCGGCGCTCCATACGAGACGATCAGGACCAACAGTGCCGACCTTGAGAGTAAACGCATAACTGGCTCCTTTGATCCGTCAGGGCGGGAAGATTTGGATACCCTATCGTAATAATTGCAAGTCCGCTATGGGTCGTTCTTTCTCGTTTAGGCGCCAGCAATATTAGCGAAAGATGAATTTCAGAGAACCACCTGAAACCTGCTATTCAATGTCAGGCATGCTTCCATTATCTGGCTATTGTGTATACGGGTAAGAAAGGCCGGGTAGATCGTTCACAAGGTGAGAAACTGTGTTAAGAATACCCAAACCATTAATCAGTTTTAGTTGGTTCTATTCCAACAATCTAGCCAAAAACACATTTTCAGAAATGTCGTACATCAGCTGCAAACGAATTAACAAGCAAGTCCTTTCAATTAGTTAAGCCTCTTCCAATCCCTTAGGTCACATTTTGGTACGCGTAGTGCAATGCCTTGAGTCAACCCAATCGTAAAGCGTTTGACCAAAACTCGGAGGCTCCAATGAAATTGCACTTACATATATCACTCGTGGTGATGTTGACCGTTACCAATGTGGCCCATGCGAATGAGTTTGAATCACCTAAAAGTTGGCAGATGAGTCGGTTATTTCATCCCACTGAGGCTGACCTGGCCAGTGAAAAGAAAGGTAGAATTATGATTTACGACGGAGTAACGGATAAAACCGTAGATCGTGCACTTGACGAACACTTCGATCGTATCGGTGCCTTGATGTTTACTAGAACTATTGTCACAGACGACACTGGCAACCCGTTGCGAGATCCCGAAACCAATGAGATCGTAGTAGAAGAGGATGGGTGTGATTAAAATCGAGTCATGTTTGCCAGCCAGTGTTCCGCCTATGCTATCTAGTAACAGGCTATATAAACATTGATTAAAGCGCCGAAATGGGTCGATTCCCACCTCTTAGAGGAATCTAATATAGAATCAGGCTGTAGGTCTTAGTTCGGCCCAGACTGTGTAAAAACCAGAAATGCCTGGTCAGTTTAGTCGGTAGC
>JBHPFC010000088.1:0-11563 GCA_042576405.1 Pseudomonadota bacterium | reverse complement strand
GGGGGTAAATAATATTCCACCTGTCTCCTTTTTTTACTGCGCGGTCAGGCAATAGGGATGCAAAACGTATTTCGCGTAGTCGCCATATTTATCCCGGGCATCCATGCACTGCCCGGCATTTAAAGGGCAGACAAAATCGGCGTCAACATGCTTTATCCGTGCAGTGATTTTTTCTTCAATCATCGGATCGGCGTAGCTGTTACAGTTATTGCCCTCATCCCAGGCTCCGTCGATGTAATCCGCGAGATCAAATCGAGTATTGTATTCCCAGGCCCGGATTATTTTCCAGTTCCTGATTGAATCAATGACCTGAATATCACAGCTTACGTACGGTCGATCAAAGAAATTGGCAATAACGCCCTTTAAAGGGTCATCCTGTTTAAGCAATAGCTTGTTCCAGAATCGCCAGCCATTGAGGTTGGCAACAAGATCTGCATAGGAATATATGCCCGTTGTGGTATAACCGAACAGACCGGCTTCTTTTCCCCGTCCCCACGCAATAGCCTTGTCGAGTGTTTCCTTGTCGTCGTCGGTCAACTCAAAATACTGCCAACCTTGAGCAAAAAAATGGCCCATTTTATCCAGTCCGACTAGATAACCGTTGATATTGACGACATCACTCAACTCCTTAAGGTTCAGGGATAAGCCCTCAATATAATTAACGTCACGATAAATAGAGTCGTTCAACGATAACGAGTAACTTTGCCTGACGAGTAACTCGCGTAACTGCTTGTCCAGGTCGTATCCTTTAAGCCCCCAGGATGCCGTAAAGGACTGGAAAATGGCTTTCCTGAGTTCTGTATAGAGCGCTTCCTCATCACAAAATGTGTCTTTTTTTCCGGCCGGGATATCCTCTGTATCTTCAACATAATCCTGTTGTGCATTGGCATTTCGAATGCCCTCTTCGATGCGTTGATTGAGAATTACGTTAATCGTATCGATACTGTTATCAAGTGCCAGATTTCTTGGGGTCACGCTATCGATTTCTGCCGAAATACCATTCCAGCTTGCGAAAAGACTGATCAAAATGAACGGGGTTATTTTCTTTTGCATGTAAGTAAGCTGTTTGTGCCATTAGCACAGGATCATACGCTACCTGCGCACCCATCTTGCATTTAGAGGCATCTAAAGGGTGCGGAGGCAGTATTATTTAATTCCTCCGTCCCCTTTTTAGGTAAAGCGCAGATTAGACCTCAGACTGGTTCCAGTTGCTGAAAGCCAACAGCCAGCTGGAAATATCAGGATATGCATTGCCGCGTTCCTGTAAATGCGTGCCCAGTTCGATCATCAGTTCGCGGAACCCGCGTATGTCCTGAAGCCATATCCCCTCGTCGATGCCGGGGTTGTCGGCCAGGGCCTGATTGGCGACAGACCCGGCTCCACCCCACATACGCTTTGAGTTCAGTGCCTGGTAGAAACGGGTTTCATCTTTGCTATAGAGATCGATGACTGATGCTAACCAGGCAGCACTTTCCCCGGGATGGTTCTCCAGAATCTCATGGATGCGCTGCAGTGTCGTTTGGATATCCATCCCATGTTATTCCACTGTGCCCGAATCTTCAGGATTTCACTCTGCGTCGGGAGACGTCGTTACTGCCGACGTATCGTCCTGCCCAGATTCCGGATTTTGATCCATATCGGGTACTCCACCCATCGACATAATGCAGCCATATATGTATACATCACGCTGTTCGGGCTCGATGCCGTATTCGTCCGCCTGGCTCTGGCATTGCGCCTGGGCTCCCAAACTATCATTGGCACTTACACTGTTTATTTGTGCCAATGAAACGACAGCCGTCACCAACCCGGCAGACAGTATATTTCTGACAAACAAAGACATTAGGGATCCTCCTGCCGCTCCATTAGGTGGCGGTAGTTTTATGTTATCAACGACGCAGTTCAATGGCGCCGGTACGCGTTTTTCTTCAAGCTCGGATTTTCGTAAAAATTTGCTTTCCTGGCAATCAATTTTCAGGTAAATAGTCCTTGCCAGGAGTTGGCCTGGATTATGTGGTGACCCGATTTAACAGAGGCATTATCTCAATGAGCAAGAGTGATACTTGGTTCGGTTATCTTAACGCAGGTGAGCACAGTAGCCCCGTTGTCCGTGATTCCAGCCTGGAATCGAAAAACCCGAAAACTATCTACCTGTTTAACTACGCTCGTGGAAAATTTCTGGAGTATTCTATGGAAGTCGTTGAACCGAAACTCCAGGATTTGCAGCCTGACGATATTCCGCTGCCAGAGCTGAAAAAGGCCTATAAAGCAGCACATCGCGCATTCCTGGCCGATCAAGCACCAGTTCGCCGAGTTACTACGCCCACCGGGCGTACGAAACCGGCGGGCGCTGACATAGAGACTGAAATCCCGGACGTTCAGAAAGAAGCCATAGACGATTCTTACGTGGATGATGATACCGACGGTGTACTAGTAGCGACTTGAGCGCCTTTTAACACCGTTGAGCGACCCCGGTGTTCTGACATGGCAGCCTCCCGAGCGCCATATGTGCCATAACGCACATAACGGAAAATACTCGATACCTCAATCCACTCCAACTCGCCTTTGCGCGAGAAAATTAAAGGGGCGGTGACAAAGCGTAATCATTCAGTTTTGTCGCCGATCCCTTTAATTAGCCTGATGCCCATGGGCCTTATTTCCTTGTAAATGATGGGCAACGGTTTCCGCTGCGAGAAGGTGACGATCCGCGTACCGGACGGGTACACTAAATGGTATGTAAGGTAGAGGTGCAGATCGCTTTCAGCTTGCATGAGTTGTGTAAACACCTTCAGACCTTGCTCTTGCCAGATGTCCGGGAGCACCTGGCTAAATCGGCCGACCCGCACACATTCCGCGTTTATCTCCAACAGCGGGTTCGAACGCTGTTTTCCCAGGACTTCACGATACAGCGACCTGGTCAACTCGCGGGACAGGATAAAGCCAATCTGGTTTTCACTGAACAGCCAGCTGATACCTTCGTCTTGCGGGGTAACGACATCGTGTTCACCAAAGGCCTGGCACCAGCCCCTGAAGTAAGCGGTATAACGTCGGACTGTTCGTTCGAGCGGCATACCTGTAAGCATAACCTGAACGGGGTCTTTGATTGAATTCAGTCAGGGCTTACGGTCAGCGTAAATAGCCTCTATGTCGCATTAAGGAAACGGACATCTTTTCCACATGTCAGGCGGAAAGAGGCAGGCCAGTTAGCCAGCGTAGAGGAAGGGGCGATTAAGATGAGAATCGTAATCATTTGTCACCGACCCCTTTAATTCTTTCTCTCAACGATTATGACCGCTGATCTCTGCGTGCAGCGGCTTGGTCTCCTCGAACTTCTTCAGCTGATCCTCGGTGGCTTTTTCCTGAAACTTGTCCTTCCACTCGCCGTAAGGCATGCCGTATACGGCCTCCCGCGCATCCGCGTCGCTGATGTCCGCACCGCGTTCCTGCGCGGCGGCCAGGTACCATTTCGACAGGCAATTGCGGCAGAAACCGGACAGATTCATCAGGTCGATATTCTGCACATCAGTGCGTTTTTGGAGATGCTCTACCAGGCCGCGGAATGCAGCGGCTTCGACCTCGGTACGGGTTTTCTCATCTAACATCTGACTGGATCCTCAATCGATTTAAAATTGTCACGCGTGCGTATTTTAGCGCGATAACACCGCATTTTGCCTCTCATTATATGACCTGTTTTAACGCAGGTCGCAGACATTGATTACCAAACTGGTGCAAACGGGGTGTGCGCGCTGGAGATGCCGACGACAGGACGCAAGAACCAAATGGTTTCTGAAAGAATAACTTAGGTGTTAGCGGCGAAAACATGCCGGGAATGGCACGTTTATTGGTAGTGGTTTAATTGTCCTGCTTACCACTTCGAGGTGCATCATGAGTAGAGAAGTAGTCTACGACAAGTTTATTGATCTGTTTCTTGATTCAGCCGACGATTACGAACCCTACGGACTGTTGTCGCCTGAGTCGCTCACTCCCGTTGATGTGCAAACCGCCTGGAGTAGCTCCCCGCCGCCCTTCGGTCAGCTACCTGAGGACTGGCAGTAACAACGTGCCGGCCCGGTGCCGGAGAAGCAGGAGGACAGGGTGCTTGAATCCGGTTTGCCAGTGAGACCGCTTTATAATCCCATGGCTTGAGAACCGGATCCAGGGTTAAACCGGTTCAAGTATTCTGTCCTCCTGGTTCTTCAGTATAAGGAGTCAAGCATTAAAGGGGGGCGTTACCCTCAAGCAGCTTTACGCATCACATAAAAATTATTCTGAAAATCATGTTCAAGCTGGTGAACATCAACCACATCAAACCCGGCTTTGCCCAACATCTCCAGCGCCAGTTCCTCGCCCCACATGGTCCCCAGTCCGGCGCCGCCTTGCGCCAGTGATACGGTCATGCAATGCATGGTCGACAGCGTGTAAAGCAAAGGTGCGATCGGGTGTTCCAGGTTGTTCTCCAGGTGGCTGGATGCGCGGATATCCTGCATCAGGAAGGTGCCGCCGTTTTTCAGTGTTTTGTGGATGCCATTGAGCACACCCTGGGGTACGGCCTGATCGTGTATGGCGTCGAAGGCGGTGACAAAGTCAAAGCGTTCGAGCTCGGCGCTGTGTTCAAAGTCGCTCAGGTCACGTGCTTCAAACTGGATATTGGTCAGCCCGGCAATGTCTGCCTGCCGGCGCGCATCGGCCAGTGCCTCCGCAGACAGGTCGAAGCCGGTGAAGTGTGAGTTCGGGTAACAGGACGCTAGCTGTAGCAACACCCGCGCCTTGCCGCAGCCGATATCCGCCACTCGAATGCCGGCTTCAAGTTGCGGGATGATATGATCGATCAGCGGAAGAATGTGATCATCAAGACCGGCCAGCACGGTTTGTCCACTGTCTTCCGCCATGACTTCATGAAAACGCGGGTAATGCTCGTAGCCAATACCGCCACCGTGGCGAAAGCAGTCAACAATCTTGTCCTCGACCTGGCCAAGGATGCCGATGTACTGGGCAAACACTGCAATATTGTCCGGCGCAGCGCTGCGTGTCAGTAAAGCCGCATGGCTTCCCGGCAACAGGTATTCATCCGTGTCGGGCAGGTATTTCACAATGCCCCCGGTGACCATGGCACCCAGCCATTCCCTCACATAGCGTGCATCAAGACCGGCATGCGCGGCGAGTTGCTCACAACCCGGGCTCGCTAATTCAGCCAGGCTGTCAAACAAGCCGGCACGATGCCCGATAGACACCATTAAAGACAGCGCCCCCTGGTTGAGCATATCCAGCAACTGATCGGCAAATTCGTCCATCGTATTGACTTCGTCACTGATTGTCATACATACGTTGCACATAATCGTTCCCTCGCTTTGCGGTTAAACACGCTTTGTCTGGTGATAAAGATAGGGCAAAGGATTTTAGGCAAACAATACGGAAACCGGATTTATTTTATCGATGTAACACCATGATCTAATTGTATAAAAAAATTAGATCCGAGTGGGGCGAAGAGATTCACGCCCGGATGGCCGTTGTTTCTGACCGTAGGTACAACTAAACACAACCCATGGGCTACAATTTGTGTCGCTGCAAAACGGATCGGGGGTCGGTGATGCCACGTGATGGGTCGGTTACACGTAACAAGATAATGGATGTCGCGCAGAACATGGTGCTGAATGTTGGCCTGTCGGGCACGTCAGTCGAAAAGGTCATTGACGAAGCGGGCGTCACAAAAAGCACCTTCTTTTACCATTTCAAAACCAAGCACGACCTGGCCGCGTCCCTGATCGAACGCTATGCGGAAAACGACAGGCATCATTACAGCGACGCCATGGAAAAGGCCGAACAACTGGCCCGTGACCCGCTGCAACAATTACTGATATTTGTCGGACTCTTTATCGAAATGACGGACCAACTGGAAGAACCCTTTCCCGGCTGCCTGTATGCTTCTTACTGTTATCAAAGCGGCGCCATCTCGGCGGACATCATGTCGAACATCAAGGAAATGATGCACTTCTGGCGAAAACGTCTCTGTGAAAAGATCGATGCTATAGTGGCACTCAATCCTCCACGGATCCCCATCGAGAACTACCAGGTGGCCGACCACCTGCTGACGACATTCGAGGGGGCCTTTATATTGTCAAAAGTTATGAATGAGCCCGGGCTGGCTTCGCAGCAGTTGATACAGTGTCGGAACTATATTGAGTTGCTTTTTGCTGCGGGGGAGTGATTCCGAGGAAGAGGGGACGGGGGAAAAGGGCCGTGTTGCCTGTCTCAGTTCTTGAAGAAACCTCAAGTATTTTGCACAGTGAAAGTAATTGAGAATCGTTGTGATGCCACCGGAAGTCCCGATGAAAACGCAGAATCGCGCGAGCAAATTGAACAGCAGGCACGCAGAAGCCCTGCCAACCTGAAAGGAGAGAATTCAATGACAAGATCTATTCTTGCCGCAACATGTGCCGGGATGCTGATGATTGCACTGCCCGCCGCGGCCCAGGATTCGGGCCCTCCGATGCCGGGAACGCTGTCCGCCACCTACACTGGCAAAGCCTATTCGCCTTATGCGAAACGCAGCTTCCCCGAGCGGCCACTGTGGGGTGATTCACATCTGCACACATCGCTTTCAATGGATGCGGGGCTGTTCGGCAACCGCCTGCCACCTCGCGATGCCTATCGGTTCGCACGGGGTGAGGAAGTGGTGTCCTCCACGGGACAGGCGGTGCGGCTGTCGCGCCCGCTGGACTGGCTGGTGATCGCCGATCATTCGGATGGCATGGGCCTGGTTGGCGATCTTGCCGCCGGCAAGCCGGAAGTGCTTGCCTACGAACAGGGCGCCCGCTGGAACAAGGGACTCGCGGAAGGCGGTGATGCAGCAGTTCAGGCGGCGCTTGATCTGATCACAAACTTCTCGCAGGGAAAAGTGGATCCAGCGTTGCTGGCGCTCTATTCACCGGGTTCGAAACTCTACAAGAATCTCTGGGAAAGGGTCATCGACGAGGCCGAGGCGTTCAACGATCCTGGGCGTTTTACAGCCTTTATCGGCTTTGAGTGGACCTCGCTGATCAAAGGCAACAACATGCATCGTGTCGTCATCATGCGTGATGGTCCGGTCCGGGCACGGCAGGTAGTACCGTTCACGATGACGGCGCCCCAGGGTAGCCCCGACCCGCGTGATTTATGGAAGTATCTGGCCAATTACGAGGAAAAGACCGGCGGCGAAGTGCTGGCGATCCCGCACAACGGCAACCTGTCGAACGGCATCATGTTCCCGCTGGAAGCGCAGTGGAACGGCAAGAAACTCGACAAGGCCTACGTTACACAGCGCGACAAATGGGAGCCGCTCTACGAAGCAACCCAGATCAAGGGCGATGGCGAGGCGCACCCCTTCCTGTCGCCTGACGATGAGTTTGCTGACTACGAGACCTGGGCGATCGGTAATCTCGACGTCAGCGAAGCAAAGACCAACGACATGCTTGCCGGCGAATATGCCCGTGAGGCTCTGAAGCGGGGCCTTGAGATCGAGACGAAACTGGGGACCAACCCCTACAAGTTCGGCATCATCGGTGCCACCGACAGCCACACCTCGCTTGCGACCGCCGAGGAGGAAAATTTCTTTGGCAAGCATACCGGTTACGAACCCAAACCAGAGCGGATATCCCATCCATTCATGGAAAACGAGAACGGCAAGATCATGGGCTGGCAGATGGTTGCGTCGGGACTCGCCGCCGTCTGGGCGACCGAGAATACCCGCGAGGCCATCTTCGATGCGATGCAGCGCAAGGAGGTCTATGGCACGACCGGCCCGCGCATGAGCGTGCGCTTGTTTGGCGGCTGGGATTTTTCCAGTCAGGATCTGAAATCCCGTATGCCCGCGGTTGTAGGGTACGAAAAGGGCGTGCCGATGGGCGGCGACCTGCGGGTCATGCCCAAGGGCGCCAAGGCGCCGGGCTTCATGGTCTATGCGCTACGCGATCCGATCGGTGCCAATCTGGACCGCATCCAGATCGCCAAGGGCTGGCTCGACGCCGATGGCTCGACGCACGAGAAGGTCTACGACGTCGCCTGGTCGGACAACCGCGTGCCGGGCACCGACGGCAAGCTGCCCCCCGTGGGCAACACCGTCGACGTGGCCAACGCTAACTGGACCAACACGATCGGTGCCGCCGAGTTGATGACGGTCTGGACCGATCCCGAGTTCGATGCGAAGCAGAAGGCATTCTATTATGCGCGGGTAATTGAGATTCCAACCCCGCGCTGGTCTACTTATGACGCGTTCCGCTATGGCGTCGATCTGCCCGAGGGCGCACCGACCTCGACTCAGGAGCGCGCCTACACCTCACCGATCTGGTACACACCCGCATCCTGAGAAGACTATCAACATGAAATACCTTGCGCGGCTCCTTCCGGAGCCGCTTCTTCATGTTTCCAGCTAATAAGGAACAGGTGTATTTAAAAGGCTAACAAAGAAGGGTTCACTTTGCGCTACCTGGTTCCTGCTGTTTATCCATAAACGGGACTGCTGTCAGCCCAGGCTTCACATCCGTGCCATTGAGTTTGTTGAACTCCTTGATCTGCGCGTTGGTGACGGCAGCTGACTCGGGTTCGACGCTGTTAAGCGTGGTATCGCTGAACATCTCTCCCAGGATTTTCATCGAATCCGGCGGCTGCTTCTGCCGCTGTGGTGGCGTCGGGAAGCTCTCGTGATTCGGCACGGCCATGCGGGTGCGGATATCATCCTTCGTCACATTCCAGACCATGAAATCCTGAGCCAGGTCGAGTGGGCCATCATAAGTCTTGCGGATCTCGGAAAGGACGGCCATGGACGTGTCATGGTCATTCTGGAAATGGTAGCAAACGGCCAACCGTGGCTTGGTCAGGGACATGATCTTGCCGAAAGCCTGTGCCGACGTATGCGCCTGTGTACCGACGAAAATCGCTTCCGATGCTGTCATGCCAAGTTTCGACATCATCATTTCTGGCGGGAGGAAGCACTCGTGCACTGAAAGATCGGCATCCACGGCATGATCGCGCCAACCTGTGGTGGGGAGCGTATCGCTCGAGAAGGCAAACTTCAGTCCTTTCCATTCCAGAATGAAACTCACCGATTGCTCACCATGAATAGCTGGAAGAGTGCGGATTACGACGCCATTTTCATCGAAGATGACTTTGTTTACAGCAGTCCAGTCAAACTCATTGACTTCGAGCTTCAGGCCGCGCGGGTCAACGACCGAGCCGCGAGTGGCTTTCTCCCAGGCCCACATCTTTTCCATATTATCGACCCAGGCCCTGGTGCCCCATTCCGGCTTGATACCGTTCGGACCCCATAAGCGTAACGGTTGCAGCCGGTTATTTACCGGGCCGGTAAAATAAAATGCAGGGAAGTCGCCTGCGTGGTCGAGATGCAGGTGGCCCAGGAAAACCTTGTCAAGCTGGTCAAGCGGAATACCCAGTGCCGCGATGCGCTCGTACGAGCCTTCGCCCATGTCGAAAATGAATTTCTCACCATTGCCGAGTTCGACCAGAAAACACCCCGCGGCCTGCTTGAGACGAGGCGTCGGCATGCCGGTGCCACATGCGATGACGCGCATTTCATCCGGCGCCAGTGCCTCCGTGCCCGGATAGTAAACATCGTGCACCGGATACGGCTGGGTCCGCGACCACTCCGTAGGTGCCTTTTCAGCAGTAGCCAGCCCGAAGGCGATAACAGAAAATAAACTCACTACAGCAATAATGGTTGGTTTAGTAGCAGCCATATCAGACCCTTCACGTGTTATATACGCCAGATCATACGCTGCCGGTCGTTACCATATCAATCAAGAAACAGGACCCTGACTGTTTGAGTCGCAGCACTGGTTCACTAACTGGATGTTATTGCACATGTAAGCTTCCCAAGCTTGATACGCACCTTCTGTAAATCTCCAAACCGGACATTTACTTGCCGTAGCCAACGGCCGGTATGGGTTGCGGGTTCAACCGGTCGTTTAGCCGATGCTTATATAACCAATAATTAAACGGGGAAGAACTACCCGCTCGAGTCACTCAATTATTCTCCGTTGCTTGGGTTTTTCATCATTGAAATAGGTACCAGTTTTGACCATGGTGACTGCAGGCTTCTCTTGTTGTCTGAATCAAAAATGACTTGATACTTCCGATTCCTGCGGGTCGAACAGGAAGCGCGCATAAAGATAAGCAATTGATTCACCGATGAGAGTACGCACCCCACTGCTCGAAGCCCACCATTTATTCGGATCATACTCAGGATGTGTGGCAGCAATCACACCTACTGAGATATTGTCTCCAAGCGCTTTCTGGAAAAGCCATTGAGTTCTACGTGCATGGGCGCCCATGGAAAGCACATCCAGTGAGGTGATCGGCGTGTTTGATTTCGATAGCCAATCACTGACTGCAAGTGCAGAAGCAAACGTTCGATCTGTTCGGACAGGGGGGGCGGGGACAGGGACTATGACACTCTGGTTAACCCCAAGCTGCCTCAGAGACGCTGCGGTGAGCTCCGCATAAGTTGAGTACTCTGATAAGTATGATCCTCGTATTAAAGGTCCTCCGGATGAAATAATCAGTTGATAATCATGTTTATTGAAGAAGGAGACTGCCTGCTCCAATACGGAGTCTGGCATCCAGCCTTCCACTACTAGGATTTCACCATAGGTAGGACGACTCATGGCCAAGAAAGGGTGAACATACCGGGCGGTGATAAAAAGCGCAGCAATGCTAATAAGCAGAAGGAGTAATCTCCCTCGCCAACTAAGCACCAATGTTTCTTTCCGTTTTAATAAACCCCAATAAATCATCTTTTTAAAAGTCCAGCATGATATTCGAGTAATTTGATTATTTTATCTACAAAAAGCCGCTCGAAGTAACCAGTCAGTGGTAGGCGCTAGCGCTATACTCCGAATATAACTCAAATCTGCGCCATCTGGGCAGTCCGCCCAATAGAATTAATCTCCGGTTCTGGCCGAAACCAGACAGTTAAGCCCACCTTTGACCATTCAATCTGCAAGAGCTAGGTAGCCCCACGAAATAGACCAAAGATCATGCATGGCTGCTTTGCCTACTCTGCTGGTTTAAGCTAGGGTATAGCGCCACCCACAACATAACCGGAGGAGTTACCATGGCGGGTAAATTTGTTATCACGAAAGGCAAGGATGAAAAGTTCTATTTTAATCTTAAGGCGGGTAATGGTGAAGTTGTTCTGACAAGCCAGGGATACAAGGCTAAAAGCGATTGTGTGAACGGAATCGAGTCAGTGAAAAAGAACTCACAGAGTGAAAGTCGTTTTGAGGTCAAAAAATCGAACGACGGTAAGGATTACTTTGTTCTGACGGCAACGAATGGGCAAACCATTGGCAAGAGTCAGATGTATAAGTCAGAAGGTGGTTGTAGTAACGGAATGAAGTCGGTGGCGAGCAGCGCAGGCGATGCGTCGATCCTTGACGAGGCAGAATAATATTACAGCCTAGAATTCGTCCATCGAGTGTCCCGCATTAGCGGGACTTTTTATGTCCGCGGGAATGACTGGTTCTGGCCCAGACTGTGTAAAAACGTGATATTCGATATACTCATACCATAGCTC
>JBHPFC010000087.1:0-12142 GCA_042576405.1 Pseudomonadota bacterium | reverse complement strand
ACTGTTCCATAGCGCAAGTGCCCACATGCCGCGCAGTTTGCGGAGGAAAGAAGGTCCATAATGAATGAGACCGGCGAGCAGGACTTCGGTATCACCGGAGGTTTTGAATTGCCAATGTGGGCTCAGTTCATCCCGAAGCGTCTTGAAGTTATAGATTTCGCCATTAAAGGACAAGACAAAATTCGAGTCGGGAGATTGCATGGGCTGATGGCTGTGGCCCAGATCAAGTATTGAAAGTCGCCGATGTCCGATTCCCCAGTTAGGACCTGTGACCTTGGCGTAAGCGTCCGGTCCACGATGCTGCATTTTTGACAGGGCCTGTTCTGTGCGGCTGGCAATCTGACTGGCATATCTGCTTGAATAAGAAAAAGTGATGCCGCACACAATCAGATCTCCGGGTGAGGGTCAGTATTCAGCATCGCTGTCAATCAAGTTCATATAAAGACTCAAGTATTCTTTTGCAGCCCGATCCCAGGTCAAATCGAGATCTGACAGGGTTTGCAACGCTGACTGGCCGAGACTCTCCTGTAAATCCGGGTTATCCCTGATCCGCAATATTGCGTTTCCAAGCGCTTCGTGGTCGTCACATGGTATCAGAATGCCGTTATGGTCATTGTCAATCAGTTCATTGGTTCCGGGAATGTCGGTGGCGATTATCGGCATTGCATTGGCCATTGCTTCCAGCAGCGCGTTGGAGCGACCCTCACTGTAGCTGCACAGGACAAATGCGTCATGCTGAGCGAGAACGCCCTGAATTCGCTCGGGCGCAACATGGCCGACTAGAGTGATACGGGAAGAAAGGTCCAGACCGGAGACCAGGTTATCCAGCATCGCATGATCCGGGCCCTCGCCTATAATAGTGAGGGTTATCCCTGAGTCCGGAGGCAGGCTCGCGAGGGTCTGTATGATGAAGGCGTGGCCTTTTCTTTTAATCAGGCTGCCGACACTGATCAGCTTAAGCTCGCTGTTGCTCCCGGGTTTGTGTGCTTCAGAACTGGCATCTGGTAGGGCAGGTATGAACACGCCGTTCGCAATATGCAGCGTTTTACTCCGAGCCTTCGGGAATTCCCGCAGTAACCAGTCGCGCTGAGACCGGCTTACGCACACAATGCGCTGGTTAAGCCTGATGGCGAGTCGGAGAATAGCGCGGTCGAGCCATTTTGACTTGGCTCGATTCAGGTCTGCGCCACGCAGCGTCACGATAGCTGGTCGCCTGATCAATAATGCAGCGGCTCCGCCTACCAGGCCTGAAATAGACCAGTTGGAGTGAATAAGATGTGCATGCCTGCCATGCTTCAAGGCACTGATAAACAGTGAAACCAGCAATATGGCCAGGCTGAAATAGTTCACAGGATGGCCTTTAATCGTTTCCGGTATTCCTCCCGGACTGTGGGCAAGTGTCTGGCAGCTTCGAGGTGCGTACCGTGCAGCGACTAAACGTAATGCCCCGGCCTTAAACTTGTTATCGGGTGTGGTATCCGGTGTCAGGACTGATGCGTCAATCCACTCTGTCAATCGATTAATTAATCGGAATACAAAAATACCGCTCCCCTGGTTTGAGCGGGTAGGGAACGACGTGGTAATAAATAGTACCCGTGGTTTTTCGTTCATCCTTTAACAGGTTTCTCTGCAACAGCGGTATGGCCAAGGCTCGCAGCATTCAACGAGCTTACGGGTATTAGCGGGGCGGAGGCTATATTAATCAATACCGTCATGGGCCAGGTAACGAGCCCGACAAGTAGCCCCAGTGGCTTCCAGGCCAGAAGCGTTTTTAGCGTGACTTCCATCAACGTCATGTTCAGAAGTTGCAGTGACGCTATCAGGGAATTGCCTTTCGATCTGCAGCTGATCACGCTAAACCCGGCCTGTACCAGTATGGATTTCAGTCCGTACGCAGTATAGCGCCTGAAATCATAGGGTATGTCGTGAGAGGGGTATACAAAGGGTACAGAAACGATGAGCCTGCCACCCGGCTTCAGCACGCGAAAGGCTTCGCCAACAGCCTCCCTGTCCAGCTCGATATGCTCAAGGACTTCGAGTAGAAAAGTGTAATCAAACCGGTTATCTGTAAAGGGCAAGGCATTTGCGGTACCATAAATAACCGGACAGTGCCTGTACCGCTCGTTGGTGTCGGGGTAGTCCAGGGTGACGAGGGTGTTATCGGACGACAGAGCGTTATGGTAGTCGGCGTTACCGCTTCCAATGTCGAGAATATGACTGTTCTTTATGGCCTCTGTTACCTTCAGGGACTGCCTCTGGTGGCGGTTTGCTTGCCACTGCGGATGAAGGATGGTGTATTTAAGCGGGTCCAGTATGCTGTGTATTAACTTTAGCATTATTCCGGATTCGTGCCGAACATAAGCAAGCTATCTGCCAGGCCTGTAGAGTAGTGCTGTGATCTGTTCTGATATGAGTCCTATAAGAAAGACCAGTATTGATACTGTAAACAACAGTGCACTCATGTTGGTGAATCGTTCCTGGGTAATGTAGGTAAAAACATAATAACCCAGGCCCACAATGAAGTAGAGCCCGCTGATGGGGGCGAATATCTTCAGTGGGGAATACAATGTGCCCACCTTGAAAATAATAAGCAGGAAACGGAGGCCATCCCTTACAGGCCGTATATGGCTTTTCTGGTGACCTTGTTGCCGCTTGCTGGCCCGAATCGGGTGATACGCTACCGAGTATCCTGCTCTGAAGAAGGCCATGGTGCTTGTGGTTGGATAAGAGAAGCCGTTTGGCAGCAGATGGAGGAATTCTCTGAATCGATCCGCATTGACAACGCGGAATCCTGAAGTCAGGTCCTCAACCTTGCGATTAACCATCCAGCTGGCCAGTGTGTTATACATCCTGTTCGCCATGCCCCGGCCGAGATTCGCATGAGACGAGAAATGGCGTGCCCCTACAACCATGTCATAACCTTGCCTGTACTTTTCGAGAAGCCCTTCTATGTCATTGGGGTCATGCTGAAGATCGGCGTCCATGAAAACAATATCGGTTCCGGATGCGGCCCGTGCACCGGCCTTTACGGCAGCCCCGTTACCTTTCGAGTAGGGCTGGGTAATGCATGTGATGCCATGTTGTTCGCAGACCTCAAGCGTATCATCCGTAGAACCATCATTGACGACGATTATTTCTGCGCCCTTATAGAGCCTGAGCAAGTCCGGTAGAAGCACGGCAAGATTGCTGCCCTCATTCTTTGCCGGGATGACGATTGATAAAGGTGTGGACTTATTTGTATTAATGCTCATTTTCGGCGCTATTTGTGCGAATCGAGTTGCGTATCTGTTCCAGTTCTTCAATGCGTGATGGTGACAGATACGGGCGATTGGTGTCTTCTGCTATGGCGATGTCAATATATTCCAGTGCGGCTTCGTGCAACCCGGCAGAATTCAGAATCAGCGCCTGGTAAAGCGGGATAGCTGCGCCACCGCGGTGCGTCCTTGCTTCGTCGAGCAATAACATCGACTGGTTCAGGTTGCCTTCAGCAACAAAGAGTTGAGCATGTTTCACCAGTAGCAGTGCTAATTCGGCTCTTCGGCCCCGGAAAGTCGGATTATTCTGCAGCCCGAATAGTATGCCATGAAGCGACTTGCGGTCTATCGATTTACATGGGGCTGCGTTGTGATCAAGGCTTGATATCAAGTCGTCCAGGGAGGAAGTAAAGCCGCCATTGTACTCCGCTTTATCGATATCTCTCAGAATAGCCCCGGACTGGATGCTGGTGTCAATGGCATGGCTGCAGGCGACGCTCAAGGCATATAGCGCGATATCGATACGCTGAGGGTTTTCGGTATAGATTTCCTCAAGAATGCTTAAAGCGGCTTGCGGACCGCCATTGCTTTGCAGGTAGGCGACAAGATGTATGCGCGCGTTCAGCGACCGGGGGTGCTCCTGCGCCCACCGGGGAAACATGATCGAGGGCGAGCCCCAGGTTTTTGCATTGGTTGAGCAAAGGTAGCTCATAGGCGCCATGATGAGGATAAATATTATTACCCTTGGGGCGACACTGCTGCCGGCGAATGTGAACCTGTTTCCAGCCGCGGCCAGATAGTAGGCAACTGCGAACAAGGGGCCCACCATGGG
Organism: Pseudomonadota bacterium; assembly: GCA_042576405.1. Classification (GTDB taxonomy): domain Bacteria; phylum Pseudomonadota; class Gammaproteobacteria; order DSM-19610; family DSM-19610; genus Thiogranum. The sequence goes on along the minus strand of JBHPFC010000087.1, from coordinate 8,056 downwards.
CAGGTAGTTCCTGTGCTCAAAATAGATCTCGAGGTTCAGGAAGGAGGATTCCATGACGTGGCCGCTGACAAACCAGAATATCGCGAAACTGTAGACAGGCTGTTTTTTTCTCAGCCACACGGCAGACAGTAATAGCCCCAACAATGCGACAATGGCGGGCAGGGTATCGGCTGGCGATGTTATTGCACGGGAAACTACGAAGTCGTCATGAAATAACCCGGTACCCGATGCACGCGGCACAAGGATATTGCCCAGGTAGTCGATCAGTACCCTGGGCTCAGTGAGTAATCGCTCGGACAGTGAAAAATCCCGCAGTTGGTAGCCTGCTGTCAGAGATTCCCATGCATAAATAGCGTAGCCTGCCATGATGGCGATCGGCAATGCGATAAAAAAGCCCGCCCATGGATAAAACAGGCGCTGTTTGGCTATATTCCTGTAGATGGTTACTTCAAGTGACAGGATGAACAGCGGTAACAGGGCGCCATTTTCCTTGCTTAACACAGCCATGAGCCCCACAGGCACCAGCGCGGTTGTCATGAGTGTGTATGCCCTTGCAGGCTTGCTGACAATTTGTACTCGACCATAGGTGTACAGGGTCAATGCCAGCAGCACGAACAGCGTTGACAGTTGTGTCATACGCTGAACAATGTACAGCGTCGTTGAAGTATTAAAGGGGTGCAGCAGCCAGATCATCGCGGTGAGTGCGCCGATCCAGGCGGCAGTATTGCTGTCAGCTTTTGCCGCAATGGCAATTTTGAAGGACAGCAATGCGATCAGTAAACCACAAACCAGGTGGATTAACAGATTGGTATTGCGATAACTCGCCGGGTCCCCGGGCCAGTACTGGTCGTCCAGCAGTAAGGCGAGCATGGAGAGCGGTCGGCCAGTCGGTCCTGAGGGGTCATCTCTCAGGAAATGTAACAGTGTTGTAGTATCGGTAACCCCGCCAAAACTGTTCAGCGACTTGAGTACCGGGGCGTCATCCATCAGGAAGGGGCCTGAAAGGCCTGGCTGATAGGCCGCAAACGCCAGTAGTATGGCTGTGCCCAATAGTACCAGGTTGGCGATTTGAGCGGTTTTGTTCTGCAATGAATTCTGAGACAAGGTGTCTACGTCTGGTCGCGATTTCGTATGTGCACGATAGTAGCAGTTTTAACGTGACGGGTGGCTAAGATTGGAACTGGCTTCACGGAGATATCTGGTAAGCACTCCCCGGGAATAAAAACGGAGGCCTCGCATGAGACCCCCGTTGATGCTACTTGCGAGTGCTGCTTAGTTGCGGCAGTTAGCAGGCAGGTATTTTTCAGGGGTGCTGTTAGCTTCGCAGTCCCACTGTACGCCGTTACCAGTACCCTGGCCACGCATCAGGAAGGATGTGCCACTTGCACCTTGCAGGTTGGCGGCGGCCAGAGTCGCTGCGACCGTGGATTCACCGGTATTTACACGGGTGTAGGTCAGGCCAGTAACTACAGAACCGTCGGCCACCTGACCGGAACTGACACCGGATTCACCCTGGTTCTGCGGCATTTCGCCAACAGAAATGTAGTACTCGGAAACCGATGTCTTGGCAGCAGCCAGTGCACCAACGGCTTCTGACAGCTTGGCACGAACGGTGTAATCCTGATAAGCCGGAATAGCAATCGCGGCCAGAATACCGATGATCGCCACAACGATCATCAGCTCGATAAGAGTAAAGCCCTGTTGTACTTTCTTCATGATGTGTTCCTCATAAATTAACGTTAACGTTTGTCAAATAGCGTTGTGAACCAGATCCCTGATTCTTTGGCTACTACTGCTAATGCAGCATGTATGCCAGTACCGGTGCGCTATGCACAGGTATTGGCGGCCGCTTGAGAAATATCCTTAATATTATTAGAAAACAATAGGATATGAGGTATTCGATTGTTCAGGGTGGGGTGCGCATGGTGGTTTCCTCCATGAATTTTGATGCCGGTCTTCCGTGACCGGGAATGTCATTCTGACATAATTTGGCTGTTGAGTGACGCGTTGCGTCACTTTGTACGGCTATTCCAGGCCCAGTTTCTTCAGACGGTAACGCATTGCCCGGAAAGTGATGCCGAGCAGTTTGGCGGCCGCTGTTTTATTGTTGTCGGTCTGTTCCAGTGCGTGGAGGATGGCCTGTCTTTCGATGTCCTCCAGGTAGTCTTCGAGTGATACGCCTTCCGGTGGTGTCAGTGCGCCTGGCGTATCGTTATCTGCCGGGCCAGGTGTATCTGATACGCGAAGAGCCAGATCGTCGACCTGTATGTTCCTGCCTTCGCTGAGGGTGAGAGCGCGCTCGAGAATATTTTCCAGCTCGCGGACATTGCCAGGGAACGGATAGCGTTGCAGTGCGTCAATGACATCCTGCTGGAGCTCTGGTGGAGTACTGTTCTGGTCGCTGGCCAGTTTTGCGAGTATTTGCCGGGCGAGTTCAGGGATGTCTTCGCGACGGTTTCGTAGACTGGGGACTTGCAGTTCGATGACGTTGATCCGGTAGTACAGATCCTGTCGAAAGTCGCCAGCGTCTACCAGATTGGCCAGATTTTTGTGAGTTGCCGACAGAACGCGGACGTCGACAGGGGTTTCCTTTTGTTCGCCCACCGGTCGTACCGCTTTTTCCTGAATGGCGCGCAGCAGTTTCACCTGCATTTGCAATGGCAGTTCGGCGACCTCGTCGAGGAACAGCGTGCCGCCATTCGCCGCCTGAAACAGGCCCTCCTTATCAGTAACGGCACCGGTGAAACTGCCTTTTGTGTGGCCGAAAAACTCACTTTCCATCAGCTCTGAGGGTATGGCGCCACAGTTGACCGGTACGAAGGCCTGTTCGTTGCGCGGCCCTTTGGCATGGATCAGGCGCGCTACCAGCTCCTTGCCAGTACCTGACTCACCACTTATATATACCGGCGCCTGGCTGCGCGCCAGTTTGGCAATGGTCGAGCGGATGGTCTGCATCACGGCTGAATCGCCCAGCAGGGTATCGCGGCTACGGCGGTCTCTCTTGGGGAAGTCACCCAGCTTGAGGGCGCTGTTGACCAGATTGCGCAGGATCTGCAAGTCAACGGGCTTGGAGACGAAATCGAAGGCGCCCACCTTGAGCGCCTGCACAGCCGTTTCCATGTTGCCGTGTGCGGTAATTACTGCAACCGGCAGTTCGGGGTAATCAATTTGTATGGTTTCTACCAGCTCCAGGCCGTCGCCGTCGGGCAGGCGCATGTCGGTAAGGCAGAGATCGAAATGATTTTCAGCGAGCAGGGCGCGTGCGTCGGAAAGATTCGCGGCGGAACGGGTGTCGATGTTCATTCGGCCGAGCGTTAGTTCGAGCAATTCGCGGATATCGGGCTCATCGTCGACAATGAGTGTGAGTGGTTTGCTCATTAACTTAAGCTGTCCTGACTTTGTTCCACGAAGTGTATGCGAAAACAACTACCGCCGCCCGCTTCAGGTGTGTAGCTTAGGTGGCCATGATTGGTTTCACAGAGCTCCCGGGCAATGAACAGTCCGAGTCCAGTTCCGCTGGCTTCAGTCGTATAGAAAGGTTCGAATATCTGGTCGGCTGTTTCGCTGTCGATACCTTCGCCGTTATCGACGATATCAAGCTGAATGAAATTGTGCGCATCACTTTGTGCTCGTAACAGTAGCTGTGCCGGATTACCCCCATGCCTCAGAGCATTCTGGCACAGGTTGGTCAGAATCTGGTGTAGCTGTCCGGGATCGACGTAAAGTTGCAGGTCGGGCGGGGTGACATTCAACTGCATTTGCCCGGGTTCGAGATGCTCCATGTGCATAAATTCGTCTTTGAAGTCTGACAGCCAGTCCTGTAACACCAGTTGCTGTGGCTGGTTGACGGATCTCCTGGACAGTTGCAACACGTTTTCAATAATGGTGTTTACGCGCCGTGTGTGGGTGCCGATGATTTCAGTCAGTCGTTTATCGCTATGATCCAGTTGCTCGGATTCCTCCAGCAACTGGGAGGCATGGCTGATGGCGCCCAGTGGGTTACGAATTTCGTGGGCAATACTGGCAGTCAGGCGGCCCAGTGAAGCCAGTTTTACCTGCTGGGTTTGCTGGGCAAGTTGGGCACTGTCTTCCAGCAGGATCAGTGCGCCCTGGCCCTGTGCCGTCTTGAGGGCGCCAAAGCGAGGCAGCAGTGAGCTACCAGCCGACCCGGTAATTGCCTGCGCTTGCCATCCGCTGTCCAGTTTCCACTGTTGCAGTTGGTTTTCCAGCTCGGGGGCGGCGGTTGCGAGCTGTTGTGTTGACGGGTTATCAAGACCAAGCAGCTTCTGCGCCGTATCATTAGCCAGACGGATAGTATTGTTGTTGTCGACGACCAGCAATCCTGACTGCAGTTGCTGAATGATGTAACGATTCAGCTGCTCAAGATTCTCAAGGTCAATACCGCGTTGTTCGGCCAGCGCTTCGCCTTCGCGGGCGCGGATAATCAGAATGTGAGTAAGTCCTGCAGCGATAAACACCACAGCGCCCATCAGTCCGGCGCGTGTGATGTTGCCGGCTCCGGTTTTATCCATTGCCAGATTCGCCAGTCCTGATTCGAACAAAACTGCAAGGGCGGCAACGGACGCAAACAGATAGGCGAGCCGCCCGGGTAGCACCCAGGTGCCCGCCACAACGGCGATCACCAGAAACACACTCAACGGGCTGGTGACGCCTCCGGTAGCGTGCATGAGTAATGCGATGGCTCCAATATCGGCCAGTATCTGTAACAGAGCCTGACTGTCATGACCGGGCCAGCGCATGCGTGTAGTGAATCCGGCAGCGATGCTGAAGGCGAGATAGGTCATCAACGTCGACCGAAACATGTCGGCTCGCTGGATACCGAAAGGGTTGCTGTCCTGCAGGGCAAAGTAGAGTACAGCCAGCAGTCCTGCGAGTACCACCCGGTAAAAGCTTAATAGCCGTAGTGGCTGCCAGTCTGTAAAGGTGCTCGTGGGCTTGGCTGCACTTGCAGCAGGCATGGTTCAGCCGTCCTCGTCGCGGTGCTGGTCGCAGCAGTAGAACCTGTCGTTGGCCTGGATTGCCTCGTCGCGCGGGACATACGTGCCACAGCGGGCGCAGCTGACCATATCACCAACCTTTTTCTTCGGTTTGTTTTCAATCCCGGGGCTTTTTGCCAGCCGGAATAAAATCCACACAACCAGGGCGATGCCCAGCAAATAGATAAGTACGCGAATTCCAAACATGGGTGCAGTGTACTTGGATGGGGACAGATTTTAAATCTGTCCCCGAAGCATGGCAGAATAGAGCCTTTCGCGCATAGGACAGTGCCATGCATCTTCACGAATATCAGGCCAAGCAATTGTTTTCGGATTACGGTGTGCCAGTACCGGATGGCCGGATGGCCGAGTCGGTCCAGGATGCAGTGGCTGCGGCCAAAACGCTGGGCGGAGATCGCTGGATGGTCAAGGCGCAGGTCCACGCGGGTGGCCGCGGCAAAGCCGGGGGGGTGCAGCTGGTTGACAGCATAGATGCAGTGGAGCAAAACGCTGATCGCCTGCTGGGCGCCATGCTGGCTACCAAACAAACCGGCGAGCCGGGCTTGCCAATCCACCGCTTGTTGATTGAATCGACCGTGGGCATTGAGCGAGAGCTATACCTCAGCTTGCTGGTCGATCGGGCCAGCGAACGCATTATGGTGATGGCATCTGCTTCCGGCGGTATGGATATCGAGGAGGTTGCGGCCAGTGATCCCGCTGCCATCCTCACCGAAGCAGTTCATCCTGCCGTGGGTCTGCAGGCTTACCAGTGTCGTAATCTGGCCTTTGGTCTCGGGCTTGAGGGTGGCCAGATAAAATCGTTCACCCGCTTGCTGGGTGGACTCTACCGGCTGTTTGAGCAGGAAGATGCCAGTCTGGTCGAAATTAATCCACTGGTCGTCACCTCTGATGGTGATCTGTTGGCGTTGGATGCCAAGCTGGATATCGAGGATAACGCCCTGTACCGGCACGCGAACCTGAACGAGCTGCGGGATATCACCCAGGAAGACGAAAAAGAGCGCGCAGCCAGCGAACACGGTCTTAATTACATCACTCTGGAAGGCAACATAGCCTGTATGGTCAATGGCGCTGGCCTGGCTATGGCAACCATGGACCTGATCAAGCTGCATGGTGGTGAGCCGGCAAATTTCCTTGATGTCGGTGGCGGCGCGACGGCGGAACGCGTGGCAGAAGCTTTCAAGCTGATACTTTCAGATAAAAAAGTGCGTGCCATCCTGGTGAATATTTTCGGTGGAATTGTGCGCTGTGACCTGATCGCCGAAGGCATCATCAAAGCTGTTGAGGAGGTGCGCGTGGACCTGCCAGTGATAGTGCGGCTTGAGGGTACCAATGTGGAGCAGGGAAAAATGCTGCTGGCGAACTCGGGTCTCAGCGTTATCACCGCTGATGGTTTGACCGATGCCGCGCAGAAAGTTGTCGGTGCCGTGAAGGGGGCAAGTCAATGAGTATTCTGGTCGACAGCACTACCCGGGTTATCTGTCAGGGGTTTACTGGCAAGCAGGGTACTTTTCATTCGGAGCAGGCGCTGGCCTACGGTAGTCGGCTGGTAGGCGGCGTTACCCCTGGCAAGGGTGGTCAGAGCCATCTCGATCTGCCGGTTTTCGATACGGTGCAGGATGCTGTACGTGAAACCGGTGCCAACGCCAGCATGATCTACGTGCCTGCGGCCTTCGCCGCTGATGCAGTGCTGGAAGCCGCTGATGCAGGTATTGAAGTGATTGTCTGCATCACCGAGGGTATTCCGGTGCTGGATATGCTCAAGGTAAAGGCCGCGCTGGCAGGCGGTGATGCCAAACTGATAGGGCCTAACTGTCCAGGCATTATCACTCCCGGCAGTTGCAAGATCGGCATTATGCCGGGTGCCATACACCAGCCTGGTGGCATCGGCATTGTGTCGCGCTCCGGCACTTTAACCTATGAAGCGGTGTATCAAACTACGCAGGCCGGACTGGGGCAGAGCACCTGTGTAGGCATCGGCGGAGATCCGATTCACGGGCTCGAATTTACCGATTGCCTGGAACGTTTTGAGCGCGACCCGGATACCCGTGGTGTCATCATGGTGGGCGAAATTGGAGGCAGTGCCGAGGAACAAGCGGCCGAGTTTATTGAGGCGCACATGAGCAAACCTGTGGTGGCCTATATTGCCGGTGTTACGGCGCCACCGGGTAAGCGCATGGGGCATGCTGGTGCGATTATCAGTGGCGGCAAGGGGACGGCTGAAGCCAAGTTTGCCGCGCTGGAAGCAGCCGGTGTGGCCGTTGTGCGTTCGCCTGCCGATATGGGTGCGCGAATGGTTGAGGTACTGGGTGCTGCCTGAATCCCGCCCCAAAAATACTGCCCTGCGCCTGGTGATGGCGCAGTGCAATCTGCTGGTTGGCAATATATCGGCGAACACCGAACAGGTGGTGCTGGCAGCCAGGCGAGCACGGGATGAATTTGCTGCCGACCTGGTAGTTTTTCCGGAACTGACCCTGACAGGCTATCCACCTGAGGATTTGCTGCTGCGTCCGCAGTGCCAGATGCTGGTGGATGCTGCGCTGCAGCAGATTCTGCAGGAAGTCAGCGGTATTCATATACTGGTAGGTCACCCACAGCAGGCTTCTGAAGGGAGATTCAACTGCGCTTCACTGCTATATGACGGGCATGTGATCGCGAGCTGCAGGAAGCATCACTTACCGAACTACAGTGTCTTCGACGAAAAACGTTATTTCGTGCCCGGCCCGGGTTTCAGTGTGGCTGAAGTGGCGGGCATCCCGTTAGGCATAACAATTTGCGAAGACATCTGGATGCCTGAGCCAGCCCGGGCTGCCGCCGATGCCGGCGCTCGCATGCTGGTCAATCTCAATGCCTCACCCTTTCACATCGGCAAGCGTGATGAACGCGAAGCTGAAGTTGCCAGACGTGCTCGTGATACTGGATGCCCGGTCGTTTATGTCAACCTGGTAGGTGGCCAGGATGAGCTCGTCTTTGATGGGGAATCCTTTGTCCTGGATGCCACAGGTCAGGTCTGTGCGCGTGCACCTGCCTTCGAGTCCGGC
>JBHPFC010000086.1:0-12212 GCA_042576405.1 Pseudomonadota bacterium | reverse complement strand
GTACTGGTTTGTGGCCACTACGGAGACCGCACTTGGCGCTATGATTCGCCTGTTCCTTCCGGAGACCCTGTACTGGCCCGGAATGGGGCTGTTCGCTGCACTACTGGTCCTGTTTTTGGTTGGGCTGCTGATGCATGCCTACGTTGTCCAACGCCTGTTTTCCCGTGGCGAGCGGTTGCTGTATCACGTTCCGCTGATCAAGACCGTGTACCGAGCCATACATGATTTTTTTGACTATTTCTCGCCATCGAACAGGAAGGAATTCGAGCAGGTTGTAGCAGTGAACATCGGTGATACCGGGATGCAGGTGATCGGCTTTGTCACCCAGGCTATCCCGGAGCGGCTGCCGGAAGATTACAGGGGCGAGGACAGTATTCTGGTCTACCTGCCATTGAGCTACATGATCGGGGGTTACGCGGTGCTGATGCCGCGCAGCATGGTGCGGCCGCTGGACATGAGCATGGAGGAGGCGATGCGCTTTACCCTGACCGCCGGAGTGACTGGATCTGCTGCGTATTCAGGGGCTGGCAGTGACTGATACCTGTTGCGCGTGGCCATCAATGAGCCGTGAAAGCTCGAGAGGTTGTGCTACCTTTATGTAGCAAGGCTTCAAGCGGAGGGAAATATGGTGTTCACGCTCAACTCCAGTGCTTTCGATAATGGCGGCGCAATGCCTTCCAGGTACACCTGTGAAGGAGAAGATGTCTCTCCGCCCCTGACATGGGCGGGTGTTCCCGAAGCTGCCCGAAGTCTGATTCTGATCGTCGATGATCCGGATGCGCCGGATCCGAAGGCGCCAAAGATGGTCTGGGTCCATTGGGTACTGTGCAATATCCCGCCGGACATTTCCGCTCTGCCGGAGGCCATCCTGTCAGCGAAGCTTCCTCCGGGCACAGTGGAAGGCCTGAACGACTGGAAACGAACCGGTTACGGTGGGCCATGCCCGCCAATGGGGCGCCACCGCTATTTCCATAAACTGTACGCCCTGGATACGCTACTCGAAGGGATGAAAACACCAACCAAGGCGAAGGTAGAGGCAGCGATGAAGGGGCATGTCATCGCGCAAACGGAGCTGGTTGGAACCTACCAGAAATAATTGGCATCTCAATAGCGATTTACGGAAACGAAGATATAGAACTGGCTTGGCTAATCTCCTTATTTCGGTAGTACCGGAAAAGTGACATAAGGGCCAAATCGGCTCCTGGGCAAACAGTTCAGGATTTGCTTGTTGTACTTGTTAGGGGTGGCCCAGGATTAGCGGATAGAAAATTTTGCACTTTGCGTCTATCCTTTTATTTGAAATCACTCTAGAATGCCTGCTCAATGGATTGAATTAAATAGTAAATCCTAAGGAATTCTTGCATGCCCAGAATTGTTATCAAAAATCTGCTGTTACCGCTTATTGGGCTGCTGGGCTTGCTTGGTGCGCCGTCAGTCAGTATTGCCAAAGTACATTTTGATGTGTCTTATCTCTGGCACCGGGACAGTGCCAGTGTTCTCGATTACCGCAAGCAGGTTGCCCGGATTCTAGGACCGGCAGTTGCCCGCAAACTCAAAGTGGTCGTCAACGACGATCTGTTCGGCCTGGTCTATCACCGTCGTGGCGACAGCGCCCAGGCCAAAAAGGTCGCGAAGACCCACACCCGGCTATTGCAGTCCAGAGGCCTGGAGGCGGCAGCAGCTGTACGTTCCCGGAACTGGACCTTGTATGACGACGATGGGGTGCGGCGAGTGACGTCCGCATCGGTCGACACCACCAGTATTCCGCGCAACACGAAGAGCAAAATCGAGCGCGACCAGCAAATCCTCGACGTCGAAACTGCGGTCGAGAGCTATATCAAACGCCTGCGCCAGCAGGGCAAGATCGCAGCCGACGAACGCACCGGCTGGTCGGTGTATGATTTTACCACCGGCGAAAAACTGGTCACCATTAATGAAGACGTGCAATTCCAGGCGGCCAGCCTGGTCAAACCTTTTATCGCAGCCGCATTTTTCCACAAGGTGAAGGAGGGCGAACTCGTCTACGGCAGCAAAAGCCGTCACCACATGGAGCGCATGATCCGGAATTCCAATAACCCCTCCACCAACTGGATTACGCGGCAGGTGGGTGGGCCACAGGCGGTCGAACGGATATTAAAGCAGCATTACCCCCGGATATTTCGTGATACCCACCTGGTCGAGTATATTCCGGTCAATGGTCGTACCTACCGTAACAAGGCGTCCGTCCACGATTACAGCCGTTTTCTGTACGCAGTCTGGACGGAAGCAATCTCCGGCGCCCGGGAAATCAAACGCCTGATGTCCATGACTTCGACCGACCGTATTTACTCCGGTGCCAGGGATATTCCCAAAGGCACCAGGGTCTACAATAAAACCGGTAGTACCGCGCGTGTCTGCGGTGACATGGGTATCCTCAGCGTCAAGGGCCGCGACGGAAAACGCTATCCCTATACGGTGATCGGCGTTATCGAAAAACAACAAAGCGCTGCTAACTACACGACCTGGATCCGCTCACGCAGCGATATCATCCGCAATGTATCAAATATCGTCTACAGAGGAATTGCGCAGCAGCACGCCTTGTAAGGCGTGTTCTCAGACCGCTTACCCGGCTCGTTCAATGTCCTGACTGTGGCTACTACAGATCAGGTGCTGATGACAGCAGACCAGCATGTTGGCCCTGAATCAGTGCTACGGCTGCTCATGCAGCATCTGCCGCTGATGTTCAGGTCGCGTCGCTAAGAATCAGAAAGCTTCAGCGGAGTGTGTATGAGACAAGTAACTCAGTAATGTTATTCCCTGACATAAGAATCTCCGACAATCTCCAGTATCCCCTCATGTACCTCCGTGAGTTCACCCGCCAGCAATAGTTTAGACAGGACTTCTGTATTGGAACGCTCCCGGCTTGCAAGCAAAATCGCCATATGCTTGATGAGTTTGTAAGCTATAAGGTGGTCCTGATCAATCAACTCCATGAATTTATCCTGAGGAACGCGTAACAGCAGGGTATCCTTTTTAGCTCGAATAGTGGCGGAACGTGGCAAGCCGTCCAGAACAGCGATTTCGCCGAAACAAGAGCCGGGTTCGAGCGCTTTAATGGTTTTATCACCACCGTGCGATTTTTTCAGGACCTCTACTTCACCACTGTACAAGGCGTACCAGCCATCACCGGCATCACCTTCGCTGAATATGACATCCCCTGGCTCAAATTTTAATGTCTCGACGATATGGATTATCTCCATGATCTCCTTTGGCTCGAGGTCATCAAACATCGGGGTAGTTAGCAGAAAAGCAATCATGTTTTCAGTTGCGATATGCGCTTTCATTTGTTCCTCCATGTTGTTACGTTAACGATATTAACCACGCGATGTTAGATGCCTTGCCGTCGACAATATGATTGGATAGCTGCTTGATCTTTCGTCCAATATGAACCCTGACGCCTAAATGCCACTGCCAGTCTACCTGTGCATGTGTTAAAAGAGTTTGATGCAAATCAACGAACCTGATGCATTATTTGGCGGGTCGCAGGTACTTTTATAGCGCTAGCGTGGTGGTACCCTGGCGAACTCGGCCCTTACCCCAGCTGGAGCAATCCGCCACGAAATTGTGTGGCCAGGCGATCGTATCTGCGGGCAGTCTTGACCGGAGGCCGGGCAGTAAACGGGACCATGTTCAGGCAGGGTTTTTGTGAATAATTCACACTTTATTAGTGAATACTCCACTGACGAGCTACAGTTTCCCGGGTAACCTGTCATCAGTTTGCATATTAACCGAGGGAGAATGCCGGTGGGTATCGGAACATTGACATTGCTGGTGACAGGATCCGCAATCATATTTTTCATACTGGTGTTGTTAAACGAAAGGTAGGGAGATTTTCTTTATCCCAATGCGATATTCGATAAACTCGTACCAGGCATGTGATAGCAAGAATGCTTGTGGGGATAAGTATTCAATAATATTAAATATCCTGAATGTACTGCCCAACTATTATCTGGTCAGAGGGAGGCAAGGATGAACTGGAAAGATTGTGATGAAAAGTTGAAAACGTTTCTTGAGTGCACCCAGTGTATATTCGGTTTCATCTTTTTTATATTAATGGGTCCAGCATTACTGATTTTTGGCTGGTTAACTGTCTCAGGGCCTTTTAACTGAAATATGTTGGCTTCAAAGATGTTTTTGTTTTCGTGAGCGGCAGAATTTGTCCGGGAGTCTCCGTTTTTGGAGTCTGCGCTGTATAATCATAAGTTAAATGCAAGGTTGCCATGCAAATTCGAGTCTTGGGTTGTAGCGGGGGCATTGGAGCTGGTCTTCGCACTACATCGTTACTGATTGACGACGATGTACTGATTGACTGTGGGTCCGGGGTGGGTGAGCTCACGCTGGATGAGATGTGTGGGATACGACACATATTTCTTACACATGGACACCTGGATCACATTACGTTTATCCCATTTCTTGTGGATTCAGTATTTGAGGCATTGGTTGACAACCCGATCACGATTCATCTTCAAAAAGAAACTCTGCAGATGCTACGTGAACATATATTCAATTGGCAGATATGGCCGGATTTCGCCAAGCTTCCCGACGACGCAAACCCGGTCATCAAGTACGATGTGATAACTCCCGGGCAGCAGATTACGCTCAGTGAGCGTAATCTCGAAGCTATTCCGGTAACGCATACCCAGCCAGCGCTAGGCTACCGGATTCAGAAAGCTGGTGGCGGATCCTTCGCGTTTTCCGGGGATACGCGGAGTACGGACAGGTTCTGGCAGGTGCTCAACGCCTACCCGGAACTGGATATTTTATTTGTGGAATGCGCTTACGCAGATCACGAAGAAGTGCTGAGTCAAATAGCCGGCCATCACCGCCCCTCCACATTGGCTGAAGATCTGCGCAAGCTGCATCATCAACCAGCGATTTATATTACGCATCATAAACCCGGCGAAGAAAAGCAGATCATGCGTGAGCTCGCAGCCCTGGTGCGTGACAGGGAGCTTAAGGCGCTCCGGCAGGGACAGATTTTCGAGTTATAAGGCGTTTACAGGCTGTACGTTGGTTACGATGCCTGCCTGAACGGGGTTGTCGCTCTGTTGCGATTGTAAGCGTTCCTGTTGGTACGCTGTTGGTCGGTCCTCTAGGCCACTCCCGTTATACGTAGTTTCCACAGGATGAAGGCTGGTCATGCGGGGAAACAGTGCGGGTATCTGTATTAGTGACGTCAACACCATAAAAATACTGTAATCCAAGGCTGATTCCAGTTTCCCGGAGCGGATGGGAGCTAGGTACATTTGGCGTAGTTATGCAATACTTCAGCTATTGTGGCCAATGCCTACACCAGGGGCTCAGAAAATGAAAAATCACTTCTTGTCGAAAATATTTCTTCTCACTATCAGTTGCCTTTTTACCGTTTCAGTGTTGGCTGCTACCGAGCAGCCCGGCAGTGCATCGGCTGCCGAACAGCTGGTTGCAGGACAGCGTTATTTCAGCAATGGCCGTTTTGAAGACGCACTCGCAGCGTGGAATATAGCACTCGATGGATACCGGCAGGGGGACGACAAAAGCGGTCAGGCGCGCGTACTTCAGCACAAGGCCGAGGCCTATCTGGCCATTGGGCAGTATTACAAGGCGATCAGTAATCTGAGATCAGCATTGGCGCTGGCGGAAGCGGATGGCAACGATTTGCTTGCAGTGCAAGTGGCGAGCAGTCTGGGCACAGCCTACCTGTTTTCCAACCGCACCGACAAGGCGCGGGAACTGCTGGAAAATGCCGTTGCGGAACAGCGGGCGGGCGGGCGCCACAGTTCAGCCGCCGTTGCCGGGAACAATCTGGGTAGTCTCCTTGCGTTACAGGGCGAATTCAACGAAGCAATTACAGTCTATCGGCAGGCCGTGTCCGATGCCCGGGCGGCCTCCGACGATGCGTTGGCTGCCAAGGGCTCGGTGAATATTGCGCGGGTGTTGGTAGACAGTAACCGCCAGAAGGAAGCCCTTGTGCAGCTCGGTCGTGTAAAGAAGCAAGCGGCATCGCTTTCGCCTTCACACGAAAAAGCCTACGTCCTGATCAGTATCGGTCGTCTCTATGCGCGTCTGGCCGGGGCTGCCGAAACCCGGAGTGCCGAGTTGCAGGAGAGTGCCTATCAAGCGCTCAATGCAGCCGCCAGTGTTGCTGAATCGATTGATGATGACCGGGCCATGTCCTATGCATACGGTTATCTGGGTACAGCCTATGAACAGGCAGGGCGTACAGACGATGCAATGCAGTATACGGGCAAAGCCTTGCATCAGTTGCAGGCGATGCCGGCACCGGAGATCCGCTACCGCTGGCAATGGCAAGAGGCGCGACTGTTAAGATCAACGGGTAATACAGATGCGGCAATCGCTGCTTATCAGCGCGCCGTCGAAAACCTCCAGGCAATACGCCCGGTGCTTGCGGCAGGCTATATGGGCAGGCAGGACGATTTTCGGGCAGAAGCAGGGCGGCTCTATCTGGATCTTGCCGACCTGCTCCTGCAAAGAGCGGGTGCCAGTAAAGACCCGCACGCGATCGAAACTGACCTGTATGAGGTGCGAAACACGGTAGAAATGCTCAAGGGTGCTGAACTGGAGGATTACTTTCGTGACGATTGCGTCGCCGCACTCAAGGCAAAGACAACGGGGATCGATCAGTTGGGTGAGCGCACCGCTGCGATTTACCCCATCGTTCTGCCGGATCGCCTGGAAATCCTGCTCAGCTTGCCGAACGGCATGAAGCGTTACAGTGTTCCGGTAGGTGCTGAAGAACTGAACGAGGAGGTTAACCGTTTCCGTTCCCGGCTTGAAAAACGCACCACGCACCAGTACAGGCGCCATGCACGGAAAATTTATACCTGGTTGATTCAACCGCTGGAGAAAGATCTGCAAGCGCAGAAGATCGAAACACTGGTCTTCATCCCCGACGGCGCACTGCGGACTATTCCACTCGCTGCACTCTACGATGGCAAAACCTTTCTGGTGAACCAGTATGCCGTGGCAACCGCTCCGGGGCTGACGCTTACCGATCCGCAGCCACTACCCAGGGAAAATTTGCAGTTGCTGGTAGCCGGGTTGACCGAAAGCGTGCAGGGTTTTCCACCCCTGCCCGATGTGTCGGGAGAGGTGGCGAAGCTCGACGAACTTTACGACGGGGCAGTATTGGAAAATAGCAGCTTTACGCTGTCGGGTGTCGAACAGGAACTGGGTGATACGCCTTATTCGATTGTCCACGTGGCATCGCACGGCAAGTTCCAAAATGATGTGCGCGATACCTTCCTGTTAACTTATGACGGCAAGCTGAACATGGATACGCTGGAAGGTTATATGGCGAGCACGACGTACCGTGAGAAACCGGTCGAGTTGCTCACGCTGAGTGCCTGCCAGACCGCAGTTGGCGACGACAAGGCTGCCCTTGGTCTCGGGGGTATTGCCGTCAAGGCGGGGGCGAGAAGTGCTGTAGCAACGCTGTGGTATATCAACGATCAGGCATCATCGCTTTTGATAACGGAGTTCTATGCCAATCTGAAAGACTCGAATATATCGAAAGCACGGGCGCTCCAGGAGGCCCAGCTTAGCCTGCTTAATGATCCGCGCTTCCATCATCCGAGTTACTGGGGGCCGTTTCTGTTGATCGGCAACTGGTTGTAAGTGCAGTATTTGGTCTGCACAGCTGCTGTGAGTCCGTCAGTACCACTCGGCCAGGTTGGCGCTCAAGAGGAAGTGAAAACCGCTGTCCTGCAGGGAGTTGTCATCGTTATCGACACTGCGGAATGAGTGTCCCCAATAAAGCTCGGTATGGATCTTCGCTGTTGGATCCCAGCGCAGGCCGGCACCGGCACTGTAAATGAAGTTTGGATTCGGGCCGTCCGGCAGCTCGTTATTTTTACCCCCGCCTGCATCGACGAAGGGTGCCAGCGCGAGCACGCTTCTGCCGGTGGCGTCCTTCAAAAGCGGATAGCGGTACTCGAGCGATGCATCAAATCCATAATCGCGTACCAACTGGTTTTCACGGTAGCCGCGGACACTGAGCGCGCCGCCCACCGCATACTGTTCCATGGTGAAGAGCTCGTCGTTGGTAAGCTGGACATTGGTCTTGAAAATCAGTTGTCCACCATCTTCACCCAGCAGTCTTGCCCACTGGAACTGACCCAACCAGGCAAAAAATTCCCCGCTGGGAAGATTGTTCGAGTTGGTAGTCGCATCGAAGGCATCGACGCCGAGGCTGAACATGGAGCGCGCAGCCAGTACCTGTTGTGGCTCCCGCTTGGACCAGTCCTGGGAGAAGCGAATGATCGAGGCCTTCACTTCGCCATCCGAGGGCACGCCCGGCGTAAAGGCAAAGTCTTCGCCGAGCAGTTTGGATTCGCTCTTGCGCAGATCCAGCCCAAGCGACATGCTGAACTTCTGGCTGGGAGTGCGATAGAAGGGATGGCTGACTCTGAAACCAAAGGTTCGGGTCTTGTTTTCTATATCCAGATCCTTGAAGGGGCCATTCTCGACTTCGGAATCGCTGTAGTCGCCAAGCAGGGTAAGAGTCGTATCGTGTGCGTTCAAGGGGACCGCCCAGGTGGCATAGGCATCCGTCAGACCTTCGCCAAAGCCCACCGCGCCGCTGAATACATCACCATGGCCGGTAAGGCTGTAAAGATAGACCTGTGGCAGCACGCGGACATCACCCAGGCTCGGTGACAGGCGGTTGTCGATTACCGGAATAAACTGGGCTCTGGGCCCTTCCTTGACGACGGTAGTGAGACTGGCTTCTCCCGGTCGGTCACCTGGTCCGAGTTCCGAATTCAGGGTTTCGATCACGGGCGAGTCGAGCATGATCTGAATCTGTTTCTGCAGATCGTCTACGTTGAGTGGTGGTCCGGCGCCGAGTTCGAGGCGGTCTTTTATATAATCGGAATCCAGATGTTTGTTTCCGCTAATCTCGATGTCGCTCAGGCGGCCCTCGACAATGACCAGATCAACGATTCCGTCTACGACCTTCTGGTCTGGAATCACGGCCCCGGAATTGAGATAGCCTTGCGAAATATAGTGACGGGTCAGTGCAACGCGAAGATCCTCGAGTTCGCTGCTGGCAACGATACGATTTTCGTAAGCTGCAGTGAATTCCTTGAGTTGCCCGGTGCTGAAAACTGTATTGCCGGTTAGCCTGATTTCCCTGACGAAAACCCTGACACCATAGGGTGCCTTCTCTTCCTCGGGTGGAACTTCTTTGTCATCGGGTAGCGGCGCTCCCGGTGGCAGATCGACCGGCGCCTCAGGCGGCGCACCCGGTACCGGCAATTCCGGACGAAAATCACCCGGCCTGGAAATACCACCGGCGGGTGTGTCGCCGGGCGCGGCGGGCCCAGCTGGTTGTGCATGGACAGGATCGAGACAAAACGCCAATCCCAGTGCCAGCAAGACAGCACGCGCCAGGACGGTTTGGCCTGGCGATCCGGCGTACTCAATATTTTTCATTGACATATTTAGCGCGTGCAGGACACCTGGGCGAGTTGTAACGCTGGGTCTGCATGCAGTGTCCACCAGCGCTTGCCGCCACCGAGACTGGCCTGGCTTGCTCCTTTCCCTTGGTCTTGTTGGTTGGTTGCAGTCGCAAAACTGGGCAGATAGCTGTCCGGATCGACGGCCAGCCCACCTGGGCCCGCATTAACCAGGCTGCTGGCACCCACTGCTGTACCACAGCGGTCGCTCATCAGGCTGGTCACGTCCAGGTAGTTGTCCGGCAGCACCGCAAGATCATCGGCGACTTCTTCATCCGGTGAGCTGATATTAACTGTGCCATCCAGACCCAGCGCTGAAGAGGCGTCGACGACACTGTCCGGTGTCACAATGAAGTTGCCGGCTACGATGTTTATGTTGCCACCAGGTCCGCCGAAGGCATTGGCGAGAATGTTGCTCTGGTTGAGGATCACGAACTTGGGATCGATGTTTATGTTGCCACCGCCGCCGAGGCCACTTTCGACCGAGGTGGTGATATTCGATTCGAGCATGTAGACACGCTCACGAGCTATCAAGTCGATGTTCCCGCCGTCGGACGTGACCGCGCGTGTGGAGATAGCGCCCTTATTCATGTCAATTCTGTTTACAGCGGTGATTGTAATGTTACCGGTGAGCCCGTTACTAAAGCTGTCCGCGGTAATACTGCCACCATTGACAATGTCGACCTCATTGGCTCTCAGGTCAATAGTGCCACCATCTCCGTCGCCGAACGTGGTTGTGGATATCGTACTGTCCACTCCTGAGATCGAGATCGCCTGGGTCGCGTCCACATCGATGGCCCCGGCATTGCCGTTCCCAACGAACAGGTCTCCGGTGACCAAATCTACGAGGCCGCTACGACTGCGAATCTGGGCGCCATCGGTGATGTTCAAAGAGCCCACGTTGAGCTGGACCCGGCCTGCGTTGCCATCCCAGGCCGTTGATGAGTCGACCGCTGAGTCGCGGCCACTGATTGTCAGTAGTGGCGTGTTTACGAAGATAGTGCCACCGTCTCCTACTTCCAGATCGGTAATTGCCGTTAATCCAAAGTCATTCAAGGCACCGAGCACAGCAAACAAGTCAGCATCAGCAGCTAAGCCAAGCTCCAAAGCCAAGTCAGGGAAGGTGGCTCCCGGTCCGAGGACCAGAGCAGCAAATGCGTCGAGTTCTGACTGAGGCGGAGGGGTGGTTTGGCTTGCTATTCCACTGGCAACCCCCGATATACCGAGCAATCCCCCGACCGTGACATCCACGTTTCCGCTATCGCCGGAACCGAGCGTATTGGCAGCGATCACAAAGCCATTACTTATTTCTACGTCGCCACTCGCAGTGACAATGACATTTCCGGAATCCCCGGCGAACAAGCTCTGAGCGGAGATCTGTCCTGCGTCGGTCAACGAGATATCGCTTGCCTGTATGTTTACGTCGTCACTGCGCCCAAAAGTGCGACTATCGGTCGTGATTTGCGCCCCACCGCTTACGCTGAGTTTCTCCGTAGCGGTTACGTCGATCGTTCCGCTGTCTGCGAAGCTAAGAGCTGGATCGACCGAACTGACGAAGTAGCCAGGATGGAACAGCCCTTGGGCCAAGAGACCCGTGACACCTATGGCACCACCCGGGACACCGCCACCGGATAAATCGATCTGCCGTCCGCTGACATTAAGGTTGCCACCGGGCCCCTCAAAAAAATTGAACAGCGCAATTCCAGCGCCATTCTCCACGGTTATTGTGTCCGCGCTGACAGACAGCGTCGGTGCATCTCCAGGACCAAGCCGGTCAGTCTGAATACTGGCAAACCCGGTCAACGAGACTGTACCGGCATCGACCGAGATGTCCGGGACCTTCGCCGGCGGTGTAATGGAATCGAATGCCCCGTTAAAGGTCAGAATACCCGGCGGTGCTTCGGTGAACGGTTCTGCCGCGGTTCCGCTTATGCTCACATCCCCGGTAATTTTGATATTGACCTCACCCCCATCGGGCGGAGGGCCCAGATCAAAGAGCGAGAACGCGCCTGGCACTATGACAGCCTCATCAATCACGAGCTGGCCCCCGCGGATAAACACCTCCTTGGCGTCAATAATGCTCCCGCCCCTGATGTTGATATCCCCCAGCCGGGGAAAGAGATCGACATTGAAGCCGGTACCGTCAAATACGGCCTCTCCAGCTGAGGCGACGCTGACGAAATTCATCCGACCGGCCGGTGCCATTACATACCCGGGTGCGCTTCCATCCTCCGCGCCGACGTTTATCGATCCACCCACGAACGAAAAGGTTTGTTCGGGAGCGACCTGCAATACCGGTACACTGCTTGCGTTAACATCAATTGCTGCAGGCTGTGGATTTAAAAAACCGAAAGCGGCCGGTTCCTCGACACTCAGCACCGAAGCCTGCGCTGGATCCGCATAAAAGATGCCGCCTTCATTACCGAGCTTGATGTAATCAGCAGTGGTCGCGTGAAACGAGCCACTTACGTTTAGTTGGGCTGTGGGTCCGAACAAGATACCGGCAGGATTCATCAAGAACAGATTGGCTCCCGCAAAGTCCGTGGTATCGATCATCCCGGAGATATTCGATGGGTTCCCTCCGGTGACGCGGCTGACGATATTCATGGTCGCCAGACCGGAATCGTTGACAAAGTTGCCGCTCTGGGTTGCATCCAGACTGAAGTCGCCGAAACTATGGAACAGATTGCTTCCACCATTCGGTCGCGTGCCCCC
>JBHPFC010000085.1:0-12742 GCA_042576405.1 Pseudomonadota bacterium | reverse complement strand
ACTAGAGCAGAGAACCCAGAACGTGGCAGACCGACACTCAGACAGTCCTCCGTGCGCCAGTGCGAATGCACCGACCCGGACAAAAGACACGGTATTGATCAGCAACTGTAAAACGTTTTCTACCAGTGTGCCGGCAGCAGGCAAAAGGGCATTGCCCGGAGACTGTCCAGCCACCATCAGGGTGCCGCCAAAGTACCAGGCCAGGCCCAGTAGCGCAGTCGTCGTGGCGTGCGGTGTAAAGAAACCTGCAAGTATTGAGACGTAAATGACCAGCACTGCAGCGTCGGTGAGAAGCCATTGCCGTGCGCGGCCCCGCCAGAACGCGCCTGCCGCATTCAGTAGCAGGCCGGTAAGAATGATTGCCGCACCGCCAACCAGTGGAACCATCAGTACGGGCAGTGGCTGGGTTACGGGATGGAGCCATAATGCGGGAATAATATCTTCGCGCCCGAATACACTGCCGAACACGAAGCCGAACAGCATGGCAGCAAAGCCGTTGGCAACCAGTATCCGCAGCACTGGCCAGCGCTTGTGTAACAGCAGGCCGGCGACAAACAGTAACAGGCCCTGGCCGACATCCGCGAACATATAGCCGAACAGCAAAGGTACCAGGAACGCCAGTAACCGGCTGGGATCGACTTCATCGTGTGCCGGTGTGCCCAGCATGTTTGCAAACAGCTCGAACGGTTGTGCCCACCACGGGTTGTACATCACCTGGGGGGCGACCAGTTTCTTCGGTGCCGGTGGATAATGTATGACGGCATTAACCCTGGATGTATTCAGGGCGTTGCTCAATTGCCGATCGTCAGGGTCGCTGGTCCAACCTGTTACCCAGGCAAAATTTCTTGATACTGGCAGGCTGCTGACATTGTTGAGGAACCAGTCCAGGCGGTAGATATCACCCAGTGCTTCGTGTAGCTGACAGGGTCTGGACAAGGCACCCACCTGCCTTTGCAATTTCTGTAGTTGCAGATCGTTTTCCAGTTGTTGTTGTTCAATCTGTTTGCGCGCGGATTGGCGGGTACCCTTCAGTGAGGCCGGGATTTCTATCATTTCTGCTTTGCAAGCCATCAGCTCACTGGCCAGGGCATCAAGATCACTGTCTATACCCACGGCCAGCAGGAAATCGTGAACACCTGTGTCAAAACGAGAGACAAGCAGTGTTTTAGGCACCGGCCCGATACGGCTGCCAGGGGGCAGGGCAAACAGCAATGTGTTCAGGGTAGATCCAGTTTTTGCCAGCTGGCCTAACTCAAACTTGTCATTCGGCAGATGGCTTAAAAATGAGTGCAGCAGGCCAATCTCGGTTTGTTCGCTGTTTAATTGCTCGATTCTGTGTATCAGGGGCAGGGCGGCCTGTTCCCACTTCAGCAGGCGCTGCAGGGCCGTATCCAGCACCAGGCCAGGCTTGCCGGTTACCGTTGCCGGACGCAGGTCCGTGCTCGGCCAGTACGGCTGGTAGCGGCGTGCCAGCATATTAAATGTCTGCATGCGTTCCTGCAGGTTTTGCAGACTGACCTCGGGGTTGGTCTCACTATGGGTTTCGAGTTCGATGCGGCCCGTAGCCGCAAGCGCTTCGAGCGTTAGCGTCAGGTCTTCCCTGGTGGTAAGCACTTCGAACCAGCGGGCATGTGAAGGACGCAAGGTCATGCCTGCACCGCCGTGGTTTCCTCGAACAACGCTCTGTGTATCAGCTCGCCGCGCAGCCGCTGCAGATCGAGTGCTACCAGGCCGAGATGTGCGCAGGCTGCTGCGGGTTTGAAACTGTAGCGCCGGAAGGCAGCATTTAATTCTGCTGCCAGAGTTTCCTGTCTATGGCCGCTAGCGGGCAGTGCCACAGTTTGTTCATCGTGGAGATGTTGCCTAACCAGGCGGCCGAGATGGATGAGCCCGCTTTGCAGCTTGCTTTTCGCAGGCCATAAACGTTGCCACTGCTCATACCAGGCGTCATACAGCGGGACACCCTCTTGCCAGGCTTTGCTGAGATAGGCGCGATCTGAGCCGGGCAGGGTATCTAAAACTGCTGATTTGCTGTCGGTGGTGAATTCGCCCAGGTCAGCGTCGTCCCGCATCCAGCCGGGGGCTTTCTCACCCTGCAGGAGGAATAGCAGGGCGGGCAGGTCGGGAAGGTGCCTAACCCAGTTGATGCAGGCGCGCCACTCCACCGGCAGCCAGTGAGCGACGTTTTCAACATAGTGACGAAACTGCTGGCGCAAGTGGGATTCCAGCGCGTGACTGGTTTCTGCGGACTGAATCCCCTCTACCCAGGGACCCAGTGGCGTGCGGCGTGCGGCCACCAGATAGTTGGCAAGATCGCCGGTACTCGCCAGGCGCCGCCATACAGCTTCCTGTGGACGCAGGCCATGGCGTGCCTGCAGTCGCGCCTGGGCATAAGCAAAACGTGCCTGGTTCACGATTGCGCTCGCCCGGTCAATGCCGCGGACACAGCTTCGATGCATTCGCTGAGGCCCGTTGCGTCAAGTTCCGGGTCCTGCTGTTTACGGGCTGCTTTTTCGGCGCGCTCCTGATTACTGATTTCGCCTGCAACCCGCTGGGAACAGCGCATACTCATTAGCGTGATACGTTCATCGGCCCGGTTGACGATGCGGTTCACGCGCTGTCGTGCATCGCTGAGGATTTTTTTGGCCTGTTTTTCACATTCCGCGACCGCCTGCTCGGCCTCGCGTTCTGCCTGGAGGACACGGTTCATTGCCACTTCGGCCTGGTCGGCTGAATGACTGTCTGAGTGTCGGTCTGCCACGTTCTGGGTTCTCTGCTCTAGTCGAAGGTTGTTGATGCCAGGTACGAAATAATTGCGTTTTCTCCCAAGACTTTCTGCAGCAGCTTTAGCGCTGTCTGCAAGTTAATTAATCTTGTTATTCAAGGTAAACACTAGGTCCTATGGTGGTTCGGCACCATGATGCAGGTCAAACTGTTTTTTCGTTAATTGGAATCAAGCCGGGTCGCGTGCATGAAAACGTGTCCGCAATATACGAGCGACCAAAAATTCATTCCCCCCAGCGTTTCGTTACTGCAGCACGGCTAACCGGAGGAGGATTGCGGCAATATGACGCACCTGCTGAAAAGCTAAAACCTGATCCAGATCAATTTAATCATTAGAATATCAGAATAGTCTGAATATGGTGTTTAACGGACAAGTGACATGATGGTGATTCAGGGAACCGGCAATCTGGTGAAATCACTGGCCCTTCTGGAGCAGGCCAGGGAGGATGTGTATTTTTCAAAGCTCGATCGCGAGCTGATCGATGCGCTGCACCGCAAAGCCAAAATGTCCACCGAACGGGCGGAAGCGCTGTCCGGATCCGGTCTAATCGCCTTTGTGGATATGTCAGAACTCCAAAAATAACTATTCCAGCCAATGCTATAGCAAGTACCGAATAGACCCAGTTTCCTCACCATCAGCGTCGATCAGGCGAGCGGCACAAGCGATACGGTTGCCAAAACTGTGTATGCTATGCATGGTGGTTATCTGATAACAATGAGGAAAAAGTCAGGACGATGGCCGGTTCTATTCCCTTAAAAATGGCGATCTTGCTGGGTGCTGCCATGTTTCCGGGCTGGTTACTGGCTGCAGATAAGCCCATGCCCCTGTTGGAAAGTTGGACCAGTCCGGCGGCCAGGCTTGCGCACGAGTCAGTGACAGGCTCACAAGGCATTGGCAAAAATGGCCCGATGAAAAAGATCGGCCATGATCTTGCCGTGCTGTTTTACGAACACCGGGAGTCACAAAGGCAGGTAGGGCCAGGGGCTTTAAAACAGAAATTCAGGCCGTCCAACAGGGCGCTGCGGTTAAAAGATGAAAAAGTGGTTATCGATGCGGTTGCCAGCGGTGATGTGAGTGACCTGGAAACAGAATTGCGGGCTCTTGGTATGGAGAATGTTTCGACATATGGTCGATTCGTGTCCGGGCTGCTGCCGGTTTCGGTGCTGGACAGAGCGGGCTTGCTAACAGAAATGCAGCTGGCCCGGCCGGCCTATGCAAAAGCAATGACCGGTTCGGTGACCAGTCAGGGTGATGCGGCACAGGTCTCCGGTAGTGCTCGGGGTACTTTCGGGATTGATGGCACTGGTGTTGTTATCGGTACATTGTCAGACAGCTACGATTGCAAGGGAGGTGCATCGGCAGATGTAACTTCGAACGATTTGCCATCCGGTATTGTAGTGCTCGCCGATGAAACAGGTTGCATCTCGGGGAGCGACGAAGGCCGGGCGATGATGCAGATTATTCATGATGTCGCGCCGGGATCCAGCCAGGCATTTCATTCTGCCTTCAATGGCATCGCTTCTTTCGCGCAGGGCATAGAAGATCTTGCGAACATTGCCGGCGCCGAAATTATTAATGATGATGTATTCTATTTCGCGGAGCCAATGTTTCAGGATGGCATCATTGCCCAGGCGATTGATACCGTTAAGGCCGACGGCGTGGCCTATTTCTCTGCGGCCGGTAACCAGGCCGATCAATCCTACGAAGACAGTTTCCGCAATTCAGGCGTGGCCGGGTTTTACGCCGGTAGCGTCCGTCACGATTTTAATGCGAGTGGCGGTGTTGATTCGCTGATGGAGGTGAGTATTCCTCCCAACACACAGGTTATCTTTGTGCTGCAGTGGGACGATCCGTTTTTTTCAGTCAGTGGACCACCGGGAGCTGATACCGACATGGATATCATTTTGTACTCGTCGTCGGGACAGGGCCTTGCCGGTGGTGTTAGCCATAATAATATTGGTGGAGACGCCGTTGAAATATTCGCTTTTACCAGTGGGGCTGGACCAACAAAAACCTATCAGGTTGGTATCGAACATTTTGCCGGGCCAGCACCGGGAAAGGTTAAATTTGTCTATTTTGGCAGCATGAGCATAGATGAATACGACACCAACAGCTCGACGAGCTATGGACATGCTGTTGCTGCCGGCGCGCGAGCTGTCGGTGCAGCCCGTTACAGCGAGACCCCGGCATTTGGTGAATCGCCGCCGTTACTGGAGTATTTCTCTTCCCGGGGCGGGGTCGAGATTCTATTCGACACCATGGGCAACCCGGTCAGCGAAATTCGACAAAAGCCCGAATTCGTTGCACCCGATGGTGGCGACACGACTTTCTTTGGTTCGGATTACGAAGGCAATGGCTGGCCAAACTTTTTTGGCACCTCGGCTGCAGCACCTCATGCCGCTGGTGTCGCGGCACTGCTAAAAGATCTCGACAGTAGTATCACCGCGGACGGCATCTACACCGCACTTGAAAGTACGGCGATCGATATGGGAGCGGCTGGAGTCGATTATCTGAGTGGTCATGGCCTGATCCAGGCGGACCTCGCCCTGGCTACTCTGGATGCCGACGCCGACGGTATTCTGGATGCCTCTGATAACTGTCCCAACGATGCTAACCCGTTACAGGAAAACAATGACGGTGATACACCGGGCGACGTCTGTGACAGCGATGACGATAATGACGGGTTGAGTGATGTTGATGAAGCTACATACAGCTCGAACCCCTTCGTTGCCGATACGGATTCTGACAATCTTATCGACGGCGATGAGGTCAATATTTACGGAACCAATCCGTTGCTGGCCGACACGGATAGCGACGGTTTTGACGATGACGTGGAAATCAGCGCCGGCAGCAGTGCAACCGACGACAAGTCCATTCCTGGTGAACACAGCGGTGATGTAAATGGTGACGGCCTGGTGGACGCTGGTGATTTAGTACTCTTGCAGCGAATTATTATTGGCGAGGAGACAGCATCCACAAACCAGGTTATTCGGGCTGATGTTGCCCCATTGTCGGTGGGTGTGCCGGTACCGGACGGTGTGCTGAACCTTGCTGACTATCTCGTGCTAAGCCGCAAGGTTATGGGAGCTGTCTCTTTCTAGGGTAGATGTTCCGCAGTCTGGCAGCACACACCCCGGCAGGGCTACAGCTTTATACGTACCAGTGTGCACGCTACTTGCTGATACGCTTGATGGCATACACTGCGACTGCGGCTACCGCAAACAAAATGAGCAGTTGGTCCAGGCCGATAGCAGCGTGATTGATGCTGCCAAGCATGCCCGTTTCGTGTGCGTGTCCCGGGTGTCCCAGCGCTGTGGCAGGGATAACAGCAGCGGCTACTGCCAGGCTGGACAGGCTTTTCACATAGCTTTTCATTCATATCTCCTGAAGTGAGTGCAGTCAGCACACTTTAACGTTCACCAGTTCTTCGCCATCAGCATCGGTCAGGTGAACGGCGCACGCGATGCAGGGGTCAAAGCTGTGTATGGTGCGCAGAATTTCGATAGGCTGCTGGGTGTCGTGCAACTGATGATTGTCCTGCAGTGCGGCCTCGTAGGGGCCGGGCTGGCCTTCGGCATCCCGCGGTCCTGCGTTCCAGGTGCTGGGAACGACAGCCTGATAGTTATCGATGATGCCATCTTTGATGACAATATAATGTGCCAGGCCACCGCGCGGGGCTTCCATGTAACCGACGCCCTGGGCTTCCTTCGGCCAGCTTGATGGATCCCACTGGATTTCATTGAAGGTTTTGGTGTCGCCAGCCTTGATGTTGGTGACCAGGTTGTCGTACCACGCCTGCATGTTGTCGGCGATGACTGCTGTTTCAAGCGTCCGGGCAGCGGTGCGTCCCAGCGTGGAGAACAGGGCGGTCACGGGGATATCCAGCTTGCCCAACGTCATGTTCACCAGTTCCTTGGTCTGCTCATGACCCGACGCATACAGCATCAGTACACGCGCAAGTGGACCCACTTCCATCGCCTTGCCTTTCCAGCGAGGCGACTTCAGCCAGGAATATGACTGGTCGACATCCAGGTGTTCATAGGGTGGTTTTGGCCCGGTGTAATTCAGGTTGGTTTCACCTTCGTAGGGATGCAGGCCTGAGTCCTTGCCACTGCTGTAGTCGTACCAGGAATGCGCCACATACTCCTTGATCTGGTCACCGGCATTCATGTCCACTTCGTGGATAGTGCTCAGGTCGCGGTTGAGGATCACACCGGCTGGAATCAGGTAGCTGGACGGGTCATCCATGCCGGTGGCGGGGAAGTCACCGAAAGTCATGAAATTGCCAACCCCTTCGCCGCGACTGCCCCAGTCCTTGTAGAAACTGGCGATGGCCAGGGTATCGGGTACGTACACCTGGTCGACGAAAGCGCGCATCTTGTTGATGATATCCTGCACCTGGGACAGACGCTTCGAATTGATGGCGGAATCTGAATTCAGATCGATCGGGCAGGGAACACCACCGACCACGAAATTCGGGTGCGGATTCTTGCCGCCGAAAATGGTGTGCAGCCGGGCGACGTCGCGTTGCCATTCCAGCGCCTCAAGATAATGCGCCACGGCCATGAGGTTGGCTTCCGGTGGTAGCTTGTAGGCCGGGTGTCCCCAATAGGCCTTGGCAAAAATTCCCAGCTGGCCGGCTTCCACGAAATTCTTGAGCTTGGTTTTCATGTCCGAAAAATAGCCGGGCGAAGATTTCGGGTAGTTGCTGATACTCTGTGCCAGTTCCGAGGTGGCTTTCGGATCGGCATCCAGTGCGGATACCACATCTACCCAGTCGAGCGCATGCAGGTGGTAGAAGTGCATGACGTGGTCGTGGATGTACTGCGCGCCAATCATCAGGTTGCGGATCAACTGGGCATTGGGCGGTATCGGGTAGTTGAGCGCATTTTCAACGGAACGCACCGAGGCAATACCGTGCACCAGCGTGCAGACACCACAAATGCGCTGGGCAAAGGCCCATGCATCGCGTGGATCTCGGCCTTTGAGGATGGTCTCGATACCGCGCACCATGGTGCCGGACGAATAGGCCTGTCCGATACTGTCGCCATCCATCTGCGCTTCGATACGCAGGTGGCCTTCGATACGGGTAATGGGGTCTACAACGACGCGTTCATTCATGTTTGTATCCTTTGTTGAAGCAGTCGATATCAGTCGGCCAGGTGTTCAGCAATTGTTTCTGTCAGGCTCAGCACCGGCAGCTCCATGTGGTACTCTTCAAGCCCTTCCTCAAGATGAATGCGGCAGTTGGAGCAGGCTGACACCATGCCGTCGACCTTGATGCTGTCTAACTGTGACTTCTTGCGGTTAAACACTTTAATGCGCAATTCGTCGGCCCGTTCATTGCTGCTGACACCACCTCCGGCACCACAGCACCAGTTCATCTGTCCGGCTTCCGGCATTTCGACGAAGTTTTCGCTCATTTCTCTCATCAGGTTGCGCGGCTGTTCCAGAACGCCGCCCCGTCGTGCTATCTGGCAGGGGTCGTGGTAGGTCAGGCTGCCGCTTTCTTTATCTTTCAGCTTCAGTTTGCCGGCCTTGCGCAATTCGTCGAGCACCTCGAGGATATGCACCACGTTAAAACTGAATGCCTTGCCGACCAGGTTCGGGCCATCCCAGCGTATTGCCATATAAGCATGACCGCATTCAGGGCTGATGACATTTTTCACCTTGAGCTTTTCAGCGGCATCGACGATGCGCTGCACGAGTTCCGCGGCCAGGTCGGAAACCCCGATCTGTATACCGCTGTTGGTGGCTTCAAAGGCTTCACTGGAAATCGTCCAGCTGACGCCTGCCTTTTCAAAAATTTTACCGACTGCACCAATGAACTCGGGGAAATTCATGATTTCCATCGAGGACAGCAGCAGCATGTAGTCAACATTTTCGACATCCACCGGAATCTTCAGTCCGGTTTCCGCCTCGACACCGCGTATCTGCGCCTGCAGGGCAGGTAGCTTGACGCCCATCGGGCTACCGATGGTAATGGCGCGCTTGGTGGCGCCGATCAAACCTTCCGGCGCGTTACCGCTGGCCGCCATGCCTTCACGTAACTTGCGAATCATGTAGGCAAGATCATTGCCCACCGGGCAAACCATGGAACAGCGGCCGCATAGTGTGCAGCCATCGTAAACAAGTGTTTCCCAGTCTGCGAGATCCTTGTCGGTTAAAGGTTTCGCGATTCCGAGGGCTTTTGTCAGCTTTCCCCAGAAGGTGTATTCCTGCTTCCAGACCTTGCGCAGCGGTTCCAGCTTGTAGATTGGTGTATAGCGCGGATCAGATGTTTCCGTAAAGAACAGGCATGCTTCGGCGCACATGCCGCAGTGAACACAGCTGCTGAAGAATGCCGCAACTGGTGCATCGATCTGTTCCTTAAGCGTGTTGTAACCGCGCTCGAATGTTGCGCCGCTCATGATTGCACTCCTTTGTAACCGGCGATCGCACCGTTATACCAGCGTGCGATCCAGATTGTGAAGGCGTGGGAAAGCTTGGTGAAGGGGAATAACACCATTAGCAATTCAACGCTGAGGATGTGCATTGCCAGCAACGATGGCCCCGTCATGCCTATCCGGTTAAATGCCATCCAGCCGGTAATTAGCGGCAGTATGGTGAGGAACCACACCAGGTAGTCGTTGAATTCCGAAAGCAGCCGCAGCACCGGGTCAAGCAGGCGATGAACCAGTACGGCCACCAGTGCAATGATAGTGATTACTGTCGTCGCATCGACCACATTGGATGGCAGGCCCGGCCAACTCACTCCGAGGGTGCTTTTAAACAGCAGGATGTGCGGAATGAACAGGAAGATAATGATAAACAGACCGATATGGAATATGTAGCCTGCAACAATAGTAAAGGTAGAACGTTTGAATGTGCCGGCATCCGGTATCGAGCGCCGGATCATGGTGCCGAGGCCGCCGGCGGTTGCCGACCCGCGTGCCGCGGCGAGGTTCGCCTTGCGCCCCATGAGGAAAATTTCCAGCAATCGCACCAGGGTGCCACCAACCATAATGATCGTGGCGATGGTCAGGCCAGGGCCACGCGCCCAGAGCAGAAGATCCATCTCGGTCATGATTAACTCTCCTTTTCCAGGTCGTCGATGGTGACCTTCTGATGCCGTTTTGCAGCAGCCTGTTTGCGCCCACGGTTTACCGCACCAATGGCCGCACCCGCCAGCAGGCCTGCGCCCACCGCATAGGTGGCTGCCTTGCCCAGCGATTCGGTGGGTGTCGACAGCGCCTTGTAGAAACTGCCCGCATCCCAGAAGTCGGGTTCGGAACAACCGAGGCAGGGATGACCGGCTTCGATCGGGAAGCTGGTGCCGTCGTTCCACTTGGTAGTGGCGCAGGCGTTGTAGGTGGTCGGACCCTTGCAGCCCAGCTTGAACAGGCACCAGCCTTTCTTCGCGCCTTCGTCGTCAAAGGTTTCTGCGAACTGGCCACGGTCATAAAAGGGACGTCGATAGCAGCGGTCGTGAATACTTTTGCCGTAGAAGGCAGCCGGTCGGCCCAGGTCGTCAAGTTCCGGCAGGCCGAAGGTAAGGAACTGCACCAGCACACCGGTGATCACCGCAGGAATGGGTGGGCAGCCCGGTACATTGATAATCGGCTTGTCAGTGATCAGGTCGCTGACAGAAACGGCACCGGTCGGGTTCGGGTTGGCCTTGGGTATGCCGCCAAAAGCGGCGCAACTGCCAACTGCGACGATAGCTGCAGCACCCGCTGCAGTCTCTTTGAGCATGTCAATGTTGCTGATGCCCGCGATGGTTGAATAACCCGGATTACCTGTGGGTATTGAACCATCCACCACCAGTACATATTTACCATGGTTTTCTTCCATGGCGGCTTCGCGGGCTGCCTCCGCGGCGTCGCCGGATGCAGCCTGCAGCGTATGGTGATAGTCGAGCGAGATCGCATTGAAGATCAGGTCTTCGATGGTTGCTGACGAGCTGCGGGTAATCGATTCGGTACAGCCGGTACATTCCTGGAAAGACAGCCAGATCACCGAAGGTCGCCTGGCTTTTTCGAGTGTTGCGGCAATTACCGGAATCATTGAAGGTGGCAGGGCCATCATTGACGCCGTGGCCGCACAGAATTTCAGAAAGCTGCGTCGCGATACGCCCTGCTCACGCAGTGATCCACCGAGTGTCTGATCCTTTTTCATTTTTCGATCTCCGCGGTTGCGAGCAGATTGTCCAGCGCCTGAAGTGCGAAACGGGCATCTTCAGTCTGCGATTTGAGTATTTCAGGAATGTGACAGATTTCGATAAAGCGGCCGACGAGCACACCTTCTTCATTATGGTGGGTTACCAGCCATACACCGGCGATACCGGTTTCGATGACTTCGCTGTTACCCAGTGCTGATAATGTTGCCTGGATCTCACCTTGTCCGAGCGTTTCCAGCAGTTGCGTTTCTTCGTGGGGTGCCATGGGAATACTGCCCAGATCGATGACATGTATCGAGCCGTCATCCAGCCAGCTGTTCAGGGCATGACGAATTTCGTGCAGCAGGGGTAGCAGGTTTCCGGTGGGTACAGAGCACGGTGTACAGGTCGCGCCAGCACCTGCCGGGATAGACGGTGATTCCGTTTCGATCGAAATATTTTCGATCCTTTCCATGTTGCCCTCCGTTATTCTGAACTTAATCAGACGGGTTTCTTATTACTTCTTTACGCATTCACCGCGGGCTGATCGACTGATGTAACCTGCCATTCGCCCAACAGGTCGATGACTATTTTCGCTGCCTCGGGAATTGCCTGGGAAACCACATCGCTTGGTGATTCACCCCAGCCGAGCTGTTTCGGTTGTATTCCCAACAACGCCCGGTTTGCTGGCAAACGATCCTGTATGCGTGCGATCGACATAAGGTCAACCAGTCCAACCTCATGTACGCTGCGCTTTCCATGACCAACAAATTCATCCATCTCAGCGCCTACCAGCAAACTTATAGAGCCGGGATCAGCCTGTAATTGAGCTGCGTCAAGTACAATCAGGTTAGTACAGTCTTCAATAAGCGGCGCAAGAGTGAAACTCAGGGTGCCACCGTCGAGGTAGGTGACCCCAGGAAGATCGGGGTAATGTTTGATCAGGTAGTCGAGCAGGTGAATGCGTAAAGAAGTAATAATCGGCAAGTAGCGTGTTGCCAATGCCCAGTATTAGTGTTGTTTGCATGTCTCGGGCGACTATACGGTTATCTGCGAAAGGCGTAAGCTAAGTAGTAGCAGTAACCCGAATAACAAGCAACTGCTTTTTACCCGAGGGAGAAGAGATATGTGCCTGGGGATACCCATGAAGATCCGTGAAATCGACGGTTATATGGCGCGTTGCGAAGCCAAGGGCGTGGAGCGGGATGTCAGTCTGTTCATGCTGCAGGACGACACCCTGGCTGCTGGTGACCACGTTGTTGTCCATGTTGGCTATGCGATCCAGAAGATTTCTCCCCAGGAGGCGCGAACGGCCTGGGAGTTATACGATCAGATGCTGGCCGGGGGCTGATGATCCATGCATGAACTGTCTGTCTGCCAGGCATTGATCGACCAGGTTGCCCGGGTAGCCCGGGAGCAGCGGGCCGCGCGCGTAAGCGTCATTCATGTTTCAGTCGGCCCGCTATCGGGCATCGAACCCCAATTACTCGAGCAGGCATACCCGCTGGCCGCGGCAGGTAGCCTGGCGGAAGACGCTGACCTGTGTATCGAGTCGGCGCCTATTCGGGTGTATTGTGACCAATGCGATAAGGAATCGACCGCGACCGCCAGCCGTCTTGTTTGTGCCGACTGCGGTAACTGGCGTACCACGCTTGTCAGCGGCGATGAATTACTGCTTACTCATGTAGAACTATTCAGGGAGCAAGCCCATGTGTGACACCTGCGGATGCAACGTAACTCACGGTAACCGCCACTTGATCGCGCCGGGCGGCAAGCTTTCGAAAATTGAAAACGGCGCAGACGCGGTCAGTGTGCTGACC
>JBHPFC010000084.1:0-12965 GCA_042576405.1 Pseudomonadota bacterium | reverse complement strand
ACTCCATCTTTCTGGATAAAGATAAAGTGTTGCGCTCACCGATTGAACCCACCGTCTGTTACTTGCCCTTCCTCTCGCTCTTAATACCGATTGATGCAGAGGCTGGTAACGGGGATAACCGGCCATAAGTTGCCGTTCGCTCAAACGAAAACGGCGCCTCACCAGTGTATGCCATTGCGTGGGGCTGCCCAGCCTTTTTGATCAGGTGTGTGGCGATGACACGATAGACGATACCCAGCACCTGTCCCATGATGGCCGGTCGGCTGGCAAACAGGAACGGCAGCGGAAACGGGAAGCTGGCATATCAACGCACTCCGCACCGTTAGCAACCAGGTACTCATCGATTCATTTATAATCATGACCGAATACTGATGGCATTCGCCACACAGGAACATTTTCTTCGATTGCGATCGCAGGACCAATTGCTTTTTCTATCACTTCAACTCCACTAGTCATACAAGCCTCCTTACTGAGATAGAATTAAATAATATACCTTCCTTTGACCTAAAGTTTGTTTATGGCTGAAAGCACTGCATGTCATCAGCATAATGTAATCGTCCTGCATAGGTATTGCGTATTAACCGGCTTGTAGTTTGTTCATGACCCAGCGTACGATTCATACGATGTGATAACACTAATTGTTTAACATTTGCCATGGACGCAATCTGCCCAATCACTGAAGGCGGCATATGTAAATTGCGTGCAGTGGCTGTCGCTTCTTGGGGAATAGCATGGTGCGCTACTAACAAATCTGCCTGCTTTGCCAGAGTGCTCAGCGTATCATTATCGTTATTCATATCACCACTAAAAACCAGCGTTTTACCGCCAATCTCGACTCGCCAGGCTAGTGCCGGTATCGGGCCGTGATGTACAGGCACCGCAGTAATTTTATATTTTGAATTTGTCAGCACTACATCAGCAGCTTTACCATCTGCTATCACATCATGAGCAACTAGTTTATAGCTATCAGAGCCATCGAGATAACTGTTTAAATATTTGTAGGCACCAGCCGGCCCGAATAACGCCTGAACAAACATCGTAGCTGAAGGCATTAATTCATTACCAGTGGGACCATATAAAGGCAAATCGCGTCTGCGCCCGGAAAAGAAACTGGCCTTGATCAGTGCGGGCATGTCATTACTGTGATCGACATGTAAATGACTGAGTAAAATAACATCCAGATCGTTCACTGATGCGCCGCTTTGTTCAAAACGAAACAAACTACCCGCACCCATGTCCACCAGAATCCGGGCTTTTCCATCCTGCCTAATTACATAGCCACTTGATGCTCTACCATCATCCAGTTCTGGTCCGCCCGATCCTAAAACCTGCAACCATATCCCTTCCTGTCCACAATTTGATTTTGCCTGTAATGATGAAAAGCTGGTCAGCAGAATGCCGACAATAAATGCTTTACTGAACATGTTGTTACTCTTGTAAATTATAGAAAATCACAGCACAAATGATTTATTCACATTTTTTTCATAATTCTTATTCGCAACCTGCCAGGCATTTACCAGCACTATTAAACGACATTGTCTTACCACTCAATGGCACATGCACAGGTATTATAGTTGCTTTAATAAAAACATCCGTGCGCGTGCCGGCAATTACCTTGCCATTTTTTGTCGCAGCTTCATTCGCATGGGAAGCGATTACAGATGCAGGTTTAATCATTTCATTTATCACATATGCCGCTTCAGTCGGCCCCGTCGTATAAGTATCACCGATATTCATTACTGCTAACTTTGCGCGATAATGCTGTCGAACCACGAGATCCTGCTCAGCAGTAATTCCAGTGTCCCCCGAAAGATAAACCACCAGCCCGTTTGAAAAAGTCAGCAAGTAACCGGTAGGCGGTCCAGCATACGCTGTCAGCCCTGAAGCACCTAACATCTGACCAAGGTCTCCTCCGATCATCTCGGCAGAAATACCATTGGAATGAACAGCGGGCACTGTAGTAATCACGACACCACCGGCATCGATTGAGCCACCAAAGCGCACGAGTTGTGATTTTTTTGGATCACCACCTGAGGCTTTCAGTTTACTGGCGAAAAATTTTGGCATTTCGCTGCCGGTAATAATTTTAGCTTTTTTAGCCAAAGCAATATTGACAACATTGGTATTTGGTAAAGCATTAACTGATGTGTCAGGTTTTGCACACTCACCCTGATTAACATTATTTATTGTCTGATTTCCAACATGATCCCCATGCATATGACTGACTAAAACAACATCAATTTTACCCAGACGGGAATCGGCTGCGCCGGCTACGGTTTTACCTGCATCATAAAGTAAGCGAGTGCCATTAGGATCCTCAAAAATCAGAGCCCTGTCACGACTACAAAACTCACCATCATGACTACCTAGTGGCGTTACTTTTACGTTAGCTGCATGTACTGAAAAAGTTACCGCGGGAAAAATAATGGCGAATGCCAGAGATTTTATTTTCATTTTAAACGCCTCTGATAAGGAATTATGAACCGTAGAAACAAGATCTTTAAAAGTCGACAGTCCTTTACCGGACTATTGCTTATTTGTTTTTATATTATTGTGACAACTTGACTTTAAACATACCGACTTCAACCGAAGTCACCTCAACAAGTTGTCCGGCTTCTATGGCTTCAACACCGGCATTTTTATCAATCTCGACTTTCCAGCTGATAGCGGAATAATTGATAGAACCCGGATTATTCCCGATTCTTGGCCCATATCGCACCAACTAAAACCGGATATATCGGCTAACAAATGAGTCACTTGGGGGATCTGAGCCCCCGACCATCTGGTTCGTAGTTAGCATAATAAATCGTAACCTGCTGTTTTTGTAAACTTAATGGCGGAAACACCCGTTGCCTATTTTGCCAAACGATGCAGGACATACATAACTGAATCCCGCAAAACTCCCGCTCGTCATTTCACGCCAACCAATGCAAGACTACTCCTCGCCTAATCGCTCTAGGACTTTTCAGGACACTGTTTTGTCTTCATGAATGGTAATTCGCCATACAACAGGCCACGCAGCACGCACCACATCCCGGCAACGAGGTTCATCAACAGCAATAAAGCCAGTGCAAAGTAAAGAGCTTGCATACGGACTCAGTCTTCCAGCGTGACCGGCGTTACAAAGCCAGGTGGCTTTATCGCGAGTACGGAGCAATCGATCTGGTTCAGAATGGTCTCTGCGGTATTGCCCATAATGAAGCCCGGAACACCGGTGCGGGCCACGGTCCCCATGACGACCAGATCG
Organism: Pseudomonadota bacterium; assembly: GCA_042576405.1. Classification (GTDB taxonomy): domain Bacteria; phylum Pseudomonadota; class Gammaproteobacteria; order DSM-19610; family DSM-19610; genus Thiogranum. Next base: position 9,718 of record JBHPFC010000084.1, on the reverse strand, counting down.
GCCTCGATTTGTTTGGCCAGCGCCGGTATCTCTTTGCGAGCCCGTCCCTTCACCAGATGCGTTTGGGGTTTGAGATAATCCAGCACATCCCGCCCCTGAGCGCTGGTCACGTCATGCAGGAGCGCATTCAGATTGTCAGCATGTTGCCGCCTCACTTGTTCGACATAGGCATTGACCTCCTCTTCCGGCGTTTCCATGAATGCGCTGTGGCGCATGGCACTCTCGCCTATCGCTTCCCACGCATGCACTATGTGCAGATCAGCAAAGTCAGCCAGCGCCATGGAACTGGCCATTTCAAGAATCTGGCGGTTCAATGTGCGTCGTGATTCCATCTCCTGCGGTGGATAGGCATCATCGACATCGACAGCCGCCAGGATGCGCCGGTAGGCTTTCGGCGCCTGCGGCTTGATGAGCCAAACCGGGCACGGGCACTTGCGCAACAGATGCATGTCATCACTGCCGAACAATCGCTTTAACCAATCCTCATGTTCGGGAGTCTTGATTACCAGGTCGTGCCTATTGCGCAAAACCTCGCGGATAATCTCCAGGAAGGGTGTGCCTACCAAGACTTTGGATTCGATCTTGACCCGCTTATGATAAGGCTCGACAAGCGTTTCCAGTTCTTGTGTACGGCTGTTCACCATCGCGGCCTGCAGATCGGCGGAGATCGGGCCTCCCTCCGGCATGCCCATGCCGACTGTGACGCGCGGGATCACGCCGACGACCGTCAGGCTGGCCTGATTATTCTCCGCCAGCGTCAGAGCACGCGTCAGAACAGGCTTGCAAGCTTCGCCGGTTTCCACCACACACAAAATATCCTTGAATCTCTTCATCTCATTTACCTCCACCATCCACATTCCAACACAGACCAACCATCCGCGCCCCGCAGCGCCGGGCATCCAAACAGCAATCGACTACAGCATCTGCGCTCCATAGCGTCTGTAATACCACTTCATAACGAAAGGCGGCAGCAATGTGGTCAGGGCGATAACAATGACCATACCGGCATAGACCTCGTTGCTCAAGATCCCGCTCTCCCTGCCAAGCTCGGCGAAAATCAGCCCGACTTCGCCGCGCGGGATCATCGCCGTGCCGATCATCCAGCGTACGGGCCAGCTCTCTTTCAGCAGCAAGGCCCCGAAGAGTTTTCCAGCGACAGCGGCGACCAGCAACGACAGGGAGAACAACCAGATGAAGGGTGAACTCCAGTCGATCTCACGCAGGTTCAGCGACAGCCCTACCATGACAAAGAAGATCGGCGTAAACAGTTGCACAATGGGTTTCATCTGCGTTTCGATACGTTCTGCGAAGGCTTCATCGGCATGCAAAGCAACGCCCAGAGGCAGGAAGAAACGCCGTGACAACGCTAATCCGGCGGCAAATCCGCCGAGCAGTTCCGGTGCGCCTACAGCATGAGCCAGCCAGGCGAAAAACAAAACCAAAGAGACAATAGTCGTTGGAATCAGTCCGGGGATTTCGCTGCTCGCATCGAAGTGTTTGATGACGACAGACATCAGCTTGGCGGCCGCCGGCGCCAGCACAAAAAATGCCGCCACGAAGATCAGCACCTTGCCGGTATTCACCAGGCTCACGCCGCCACTGATGGAGAACTCATAGAGCAGTGCCAGCAGCACCACGCCCATCACATCGTCCAGGACCGCTGCACCCAGTACGACCTGCCCCTCTTTCGAATGCTGGCGTTTGAGGTCGCTGAGCACCCGCACGGTGATTCCGATGCTGGTCGCGGTCAGTGTCCCGCCGATAAACAGGGATCCCAGCAACGGCAGTTCGAATAGCCAGTACGCCAATCCAAAACCAAACACAAATGGCAGGATGAAACCGGCCAAGGCGACAACAATGGATTCAAGGCCGGTGCGTATCAGGCGTTTGACGTCTGTCTCCAGCCCGACCTCAAACAGCAGCAGGATAATGCCGATCCCGGCCATCAGCCGGATTGCCTCTGTCGGTTCGATCCACCCCAGCAGGCTGGGTCCCAGCACCACGCCGGCGAACAATTCACCGATCACCGACGGCGATTGCAAGCGGGTAGCCAGCTCGGCGAACACCCTCGCCGTCAGCAGGATAATAAGCAGGGTCAGAAAAAAGTTGTGGACTTCCATCTTCGATTCAGATTCTAGTGCCCAGCCTTTACCGGCTTGCTCACCAGATAGAGCCAGATGAAACCTGCCACGCCCGCCAGCAGGGAGGCGGCAAGAATGCCGGTCTTGGCCATCCGCAGTAAATCTTCGCTCTCGCCGAAACCGAGCTGGGCAACAAAAATGGACATGGTGAATCCGATCCCGGCCAGCAGCGACACACCGGCAATCTGGCTGAATCGGGTATCCTTCGGTAACACCGCCACACCCAGTTTCAGCATCAGCCAGCAGACCCCGGTGATACCGATAAACTTGCCCAGCACCAGGCCCAGCGATACACCAAGCATAACGGGATGGGTCAGCGTATCGCCCAGTGAACCAAATTCCAGCGGGATACCGGCGTTGGCCAGGGCGAAGATCGGAATCACCAGGTAGGCCACCGGCATGTGCCAGACATGCTCCAGCCGCTGAAGCGGGGCTTCGACACTGTGCACACCATTTTCCAGGGTCTGTACCACAGCACGCAACTTGTCATTGGTCATGATGCTCTTGCCGGGTTGATGACTGGCGTCAAAACGATGCATCAGATCCCTGACGTGTTCACTGAAACGCTCCGGCTTGTATCTGGGCACAGCCGGCACGGATAAAGCACCCAGAATACCCGCCAGCGTGGCATGCACACCGGATTGCAGCAAGGCGTACCACAAAAAGACCGCGACGATAAAATAGGGCATGGTTTTACGGATACCACTTTTATTGAACACCAGCAGCAACGCAAACAATCCGCCGGCTGCCGCCAGCGGGCCGAGCGAAATGGTGTCGGTGTAAAACACCGCAATCACCATCACCGCCCCCAGATCATCCACAATCGCCAACGCTACCAGAAAGGTGATCAAGGCCTTGGGCACCCGGCCCGCCAGCAAGGCCAGGGCGCCGATGGCAAAGGCGATATCAGTGGCCATGGGGATACCCCAGCCGCGCGCGGCATCGCCTTCCGGGTTGATGGCAAAATAGATGAGTGCCGGCACCACCATGCCGCCGATTGCCGCCCCGATCGGCAGTGCGGCATTGCGCAGTTCGGCCAGTTCACCCACCAGAATTTCTCGTTTCAGCTCCAGACCGACGACGAAAAAAAACAGTGCCATCAGGCCGTCATTGATCCAGTGGTGCAGGGTCATTTCCAGCGTCCAGCTGCCGATGTTGACGCCGATGAGGGTATGCACTAAATGTTCATAAGCGGAAGCGAGCGGCCCGTTAGCCAGCACCAACGCCAGGACCGCCGTACCCATCAGCAGTAAACCACTGGTGGTCTGGCGGTGAATAAATTCTTCAAAAGGCGTGAGGATCTTGTCGAAACTCTTTTCCCAGGGGGCATGATATATGCCTGTTTTTACCTTGGGGTCAGGATTCACTTCTTCATTCATATGATTCATCCCATGACGATTCATCAACAAACAACGACTCACGCGCTGCCTCCAACACAATAGAGACAACAGGGTGCAAGACCCGGCGCTCGACCGATATGGCGTAGAAATGCTCTTGCACCTCATCAACCCGGCCAATCGCCGTCACCTGATACTGCCACTCCACCTCTGCCTCGATAGCAGCGGGCGCGATAAAGATTCCCGCACCATCTTGCCCAAAAGCCTTCATCAGTGCGCTGTCATCAAACTCGGCAATCATGCGCGGATGGATGCGATGTTTGTCCAGCCACTTGTCAATGCCGGAACGCAGCTGATTACCACTGCTGGGCAACAGTAACGGTGCCCCGTCCAGACAATGGGGGAAATCACCTTTTAGCTGCTTTTCCAGTTTCTCTGTGGCAAAGAAGCTGACCGCGCACTCACCGAGCTTGTGACTGAAACCCCGCGTACTGACCGTAGGAGGGATAGGACGGTCGGCCAGCACCAGGTCAAGACGGTGCACGGCCAGTTCCGCCAACAGCGTATCAAGACTCGCCTCGCGGCACATCATACGCACCGGCTCCGGCATCTGCAGCGCAGGCATAAGAATACGATGGGCGATAGACTTGGGCACCACATCGACTACGCCAACCCTGAACAGCTGGGGACGGCCCTCCGGCAGCTGGTGTATCACTTCTTCCAGCTCGCCGCCCAGCGAAAAGATCTCATCGGCATAGCTCAACACCATCCGTCCAGTGTCAGTGAGTTCCAGGTTACGTCCGACCCGCGAAAACAGATCCACCCCAAGATATTCCTCCAGCAGGCTCAATTGCCCGCTGATGGTCTGTGGTGTCAGGTGCAGTCGTTCACTGGCCCGGGCGACGCCACCCTCCCTGGCCACCGCCAAGAAGTAGTGCAGATGCTTGTAGTTAATCATAGGGTTACCATTACTTCGTAATTACCGAGCAGTATAGCAAGAATATTCGTCTTTTTTTGTCCATTACACCCGCCTAGCATGCCCATTCACGAAATACCAACAGCAAAGCAGCGGAGGACCCTATGCAGATTGATATCCAGGCACGCAGTTTTTCCCTGACCGATGCCCTACGCAGCCACGCCGAATGGCGGCTGCGATTCGCCCTGACCTTCTTTGACAATCACATTCAGCGGGTCGTTATGCGACTATCCGACATCAACCGCCCGCGCGTTGGTGCGGACAAGCGCTGCCACTTGCAGGTGGTGCTGGCCGGTCTGCCCGATGTAGTGATCGAAGATACCGAGGCCGACCTGTACGTCGCCATCGACCGTGCGGCCGATCGCGCCGGACGTACTGTTGAACGTCGGCTGGCACGCCAGCACGATAGGGTTCGTGCATCCGGTCTATACGACCCGGTATCGATTAACGAATGACCAGTAACCACTTATTTAACCCGACAAGAGATAACTCATCATGAATACCTCAATGACAAGCGCGACGGCCCGTGCACAAACGGCCGCTCTAGCTACCAACAAGGTGGTCCGCAACACCTATATGTTGCTGTCCATGACGCTCCTGTTCAGCGCGCTCACCGCCGGCGTATCGATGGCGCTGAAGCTGCCCCATCCGGGGCTGCTGCTCACGCTCGGCGGTTATTTCGGTCTGTTGTTCCTGACTGCGAAGTTCCGTGACAGCGCTTTGGGACTGGCCTTCGTGTTTGCCCTGACCGGCTTTATGGGCTACACATTAGGGCCGATTCTCAATGCCTATCTGGCCATGGCCAACGGCGGCCAGGTCGTGATGACGGCCATGGGTGCTACCGGTGCCATCTTCCTCGGCTTGTCCGGTTACGCGCTCACCACCCGCAGGGATTTCAGCTTCATGGGCGGATTCCTGATGGTGGGCATCCTGGTGGCCTTCCTCGCCGGGCTCGGTGCGGTGTTCTTCGAGATGCCCGGGTTATCCCTGGCGGTGTCATCCATGTTCGTGCTGCTGATGGCGGGACTGATCCTGTACGAGACCAGCAACATCATCCACGGCGGCGAGACCAACTACATCATGGCGACCGTAACGCTGTATGTATCGATTTTCAACCTGTTCACCAGCCTGTTGCACCTGCTGGGATTCATGAATAGTGACGAATAGACTGGCCGCTAACCGAACACTGGTTAAAGCCCGGGAATCGGCAGGTCAGGTGATCGATGAAGCCAAACAGCAGGTCGGCGAACTTTGGGTACAGGCTGCCAAATCCGCCAACAAAGAATTCCTGCATCGCGAAATACTCAACAAGAACAACTGATACGAAAACAAGGCTATCGCAGGATGGAGGCAGTTCCGCCGCCTGGCAAAAGTTGAATATGAGACCCTGGCCGACATGACGGATGACAAACATGATTTTTAGATTCTTTGGACTTTTTCTGTTAGTGCTGACAGTGTCGGCCTGTACCGAACCGCCTTACAACAACCTGGACAATGGACACCTTAAAACCCTGCTTGAACAGGGCGTACCGATTTATGACATACGCCGTCCGGAGGAGTGGCGTCAGACAGGTGTGATCGAGGGAAGCCGGTTACTCACCTTTGTCGATGCAGGCGGGCGCGTATTGCCGGATTTCCTGACCCGTTTTGCGGATACCGTGGAAAAGAATGATCCAGTGATCCTGATCTGCCGCACCGGTAATCGCACCAGCACGCTGGCACGCCATCTGGTTGAACAAATGGGCTACACCCAGGTCTATAACGTCCGCAATGGCATCACCAAATGGATCAGCGATGGGCGCGCGGTGACGCGTTAGTAAACTTTCCAGGAGACAGAGACATCAAAATGACTGACCCCGCTACAGCCATAAAAAATGCCCCGGTTCATAAGCCACGACCCATGGTTGACCTGCTGGTCAGCATTATTATCCCCTCTGTTATCCTGATGAAGTTCAGCGGAAATGATGCCTTGGGAGCGACGACTGCCCTGATTGTGGCGCTGGCTTTCCCTCTGGGCTGGGGTCTGTTCGAACGATTCAGATACAAGACGTTTAATTTTATCGCAGTGCTGGGCCTGATCAGTGTATTGCTCACCGGCGGCATTGGCCTGCTGCAGCTCGATCCGCAGTGGCTGGCCATCAAGGAGGCAGCCATCCCGGGGCTGCTTGGCATCGCGGTGCTGGTCTCCACGCGTACCCGCTATCCGTTGATCAGAACCCTGCTGTTTAACCCGACCGTCCTGGATGTCGGAAAAATCGAACAACAACTCGAAAACCTTGGCAATACCAGCGCCTTTGAAAATCGCCTGTTAAATGCCACTTACCTGCTGAGCGGCACCTTTTTCTTTTCGGCGACAATGAACTACAGCCTTGCCACGTGGATCGTTACCAGCCCGGCGGGCAGTGCCGCTTTCAACGAGGAACTCGGACGACTGACATTGCTCAGCTATCCGGTGATCGCCATTCCTTCCATGCTTATGATGCTGGCAATCTTTTATTACCTGTGGCGAACGATCCACGGCATGACCGGACTCGCGTTGGAAGAGATACTGGCTTCACGCCACCGGAAGTCACAGCGCCACAACATTTGATGAGGTATTCGATATGCCACACCTGACCACCCTCGACGAACTCAAACAGCACGTCACCCTGCTGGCCAGCGTGGAGGAATCGGATGCGCCTTTTATCAGCTGTTATCTTAACCTCGAAGACGAACCTGACAGCTGGCGGAAAACACTTGACGACCGCGCCCGTATCCTGCGGCGCCTTCTCAACGGCAACGACCTCGCTGACTTCGAGGAGGCCCTGGGCAAGATCGAGACATGGTTGGCCACCGACCTGCTTTCCGAGGCCAAGGGAGCAGCCCTGTTCGTACGCGGCACGTTCGGTGGCGCCTTCATGTTGCCGATGCAGTTTGCCGCTCCACTGCCCAACTGGTTCGCGGTCTATCCCACACCCAACATCTATCACCTGGTGGAACTCAAGGACAACTATCACCGCTACGCCGTCCTCCTTGCTATGCCAGAGCGGGCATGCATTCTGGAAGTGAACCTGGGCGCGGCCACGATCCGGGCCTGGGTAAACGAGCCGGACCTGCGCGCGCGGGTGGGACAGGAATGGAGCCGGCCCCACTACCAGGTTAACCAGCCACATCGCGGTGACCGGTTTATGCAGGGCAAGATCGCTGTGCTGGAACAATTGATGCGGTCCGGTGGGCACACCCATCTGATCCTGGCAGGCGATGCCGGAATTACCGGGCGCGTCCGTAACGCCCTGCCCAGATATCTGGCGGACAAGCTGGTGGAAATCATCCCGGCTGTCGAGACCGATCAGCAGGCGGACGTCGTGATGGCAACCCTCGCCAGCTTCATCGCGCATGAAGAGCAGGAATCCCGCACGGTCGCCGAACGTCTGATCGAGGGACTGCGCAGCCAGAATCTGGCGGTCGCGGGCTCGGCGGCCACACTGGATGCGCTGCGTTGGGGGGAGGTGGACACACTGGTCATGGCCAATGATTATCAGCCGGATCCCGGCTGGACTTGCACCGTCTGTCAATCCATCGGCACCGAAACTCCCGAAACATCGATATGCCCACACTGCGGTCATGAATCCGTGCGGCCACTGGATACCCGGGAAGCATTACTGCGCCTGGCCGGGCAATCGGAGTGCCCGGTAGAAGTGGTGGAAAAATCCGATGCGCTGATGTCCCTGGGCGGCGTCGGCTGTCTGTTGCGCACCCGCCTGCCTGCACAGATTGACACACAAGCTGCAGCTGCATCCGGCTAAAGGACTCTGACATGTTTGCGATCTACGACGTTCAGGGGCGGCGCTTCAGAAGTACTCTGGAACACCTCCAAAAGGTCCGCGCGACGCAAGTCAGCCAAAGGGCATCGCGGTGCTCGGCATCTGCGGCGTGATTGGACCCAGTGGCTTCGACACGGCGGCATTGATACGGGACTTTACATCGATGATAGCGCTCACGGTGGCCCTGTAGATCATGGCCCGCGGTCTTAACCGCGCCGGTCCAGGCCGGGTCAGTCGCCGTAGTGGTCATTGAACAAACGCAACCGGACGTGAGCACCCGCGGATGGACGCCAACATCACGGAAGTTGAGATTTCAGAACGCTAACCTTCTTTTCTCAAGCTATGGAGAATCACGCAATGAACGACAATTCTTTCTCACCCACCCGGACCAGCGTTGCGATCTCATTCCGGCTGGTATTGGGTCTCCTGGCATGCATCGCACTTGGGCCTGCGTTCGCCGTGGCCGATGCCGCCTTGCAGGCGCGCATCGAATTCCAGGTGCAACACGAACCCCGACTCGACGGCACTGACGTCAGGGTTATCACCGATGAGGGTAACGTGGTGCTGACCGGCCAGGTCAGGCTGCTGTCACAGAAAATGCTGTACGGACAGATCGCCTGGCAGACCGGGGGCGCCATCGATGTCGATAACGAGATACGGGTTATTCCTGCCACAGCGGTTTCGGATCAGAAACTGGAGGAAGCCATTCGGAGGCTATTGCAGCAACTCGAACGGTTCCAGAGTATCGACGCGGCTGTGAAAGACGGCATCGCCACCGTACATGGCACCTTCGCGGGCGCTGCAGACGTGCTGTTTCTGAAGTGGCGGATCGCAGAGATCGAGGGCGTCATCCGCGTCCTGATCGAATCACAGATTATCGCTCAACGCTGACGTGTGCGAGAGACGCTCGCGTCAACGCAATGAGGTATCTCATCGCTACGCAGGGCGCCTCGGAATATCCATTCTTTCCAGAAGCACGCTAGATGCTGGATTAGCCTAGCCAGCGGGGAGATTGTCCTGCTCGACATACAAGGGCGCCCGCAGCGATGGCGTTTCAATTCTTTTTGACATCACGATTCGAGCCAGGCAAGGCGGCTCCGCCCGGAGGCGGGCTCACTTACAGCCGGCTAACATCGCGCACGGCACCGCGCGAGATGGCACCTTTTTCGATGGCGACCTTCGGATCCATAGAGCTTCTTGCCGTTCCAGGCCACTTTCAGCATGCGTTTAGATGTGACGACATAGATAGACGCTCACTGACCCGGTCCGGGCGCTGAGCGAAAACGGCATCAAAATGCCTTAATTACGGAGATTTGACGAATACCTGCTTAATTCGGGTTGAAATTACGCATATAAAACCGAATGCGTTAGAATGAACCAACCCGAAAGAACAGCAACAACGCCGAGGAACGCCCATCATTTATGGACACCATCGGCCGAGCGCCTGTTACAATTACACGG
>JBHPFC010000083.1:0-13007 GCA_042576405.1 Pseudomonadota bacterium | reverse complement strand
CCGGCATCAGCGCTCGCAATAGTCCGTGCGCCTGTGCTGGATAGCGAAAGGTTTCCGCACTTGTCTGCGGCTTGTGCACCGCTACGGGTCGCTGTTAACGTGTAGGCGGTTCCACCGCCAGTGATTGTTGCTGCAATGCTGTAGTATGTGACTGTACCGTCGATAGGGCTTTTGTCTGGATAGTCATCATCCGCGGTTGCACCAGTATAAGAGCCGTTCGATGTATAGTAACGCTCGATAGCATTTGCGGCTTCCATTAATACCGATTTGGCATCAGCCCGATGTGTTTTTTGTACATGTTCCCGGTAGGCTGGATATCCGATAGAAGCGAGAATGCCGATAATGGCGATCACGATCATGAGCTCTATCAGGGTAAATCCTGCTGTGCGTCTAGTATGCATTTGACTGCTCCATGCGTGCTGTCATGATTAAGATTAGGGAAGAACTACGGTCCCTTCGGGTAATACCCATATCTCGGTTATTCGGTTTCCACCGCTTGATTGCCTGGCGACGTTGAAACCGATTTCTTTGCCCTTGTCTATGCCCGCCATCGAGCCAAAGGCTGTATCAGGCGTGTGCACACGGACATTGCTATCAACAGGGAAAGCACTCGCACCGACGATCAGCTGACCACCGCGAACAGCGTTGACTATGCCTGTTTGGTCGAAGCTTGGCGGGTAGTATTCTGGCAGACCTTGCGCATTTGCCAGGAATGCCATGGCCGACAAACCGGCCATCAATAGTGATCTGTATATACTAAGCATGATCTACCTCGTCTAGGTTATGGCTTCAGCTCGCGCCAGGAGAATCGTCCTGTGCCGGTTCCGCCTCCGGTGTTTGTTTTAATGCTATCAACATCACCGGTCGTTGTTCCGCCATTACTGGTGCCGGTACTGACATTGGTGACAAGAATATTATCGATGAACGAACTGTCAGAAGGTGTACCGGAATCATGACGAATTCTGGACACGACATTGTCGGGACTGTCCACATCCGCGATATTATCGGTCAGCGAGAACTGGCCGTCGCCATTCAGATCGAAAATGGCATCAGAGGAGGCGCTGCCGCTTACCGGGTCAAAGCCCAGAGTGAAGCCGCCAGGTACCGGGCCACAACTGGTCGGGTCTTTCGGCAGTACCGTGTTAACGAACAGCAGGCCACCACGGACGAGGAAGTCGCGCACTGCCCTTTCGCCAGGGTATTGTACGGTACCGCCTTCGTCTTCTACATCAAGATCAATGTACCAGCCCATTACCTTGCTGCTTGCACTGCCGGTGTTGTCGTAAGTTACCGTATTACTCGATAACGAGCCCACGGTATTGCCTTCCTTAAGTGCGCTCTTGTCTTCAAAGGACTGTTCTATCAACTGAGCGTTTGTACTCAGCCGCGTAACCAGTGGGGTGTTGGACATATCATCCCAGACCCCATATATGGACTGGATGTCGGTGCTGGTTGCATCTTCATCCGTTATCCAGCTACCAGTGCCGAAGATCACAATGAATCCGGTTTCTTCAGGATGTTTGATCACTACCGGCTCGTTGGTGATCGGTTGCGCAGCACCGCCAACACCATAAGTGGCCTGGAAAAGCAGTTTTGTACTGCTGCCCCAGCTTGCCGTGTTAGAGGAGCTAAGGTCGAAGCGGTACAGATTACCCTGCAGGTCGCCAGCGTAGACATGGTCGACAGTGCCGTCGAGATCGGTATCAACAGCACGTACGCCGGACAGGCCATTTGGTGTTGTGGTGTCGGAGCTGGTCGCTTTGCCGACCCCGGTGTCTATTTTTACGAAGTCAGAAGCAGACCATACACCGTCTTCTCCGCCATCGATGAATAGCACGTAGAGGGCCGCATTACCCGCAGCAGACGAACTATTGTAGCCATTGCCGAAAATGGCAACCCAGCGCTGATTACCGCTGCCATCCGTTGCATTACTCATGGCCAGCACAGGTTCGCTGAACGAGTAACCCAGATCGCCATCAGGGTCATCATCTTCGGTGAATTCCCACATGACGTTAGCCGCAGCATTGGTTTCGGTGTCGAAACTGGTTGGGTCGGTAATGTCGATCGCATAATAACCCTTGCCGCCCTTGCCGAGGCCGCCAACCAGTACCGTGTACCAGTCCAGGGCGCTGTTCCGGGTTATATAGACATCGTTAATACTTGGTGTCAGGTCAACATAGAAGCTGTGGCTGTAGTCGGGTTTTGTCAAGTCCGAAAGATTCTCGAAGACCATGTTGGGAACATAGGCGAAGACTTCGTCACCGGTATCGGCTGCAAATGCATGCAGCATTCCGTCATTGCCACTGATATAGACGACCTCATCACGGCCAAGGTTATCTGACTTAAAGGTGTTATACGGGTCTGTGACCGGGTAAGCACCGGATCCGCGGCCTGTAAAGGGTGGTGAGCCGACAAATACGGGAGCTGAGTGCACCAGGTCGCCGAGTTTGCCCTTGGTCGTTGGACGCACCCGGAATTCACCATCATCCAGGCTGCCACCTTCGTACTGGGACTGACCACGCAGGTACTCAAGCCGATCCTTGCCTACCGGCCCGGTACGAGTGTAATTGCTGAGTGCAGGCGCATTAAGCTGATCCTGCTGGCCACCGGCGGTAGATGTGAGGTTTGCCCACTGAAACGGTATTCCCGTGCTGGATCCGGCGTTATCCTTGTAAGTAACGATTACCCGGCTATCGCTTGCATAATCTGTCTTGCCATCAAGTTGTTCCGCTGCACTCCACAGGCTGGTTGTCAGGTCTACAACACCATTTAGCCCGATTGGGTGTGCAAGCATGTCACCTGTGTTGTTGGTGGTGTCGAAAAACGCGCGGAATACAACAGAGTTACTCTTCAGGTTCTGGGTGTTAAAGGCAACCGCAGAAGCAACGCCGGTACCGTCAAGGATTTCAGAGAAAATCTCACCTAGAGAGGTCCTTAGAGCAACAGGGTTTGCGGCGTTCATGAACTGGCCGCGCCCGTTATAGGCTGCATGACGGAGGTCGTCGACTTTTTGAGCATCGTTAGCTGATGCTGTGGGCCATGTGAAAGCGGCATCAAGGTCCGATGGCATTGAGCTCAGTGTGCCTTCAACACCGTAGGCCAGTGTGAAGGTGGTCATGTGTTGGTGCAGGCGGTCGTTGGCGCTCAGTGAGCCCGTGCCGCGATAGTAGTTGGCGTCCCGCGTTGTTATCGGTACAAGATTATTGGTACTGTCACCATCCAGATCGTCTTCATAGTACTTCATGGCAATATCGGCCAGCGTAGCGGTTTCAGTTGCTGCGAAACTTCCGCCATCGTAGTCGCTATCATCATCACCGTCGTGATCGGTGCTACCACTCCAGCTTCCGTTGTAGAAACCATCTGTCATCAGTATGGTGTAGTTTTGCTGGCATGAGCCTGCTGCTGTACTCAGACGTGGACAGCCAGCGCTACCGCCGAATATATCGTCACTTTCACCGCTGGTTCCATCACAGGTGTAATACAATCCAGCCTTGTCCAGGTTGTCGCGCAACGGTGTACCGCCGCTGGTCGGACTCTGATTGAAAAGCGTATCAAGCAGCGATTTCTTGTTGCCGGTTGATGTGCTGGCATTCATCGAGGCAACGCCAATGCGGTGGTTTGACGTGTCATTGATAGTAGCCATGCCGACGCGGGCAAAAGCGGTTGCTTCAAGCGCCTGACTTATTGCAGCCTTGGTTGCCAGGTCGCGTTTCCGGTAGTAAGTAAACCAGTTTGCGAAGTTTTGTATTTCCAGGGCATACGAGCAACTAACGAACCCGTCCAGATCAGTGTCCTGGCCACAGTCAGAGCGGCCGAAGCCAGTGGTCTCGTTTAAAACAGCGCGGGTGTAGCTGTCAGAACCGCCAGAGGCGGCCGGTTTGATCTCCACCCTGGTATGGCTGTCCGTGGCATCAATCACACCATCTGAATCCGTGTCGGTCCAGGTGTAGTACCGGGCCGGGAAGTAGTTGGTGACAGTTATATCTGTTGGTGAATTATCGGTGGTAGACGTAGGCGCCTGAGCAGTATAGTCATCAAGTACCTGGGTAAGGTCTTCTGTGTCACCGGCTGGCAACCAGGCATCATACAAGGCGCTGTCAGGCGTACTGTTGGCGAAGACAGCAGGTGTGGCCTGGCTATCGACACCTTTCCAGGGTATGTAGGTTACGTCCGGATTGTAATACTGTGCATTATAGCCACTGTAACGAACGCGCCAGACGCCATAGGGGTCTGATGTGGTTCCCAGTTGAGTGAGCACCGCCTCCTCGCTGGGGACGATCCTTCCATATTGAGAGCTCGTGCCGGCCCAATGAACGCCATTTGGAAAAATGTAGGCTCTGTAGTTATTGCTGGTTGCATCCACGTCGGGCATGTGAAACAGGCCCTGATCGCGGTTCCGGATAGTAACTTCCCAGTCCATACTGCCCGAGTTATCGGTTAGCAGAAATACGTTGGGCTCAATCCCATTGGCTACTTCCAGTGCGTTATCGGCAAGGTTCAGGTCACCGGCCAGGGCTACGGGCAAATAAGCTGTTGCAAGCGTCGATGCCAGAAGTGTCAGGCGCGATGCAGAAAATTTGTTGGATCTTTTGTTCATGACGATACCCCTTGCTTGGTAAAGTGCGATGTTCCAGCGCCTTGCCCTAAAGAATCTTTCCATAATAGGTTTGTATGAACACAGGAGACTGATTGTTGGCACCTGTGCCTCTCGCGGTTATTCTGAACAGTTCGACATCACCGCCGCCGGCGCCAGTACCGTATCCGCCGAGATTGAATTTATCGATAGCAGTCGTTGCGCTGCCATAGTGCTCAATAATGTAGCGCGGCGCAGGTGCAGAACCGTAGGTGCTTGTATAGCTGCTGTCCGCCAGGCTGTCGGTATTATCCCAGCCAAGCGTGCGCCATAGCTCCTGGACTGAATTATCATAGTGCCCGTCGCTGCCAGTGGTATCGAATCCGGCGGTAACTGTTACGTCGTCTTCTATATGCGCTTCTGCAGCCCTGAGAGCCGACTCTGCGGCTTCAAATGCCTGCTGGTGTTCGCGTGTGTTACTGGCCATTTTTTCCTCCATGGTTGTTGTCTGCATGGAAGAGACGCCGATCAGAGTCATCACCAGGAGAATAAACAGGCTGACTACCAGCGCTGCTCCCGATTGCTTCGTGTTCGCTGCAGTATTGTTCATAAGGAGATCCAGCCTTACATGTCGCCGCGATTGCGGATTTTGACGGTTGATGTATAAACCTGGCGCAGGCGCTTGTCCGCGCCATGGGACGTATCATCGAACTGCGTCCCCGCCAGGTAGTAAGTGTTGTCATCATTCTCGTAGTTGATCTGATCAGGCGTGTAGGACAGCAGGGCAACCCGTACGCTGACAACGCTGTTCCAGTTAGCTGCGCCCACCTGGTCGGCAGTGACATAGCGGTTGGCGAGCCTGTCCCCGGTGGTGTCGACGCCGTAAAGTGTCTGCATACTTTCTATGCCATCGACAAGCTCCTGCGCAGCACCGGCTGAGACGGTGCCGCCAGTATTATTCAGCAGGCCACGTCGATAGAGCGCCCGGCCATTACCCGACTGGCTGACACCAATGTAGTAGATTGTGGAGACCATCTTGACAATTTGAGCTTCACTGTCATATGCGTGGGGATTTCCGTTTACGCTGGTGCAGTCAGCCGGATAGCCCAGTCCTTTCGTACAGTTGCCAGGGCTGAGCCCGCCGCCGCCCGCGTTATGTGTCAGGGTGTCGTCAGCACCTCCCGAGTTGATGGAAAGGTTGTCGGCCTGGAAGATCGCAGTATTATCGTTGTCACAGACCATCAGGATATCGCCGGTCGCTAGCCCGGTAGCATCAACAACCTTGAACTGGGCGGAGCTGGCATTGTGTGGCGGAGTGCCTAGTTTGTAACTGTTGTCGCCACCGCGCATCATGATAAAACCATCGCTATCGGCGATCCGGTCACCGGCTGCGGTGCCAGTGGCGGGGAATTCGGAAGGGAAAGTGTCGACGCCACCTTCAAAGCCAACAATGGCGCCATTGCCAAAATCGGTAGACGTCGTCGCACCGCCTGTCAGTGTTACTGCAACTTCATCGGTACGCGGGCAGGGGGAAAATCCTGCCATACGGATTTCCCTTGTCAGTAAGTTCATCGCAAAGCGTGAATTTTCCTGCATGCGCGAAATGTTCTCGGTAACCTGATAAGACTGTTTGCTGCTGGCATAGATCTGAACGACGCCTGTAAGCAGGACGCTGCTAAGCAGCAGGGCGATCATCAATTCGATGATCGTGAATCCCTTGAGTTTTTTATGAAATGAGTTCATAGCCCAGTCCTTATTGCCAGTGGAATTTGATTGGCAACCCGTTCGCCATCTTCCCAGCGAGTTTCGGTCCAGGTGATGGTGACCAGTGCTTCGTTGCCGTTGTTGACAACAACACTGCCGTCACCATCGGGAAGAAGACCTTTATTAATGCCAAGCGTTGTGCTGCAAACGCTGTTGGTTTTCCATTTACCCAGCAGACACTTCCACTGGTTAAGGTCGTAGGCCGCTATCGCATTCCCGTCGCAGGTGGCACCGTTTGCCTGGCAGTTGGAGCCACCACTGGTCGGCGCGGTGCCGGCCGTATTGTTGTATGTCCCCGCCAGCGCTGCGTCGCGATTTGCCCGCATGCGATCGATGATGTCGTAGGCAAGCAAGGTCGCCTGACCGCGAGTTGCGGCAGAAGCGTTGGCTTTTAGCGAGGTGGCCTGGAGACCGGCAAGGCCCAGCAAACCCAGCGACAGGACGAGTACAGCGATCATCACTTCGATCAGAGTGAAACCATGGCTCCGGGCAGCAAGCGATTTTGAGTGTAAGGTGATCATGGGCAGGCATATCTCCCGTCAACAGACATGTGGCCGCTGGGCGCAACTGACAGTCTGCGGCCAATTTCCCCGGATTCGCACAGTGTTACCGTGCAGTTGGCGGCGCAGGCGGTGCTGAGGAAGCCCTGGGAATCATAGGTGAAAGTGCTCTGACCACCATCGGCAATCAGTGTGTGCTCGCCATCCTGGCTGGCGTAGATACGGATATCGGTGCCGCCCACTGTTGTTTCCACTGTCCAGCCAGCTTTCCAGTTACTGTCGCCGGATGCGGCGGTGACATTAATCGATTGGCCACGCTTCACAGCTTCACTGCGAGCCAGGTTCAGTGCGCCAACCAGTTCGTTGACCTGCGTGGTCATGCGATTGTTACGCATCAGGTCCCCGAAGCTTGGCACCCCGATCGAGAGGACTATGGCGACAATCGCCAGTCCGATCATCAGTTCCACTAATGTAAAGCCGTTTTGTTTCTTCATGACGTTAACCTAGCCGAGTGAGTGCAGCCTAGTAAATTCAATTCCGATGAGTGGATCTTTATTGGCGACAAGTGGTTAAAACCGGTATCGAGCAGTCAGACCCATCCCACCTTTATATAGGGGACAGGTAAGGAAAAACTTTATAGAGCGGGGCGATTATTCCAGTGGTATTTGTCGCCCTGGGAGCGGTTGAGCGTGGTTTTCAGTCCTTCGGCGACAGCCAGGCCGCATCTCTGGCGAGGAAGCCGGTGCTAAAACTTGTTCGTACGGTGGTCGAGTCTGCACCGGACGGACGTTGCCATAACACCTGTACTGCTGCTGTAGTGGTAAGGCCGGAGGCAAGCACCGATTGCTCGTAGTTGAATTCAGGTGGCGAAAGATAGGCCGGGATGGTCGGCGTTAGCGCATCACTCTGGGTAATAAGCGCATTAAATTCAATGAGTTCGGTAATATTTTCAGCAATTAAAAGCGCCTGGTTGGCCCTGTGGATATTGCCCGAGCTTACCCACAGGCGTGCCTGTAATTGACCCAGTCCTAACATGCCGATACTAAAGACTAATAGTGAAATCAGCGATTCCATCAGGCTAAAGCCCTTCTGCCTTTGTGGCATATCTAGAAATCCCTCCATGATCCCGGAACTTTCACACTGCGCAGTGCCGGGAAATTCAATAAGGTCAGGCGGTCGTCGGCGACCTGAATATGGTTAAAGTTAAGTTCGGCACCACTCGCATTGAGGTCACCATTGATGACAAGTGAGCCGAAAATTTCAAAACGTACTCCGGCGATTGGGTCCGGGCAGCTGCTATCGATGAATACTATGCCGTAGATACGCACGCCGGGTGAGAATTCCGGGCACTCGACTTCTGGAGGGAAATACACAACTACGGGGCGAGTGGGGCTGCCCATGCTTTGTGTCCAGCGGCCGTTGACGAGATCTGCAGTACGAACGATCGAGTAGCGCCGTTCCGCATCGGGAAGCTGCTGTTCAGTCTCGGCCATTGTCGAGAACTCTTCGATGCTGACTGTGAGGACAGTCGACCAGAGCGGCCGGCGCAAGCGTTGTGTATTTATGCTCCCCTGGTGTAAATCAATCGCAGGGGATGGTGGGCAAGGCTGTGTCCCGGTTAAGCGTACCGATTCACCTGCAGTATCTGTATCGCTGTTTATTGGCCTGATACTGGTACTGTTCGATGCTTGTGTGATGCAACCGTTGATAATTAATGCCGGTGGCGATTCAGCAGTAGGCGTCAGCACCGTCAGTATGCGTACTTTCTGACTGAAGCTGGCAGACAGTCCACTCTTATCGTTACGTGTACTGGTGGCTTTTAGGTCGATGAACCTGCTGGTTTTGTCGGGGCGCGAAAGTGTTATGGACGACCTCATGCTATTGTCGGGTGTGGTGAACGATTGCTGGTACATTGAACCTTCGTTATCGGGGGCAGATACCCAATTCAGCGTGTCGAAGTTTTCGGTTAGATTGGCAATAGCATTGCTCCACTGGGATTGGGCTTCCAGCGAGAGGCGAGTGTGCCAATGACTGTTATTAGACATACGCTGCTCGGTAAGCTGGGTTTGGGCTACGGCTAGTGTTACCAGGGTAATAGACATGCTCAGAACCAGGGTGATCAGCAGGTTGGCTGCGCCTGCTTGACGCTGCCGCGAAAATGCAATTGGTTGCGTCACTCAGGCACGTCCACCAGTACATCGTTACGGACGATGATCCACCGGTTTAGCTGCATGGCTGTTGCCGGTTGATTAACCAGTTGACCAGTTAGATCGACAAAAACCGCTCGATGTATCAACCGGGATCTATCGTTAGTGCACGGTGAAGCTGTATTCAGCAGATCTGTGCAGTCCTCCAGAATATCGAAGCTGAGCCCTGTTATTTCGATATCGGGTTCGTTCAGTGTTTGCCAGTAACCGCTGTCGCATGCAGTACCGTTACCACCGTAGCGTGTCTGAACAGAGAAATTACGCAGCCTGAAGCCGAACTGTTCAACGTTGTCAGCGTCTGTGCTGTCTGGACAGGGTTCGGTGTTGCATTGCCCGATACCAACCCGTCCGTCCTTGTCAAGGTCGTAGGCGAACAGGATGCAGGAGTTATCGTGTTCATCGGGATAGGCTTGTGATCTCAACCGGTTTTCGGCAGTTGTAAAAGGGTTGTCACTGGAGGCTTGAACTGAAGCATCGAAACGCCAGTAGCCGGCGCGACGAATATCACTGCTTATGAGGTGCAACAGTCCAAAGAGCTGATGGTGTAGATGTGCGGTCTCAAGCTGCTCTCTACTATGGTGCACAGTTGCAGCATATACCGTCAGTACGGCGGCAATCGCTACAAGGCCAATGGCAGATGCGATCATTAGTTCAATAAGGGTGATACCGTGTTGCCGGTGCATGTTGTCTAGCATGCGGGGTACCCCCTCGTTGAGACAGAGCAGGTGCGTATACGCCCGAGCGGACTGACAATAATACGAAGCTCTCCAGCATTGTTGCTAACTACCAGAGTGTCTGCACTGGCGGTACCGCGGAGAGCGCTGAACTGGAGATACCGGTTTGAAACGGATCGGCTCAGCGAGAGTGTGACGGAGGGGAAGGCGTTTGACAGCTGTCGGTGAAGACGCGTGGAACCCGTAGCACCGCTCTCACAGGCATTGGTGTTCCCATATTCTTTGTGGCAGTCGCACTTCTCCACGTCACTCCACCCAATGCACCATTGCCGGGGTGAGGGTGTTGATACCGAAAAATAGGTGGTCTTTTGATAATTCAGCGCATGGTTTCGCGCCTGCCTGAGTTCCTGGGCGAGCGCCTCGGCGGCACCGCGCAGACGATGGCCGTCTGCAAACCGCGCCATGGCAGGCACTGCCAAGCCTGCCAGCAATGCCACAAGGGCAACCGTCAGCAGCAACTCAATAAGCGTAAAACCGGATTGCCTTGTATCATCCATGATCAGGCTCCGAAGCAACTTGTTCCATGTTGTTGCGGCAAGTATAGTCAAGTCCGCACGGCGTGCAAGGAGTGCATTCCTGAAATACACAAGGGAGTTGTGTTATGGACAGAAACCGGTTCCAGGGTTTCTCATTACTCGAATTACTGATTGCGCTGGCTATTGTTGCGATTCTCGCCACCATTACTGTTCCCTCTTTCAGTGGACTGCTTGCCAAGTCCCGGCGTAGCGATGCGACGTCAGCATTATTGCTGGTTCAACTCGCGCAGGAACGCTGGCGTTCCAGGAACACCAGCTATGCGCAGAGTCTCGAAGAACTTGGCTGGGCGTCTCCGATATCGTCTGAAGGCTACTACCGGCTGCGTGTCAGTGAGGCGGATGCGGCGGGTTACCGGATCCTTGCACAGCCAACGGGCGTACAGCGACGTGATAGCTGCGGGGTTTTTGCTGTTGATGCGAATGGTTCTGACCATAGCGAAGGGTACGCGGGACCGGCTTGCTGGAATCGATAGCGCTGTTAGTCACTCGTGGCGCGCTTGATGACAGACTGTATTGTCATTGGTGCTGGTCTGATTGGTATGTTATCGGCGCGCGAGCTGGTTAACGCCGGATTGCGGGTGACCGTGCTGGATCGGCAGCAGCCAGGGCGCGAGTCTTCCTGGGCCGGTGGCGGTATTCTCTCGCCACTGTATCCCTGGAGGTATTCCGATGCAGTCAATGAGCTTGCGAGCTGGAGTCAGCAGCGCTACGCAGATTTGTGCCAGCAGTTAATCGATCAATCGGGTATAGATCCACAGTGGACTCAAACCGGGTTGCTAATTGCTGATGTTGAAGAACCGGATCTACTGGATCGCTGGCAAAGCAGATTCAGTGTTGAGCTGCAAAAGGTGACGGCAAAACAGATTCAGGTCATTGAGCCTGAATTGGGAATCGCTGTTGCTGAAGCTGTCTGGTTACCGGGCGTGGCGCAGGTGCGCAACCCGCGCCTGGTGCAGGCCCTGCGGGCCAGTCTGGAACAGGCAGGCGTTAAGTTTCGTACCGAGTGTCCAGCGCAGGCATGGATCACCAAAGGCGGTAAGGTCAGCGCAGTTAAAACACCTGAGGGGGACTTGTCTGCCGATGCTTACATAGTCGCCAGCGGTGCCTGGAGTGGCGAGCTATTGGCCGCCACTGGTTTGCAGCTGCCGGTTGAACCTGTGCGAGGACAAATGTTGTTGTTCAACGGTCCGCCCGGACTGGTCAGAACGATTACTTTATATAAAACCCGTTACGTAATTCCGCGCCGTGATGGACGTGTGCTGGTGGGTAGTACGCTTGAACACGTAGGTTTCGATAAGCAGACTACAGAAGAGGCGCGCAATGACCTGAAGGCCTCGGCATACGAACTGATCCCGGCGTTGGCCCATCATGCGATTGAACAGCACTGGTCGGGTTTACGACCTGGGAGCCCCGAGGGTATCCCGGCGATCGGCCCTCATCCGCACCTGGAAAATCTGTTTATTAATGCCGGACACTTCCGCAATGGCGTGGTTTTGGGACCGGCCTCGGCCCGATTGGTTGCGGATCATGTTCTTCAGCGCGACTCAGGGTTCATTGCGGAAGTCTATCTACCTGAAAATATAGCAAAAAATATCTAAGTGGTGATGGTCTGGACTTTGTCTAAATTGGCGTCGTATACTGCCGATTATGAATAACTTCGAAGACAGTAGTCTACTCGGTGAGGCTGAAGTGGTACGGCGTCTCCAGGCATACGATATCCTGCCAACGCAGCAGCGCCTGCAGATTGCCCAGGTATTGCTGGCGCGTGACCAGCATTTGAGTGCCGATCAGGTGCTCGAGCTGGTTAATGTTGGTGGTACTGTGGTTTCCAAGGCAACGGTCTATAACACCCTCGGTCTATTCGCAGAGAAGGGCATATTGCGCGAAGTGAACGTCGATCCCAGCCGTGTTTTCTATGACACCAATAACAGTAGTCACCACCATTTCTACAATGTGGACACCGGTGAGTTGTCTGATATCGACCCAGGTCAGGTTCCGGTAGACCAGTTACCAAATGCACCTGATGGTACGGTAGTCGATGGTGTGGAAGTCATTATTCGCGTACGTAATTCAGGTGACAGCGGTACTGCCTGAGTTGTCGCCACTGGCACTATTCTTTATACTCGCGCACCCCAAGCCGGAATAGCTCAGTCGGTAGAGCAGCTCACTCGTAATGAGAAGGTCGGGGGTTCAATTCCTCTTTCCGGCACCATAAAATCAATAGGTTAAGACCGCCCTAGTATTGTTTTGCTCTTTGGGCTAGCGTTTTGTTGTTAATCCCCCTCTCTACATGCACACCACCCGGACTTTGAACAACAACGCTAGGGAATGCCTGGGCGATGCTTGAATGTGGTGGCTGGAAGGTTTGGTGTAAGGATTTAGAGCAGTTGAATGCTCGCTTTACCGGGAAGGGCGGGTACCACCACCCTCGGGGTGCCGCATCCGGCTCTGGAATCCACCCTTTTCGTTAAGCCAGAAACGGGCGAATAAGCGGATCTGAAATATAAAAAAGACAAAATCCCCTGGGGTTCCGAATCCGATGCCTAAGCACCAATTTTCGTTAAACTGGATTCCAGCGAAACCAAAAACTCGATTTATACATTGAGCTTATGGCGTGTGCCCGGATGTAAAGGTCTCAGTTCGGCCCAGACTGTGTAAAAACCAGAAATGCCTGGTCAGTTTAGTCGGTAGCC
>JBHPFC010000082.1:10000-13185 GCA_042576405.1 Pseudomonadota bacterium | reverse complement strand
CTGGCGGCCCGCCACACCGTTGCGCGTATGCTTGAGCGCGACGATTTCAACAAGCGCTACTCTACCGGTCAGCCGATTGCTGTGCACGAGTTCATCTACCCTCTGGTTCAGGGATATGACTCGGTTGCGCTGAAAGCCGATATTGAACTCGGTGGTACCGACCAGAAGTTTAATCTGCTGGTTGGTCGGCAGTTACAGGAGGGTTATGGCCAAAAGCCGCAGGTCGTGTTGACCATGCCTCTTCTGGAAGGGCTTGATGGCGTGCAAAAAATGTCCAAGTCGCTGGGAAACTATATCGGGATTGCTGAAACGCCGGACGATACGTTTGGCAAACTGATGTCGATTTCTGATGAGCTGATGTGGCGCTACTTCGAACTGTTGAGTTTTCGCTCCCTGTCAGACATTGATGCGCTTAGAAGGCAGATGGCGGAAGGGCGCAATCCTCGCGACATCAAGTTTGAGCTGGGCATTGAGATAGTTGCGAGATTTCATTCGCAAGCGGAAGCCGAACGTGCCCAGCAGAATTTCATAGAGCGCTTTCAGAAAGGTGCATTGCCCGATGATATGCCGGAAGTGAGTCTGACCGGGTCTGATGGCGGTTTGCCGATTGCCAATTTACTAAAAGATGCTGGTTTGACATCGAGCACTTCGGAATCAATGCGCATGATCAAGCAGGGTGCGGTTCGAGTGGACGGTGAACGTATTGAAGATACCAGGCTGAGCATTGCATCAGGTGCCGAGTATGTCTTTCAGGTAGGCAAGCGTCGCTTTGCACGTGTCTCTATCCTTTAGGCTTTTCGTAGTGGTGCCATGTGCGCCGACCGGAAAACCTGCCAAATCTGTCTATACTCTTAATCAAGATCAGATTGAAGTCTGAAGGACATGTGCGATTGCGCCTTGAGGCCTGGGAACGAGGATGTGCTGGAGATGGACAATAAAACCATTCTGCTGGTGGAAGATAACCCCGACGATGAAGCGCTGACGCTGCGGGCACTTAAGCGGAACAACATACTTAATGAAGTCGTTGTGGCACGAGACGGTGCCGAGGCACTTGATTATCTGTTTGCCCAGGGAGCGTACAGCGACAGGGATGCCGGCAAGTTACCGGAGGTGGTGCTGCTTGATCTCAAGTTGCCCAAACTTGACGGGCTTGAAGTGCTGCGCCGGATACGTGATGAGTCATCAACCCGTCGTCTGGCAGTGGTGATACTGACATCTTCCAATGAAGAGAGAGATATTATCGCGGGCTATGATCTCGGTGCGAACAGTTATATTCGCAAGCCGGTAGATTTTAATCAGTTCATGGAAGCGGTACGCCAGCTGGGCGTCTACTGGCTGGTTCTCAACGTGCCTCCTCCCAGCGCTGGCGTGTGAGACGTGCTCAAGCCGTTGCGGGTATTGCTCGTTGAAGATTCAGAGGACGATGCAATACTCCTGGTGCGGCAGGTTTGCAAGGGTGGTTATGAGTCTGTGGTAAAGCGTGTCGAAACGCTGCGCGAGCTACGCAAAGCGATGCACGACAATATCTGGGATGTGATTATTTCTGATCATAATCTGCCTGAATTTGATTCTATAACTGCACTGGGAGTAGTGCGAGAGCATGCCAGTGACGTTCCGGTTTTGATTGTGTCTGGCAGTATTGGTGAAGAGACGGCGGTGGCTGCAATGAAAGCCGGCGCAAGTGATTACATCATGAAAGACAATCTCGCGCGTCTGGTACCTGCTATTGCACGAGAGCTGCGTGAAGCTGATTCCAGGCGCAAGCGTCGCAAGGCGGAGGAAGCCTTGCGTTATATGGCCTATCATGACGCGCTTACCGATCTGGTTAACCGCAGTGAGTTCGAGCGCCGTTTGGAGCGTGCATTAAACAGTGCGCGGGAGTTGGGGCTGACTCATGCGCTTCTTTATCTCGATCTTGATCAGTTCAAGTTGATCAATGACACCTGCGGGCACGCTGCCGGTGATGAGATGCTCAGACAAATTGCGATGTTGTTGTCAGGTTGTTTGCGGGACAGAGACACGCTGGCGCGTCTCGGTGGTGATGAGTTTGCGGTGCTGCTGGAGTCCTGTCCTCTTGATCGTGCCGAGGAGATCGGGGAAATTCTGCGTCAGGCGATTCGCGGTTTCAGGTTTTCCTGGAAAGGGAAGCAGTTTTCCGTTGGCGTCAGTATCGGTTTGGTTTCAGTTGACAGGGGCAGTGGCTGCGTGACTGATATAATGAGTTGTGCGGATACAGCCTGCTATTCGGCAAAGGATATGGGGCGCGACCAGGTGCAGGTTTATAACCAGCACGCAGGTGAGGCCAGCCGGTTGCATGGCGAGATGCAGTGGGTAACGCGTATTCGTGATGCGCTGGAAGAAGATCGCTTCGTTCTCTACTACCAGCCTATTGTCAGTTTGACTGATGGGGAGGAGCGAGATACGCGCTGTGAATTTTTGCTGCGCATGCGAAACCGTAATGGGGGGCTGGTTCCTCCCGGAGCGTTTATTCCTGCAGCCGAGCGCTATAATTTGATTTCCGAAATTGATCGCTGGGTGGTGAGTCATGTTTGCCAGTGCTTGTCCCGCGCAGACGGTCCGGCCCAGCTGTGCTTTATTAATTTGTCGGGTCAGACGATGGGGGATGAGGCTTTTCCAGCCTTCATTCGTGAACAATTGAGCCGGTTCGGGATAGATGCATCTCGCATCTGCTTCGAAATCACAGAAACGGCAGCTATCACCAATCTGCAGAATGCTGTCCGGTTTATGTGCGAGATAAAGGCAGAGGGTTGCTCCTTTGCGCTTGACGACTTCGGGACCGGCCTCAGTTCATTTGCCTACCTGAAGTCAATACCGGCTGATTACCTCAAGATTGATGGTGAATTTGTGCGGGCTATGATCGAGGACCCGATGGACAATGCCATTGTGGAGGCTATTCATCAGATCGGGAAAGTCGCCGGTATGCGCACTATTGCCGAATTTGTTGAAGATGACGCTGTTCGTAGCCGGCTTCAGGCCGTGGGTATCGACTTTGCGCAGGGTTTTGCCATTGATATTCCAAGGCCGGTTCCAGGGGGCTGTGCAGGGCCGTCTAGCGTCGTTCTTTAAGTCTCGAAATATCCAAAAACTTTTTCCTTGACGGCCCTTCGGCCGCATGTATAATGCGCGCCTCTGCTTCGGGGTGACCCCGGTTACCGCCAAAAGAA
>JBHPFC010000082.1:0-7500 GCA_042576405.1 Pseudomonadota bacterium | reverse complement strand
TTAGTAGCGGCGAGCGAACGGGGACCAGCCCTAAAGTCTTCAACACAGCTAGTGGAACAGTCTGGAAAGTCTGGCAATACAGGGTGATAGCCCCGTACACGAAAGGGTGTTGTTGATGATACGAGTAGGTCGGGACACGTGATATCCTGACTGAATATGGGGGGACCATCCTCCAAGGCTAAATACTACCTATTGACCGATAGTGAACTAGTACCGTGAGGGAAAGGCGAAAAGAACCCCGGAGAGGGGAGTGAAATAGATCCTGAAACCGTATGCGTACAAGCAGTGGGAGCACCTTCGGGTGTGACTGCGTACCTTTTGTATAATGGGTCAGCGACTTACTTTCAGTGGCAAGCTTAACCGTTTAGGGGAGGCGTAGAGAAATCGAGTCTGAACAGGGCGTTCAGTCGCTGGGAGTAGACCCGAAACCGGGCGATCTATCCATGGCCAGGTTGAAGGTGGGGTAATACCCACTGGAGGACCGAACCCACTTATGTTGAAAAATGAGGGGATGAGCTGTGGATCGGAGTGAAAGGCTAATCAAGCCCGGAGATAGCTGGTTCTCCTCGAAAGCTATTTAGGTAGCGCCTCGTGTATCACTTCTGGGGGTAGAGCACTGTTATGGCTAGGGGGCCATCCCGGCTTACCAAACCATTGCAAACTCCGAATACCAGAAAGTGCAATCACGGGAGACACACGGCGGGTGCTAACGTCCGTCGTGGAAAGGGAAACAACCCAGACCGCCAGCTAAGGTCCCAAAATCACAGTTCAGTGGGAAACGATGTGGGAAGGTATAGACAGCTAGGAGGTTGGCTTAGAAGCAGCCATCCTTTAAAGAAAGCGTAATAGCTCACTAGTCGAATCGGCCTGCGCGGAAGATTTAACGGGGCTTAAACTGTGTACCGAAGCTGCGGATGCATACTTGTATGCATGGTAGAGGAGCGTTCTGTAGGCCTGCGAAGGTGACCTGTGAGGGTTGCTGGAGGTATCAGAAGTGCGAATGCTGACATGAGTAACGATAATGGGGGTGAAAAACCCCCACGCCGAAAGCCCAAGGGTTCCTGCGCAACGTTAATCGGCGCAGGGTTAGCCGGCACCTAAGGCGAGGCCGAAAGGCGTAGTCGATGGAAATCAGGTTAATATTCCTGAGCCAGTTGGAGGTTGACGGATTCCGTAAATTGCACAGACTTATCGGATTGTACTGTGCAGTGAAGGAGTTCCAGGAAATAGCACCAACATTAATGGCCGTACCCCAAACCGACACAGGTGGGCGAGAAGAGTATTCTAAGGCGCTTGAGAGAACTTGGGTGAAGGAACTAGGCAAAATAGTACCGTAACTTCGGGAGAAGGTACGCCTCCATAAGTTCACGCTTTTGGAGGCCGCAGTGACCAGGTGGCTGCGACTGTTTACTAAAAACATAGCACTCTGCAAACACGAAAGTGGACGTATAGGGTGTGACGCCTGCCCGGTGCCGGAAGGTTAATTGATGGGGTTAGGATTCGTCCGAAGCTCTTGATCGAAGCCCCGGTAAACGGCGGCCGTAACTATAACGGTCCTAAGGTAGCGAAATTCCTTGTCGGGTAAGTTCCGACCTGCACGAATGGCGTAACGATGGCCACACTGTCTCCACCCAAGACTCAGTGAAATTGAAATCGCTGTGAAGATGCAGTGTACCCGCGGCTAGACGGAAAGACCCCGTGCACCTTTACTACAGCTTTGCACTGAACTTTGAGCCTATTTGTGTAGGATAGGTGGGAGGCTTCGAAACCGGAACGCCAGTTTCGGTGGAGCCACCCTTGAAATACCACCCTGGTATGTTTGAGGTTCTAACCTAGACCCGTTATCCGGGTTGGGGACAGTGTATGGTGGGTAGTTTGACTGGGGCGGTCTCCTCCCAAAGAGTAACGGAGGAGCACGAAGGTACCCTCAGCGCGGTCGGACATCGCGCAATGAGTGCAATGGCATAAGGGTGCTTGACTGCGAGATAGACACATCGAGCAGGGTCGAAAGACGGTCATAGTGATCCGGTGGTTCTGAATGGAAGGGCCATCGCTCAACGGATAAAAGGTACGCCGGGGATAACAGGCTGATTCCTCCCAAGAGTCCATATCGACGGAGGAGTTTGGCACCTCGATGTCGGCTCATCACATCCTGGGGCTGTAGCCGGTCCCAAGGGTATGGCTGTTCGCCATTTAAAGTGGTACGCGAGCTGGGTTTAGAACGTCGTGAGACAGTTCGGTCCCTATCTGCCGTGGGCGCTTGAGACTTGAAGGGAGCTGCTCCTAGTACGAGAGGACCGGAGTGGACGTACCTCTGGTGTTCCGGTTGTCACGCCAGTGGCATTGCCGGGTAGCTATGTACGGACGGGATAACCGCTGAAAGCATCTAAGCGGGAAGCCCCCCCTAAGATGAGGTCTCACTGGGAACTTGATTCCCCTGAAGGGCCGTGGAAGACCACCACGTTGATAGGCTGGGTGTGGAAGTTCAGTAATGAATGAAGCTAACCAGTACTAATTGCCCGTGAGGCTTGACCATATAACACCCAAGCGATTTGGGTGTTGACTCAAGTATGCAACAACCCAAGCCTTAACAACTTTCCAATAAAAAATGGGGTCAGAGACGAATTTCGTCGCGGCTCCATTTTAAAAAATGGTATTAGGAGGAAATTCGTCTCTGACCCCATTTTTTATACCAGTTTGCCTGGCGGCAATAGCGAGTGTGAACCACCCGATCCCATCTCGAACTCGGAAGTGAAACCGCTCAGCGCCGATGATAGTGTGGGAGGTCCCATGTGAAAGTAGGTCACTGCCAGGCTTTTAATACCGAAAACCCGACCTAAATGGTCGGGTTTTTTTTGCTTTGGCGATTATATCTTCCACTCGCCTGACGCCTCTAAGCGTAAGAAAATAAAGGTATAAATATTACCCGCTTCGGGTCGGCAGGATAACGGGATAGAAATGCCGCTTTGAAATGGCCTGTCTCCTGGTCTATACATAAGCGTATAGGTTCGGTCGAGAGGAAATGTCATATGGAGAATTCCAAGGCGTTGGCTATCCATTCACTGCCGGGGTTAGTGAGTTATTTTGAACCCAGTCAGGAGCTACCGGCACAGGTGAAAGAGCACAGCCCGGCGATACTGGTGATGACCGATTTGCGTCAGCAGATCGCGATAACTGTTGAACCAAATGTTTCCATAGACTGGGCACTACAGCGCATGAAAGCTGCAGGTGTGCGGCTGCTGTTTGTGGTCAACAGTCAGAAACAAATTCTCGGACTGATTACTTCCACTGATATTCTCGGTGAAAAACCGATTCAGTTTCATCAGGAGCTGCACCTGCGTTACGAAGAAATTATGGTGCGTGACATTATGACGCCGCAGAATACGCTTGAGGTGTTACAGATGGAGGAAGTGTTGCGTGCGTCGGTGGGAGATATTGTTGCCACGCTTCAGGATGTTGGTCGCCGTCATGCACTGGTTATGGACAATGATGTGCGTACTGGTCAGGATTCAATACGCGGCATATTTTCCGCAACGCAGATCAGCAAGCAGCTCAATCAACCTGTTGAAACAAGCGCTATTGCCCACACGTTTGCTGAAGTTGAAGTTGCTCTGCATGGTTAAAAATGGGGTGCACGGGTAGTAAGGCTACAATGCCGGTTGAGCTACCAGGAGGGCTTCAGGCACGGCGCGATTGATCTCCATGGGGAGATCCCAGCAGATTCCGTCCTGGGGACGGACAATCACCCAAAGTACGTTCAGTTTGAGGTTAAGGTCGACAAATACCACCTCGCGTGCATACCGATCAAGCACGGTTTCGATCTTGCTGATTGTTTCCTGAATTAGAGGCTGCGGACGGCTACGTAGTTTGGGAATAACCATCATGAAGTCGGTCAGTGGGTTGCCTTTCTCATCTTCACGCGGTGCGCGTTTATAGAGTGGCGTGGCCGGTAGCATCGTCATTGAAGCTTGCAGGTTGTGCGGATTATTTTTGCTGGCCGGTAGCATGGCAGTCCTTTGTATTACTGGGTAATGACGTCCGTGACCCGGCTGATGACGTCTGCTATCTGGCCTATCGGCTTTGCGCAATAAATATTAAATGCCAGAAAAAGTATATAAATCTTAGCAGGATACGATGCGGCACTGTGGTAAACTCGGGCTATGTCAACACGCACGCGTCTTATTGAACTACTGGCCAGTGGCGAATTTCGGTCCGGGCAGTGGCTGGGAATGCAGCTTTCTATTAGTCGCGCAGCGGTATGGAAGCATATTCGCGCACTCACCAATACCGGTATGGAAGTGCACGCTGTGCGTGGCCGAGGTTATCGCCTTGCCCAGCCTATCCAGCCGCTGAATGGCGAACTCATCCGCCAGTCTATGTCGAAACAAGCTGCGTCACGATTACAGCGTTTCGACGTGCTTCAGGTTACTGATTCCACCAGCGATTATCTTAAACGTCTTGATCACATCGCTGATTCAAACACGCAGGCACAGGTTTGTATCGCTGAGTTGCAAAATGCAGGACGCGGGCGTCGCGGGCGTCGCTGGGTATCACCCTACGGCAGCAATCTGTATCTTTCCTTTTCGACGCGGGTTAGTGGCGCCAGGCTGGCATCGGGAGGCCTGAGTCTCGCGGTCGCCGTAGCCGTGCTTCAGGCGTTGCAGCAATGTGGTGTACCCGATCTGGGTTTGAAGTGGCCCAACGATATTTATTTTCAGGGACGAAAACTGGCAGGTATTCTGCTCGACTTGTCAGGGGAAAGCGGAGGGCCTTATCAGGTCATTGCCGGAGTTGGCATCAATCTGCGCATGCCGGAATCTGCAGCCAAAGAAATTGATCAGCCCTGGGCAGACTTGTCACAAAGCGGTGTTAAAATTGACCGCAACGTACTTGCAGGTACGATTGTAGAAAATCTCTTTAATGCATTGGATTTATTTAATGAACATGGATTGGAATCTTTTACCCGGGAATGGCAGCGGCATGATCTCGTGTCCGGGCACGCTGTGGAATTACAGCATGAGAAGCAGCCTGTGATTAGCGGTGTTGCACGGGGCATCGATGCCCACGGAGCGTTACTGGTTGAGCGAGATGGCGTTACCCAGGGTTATCATGTGGGTGAAGTGAGCCTGCGACTGGCCCAATGAATCTGTTAGTGGATATTGGCAACGCACGCATTAAATGGGCGTTGCAGGACAGTGATAGCTGGACAAGCGGTAGCGCGCTGGTGCGTCAGAACAAAGCCTTCAAGGATCTTGCACGCCCGGCGTGGAAGGACCTGGAAACACCCGGGCGTGTAGTGGTCTGCAGCGTTGCCGGTGTCGACTACGACAAGTCGGTTCATACCTGGGTTAAGCGTCGCTGGAAGCTGGCGCCGGAGTTTCTTCGTTCGACGGACTCGCAGTGTGGTGTGACCAACGCCTATAAGCAGCCAGAACGGCTGGGCAATGATCGTTGGGCCTATTTGCTGGCTGCGCATGCGGCATACCGGGCCCCGGCGATTATTGTGGATTGTGGTACCGCAATTACGGTTGACGCGCTGGCTGCAGACGGCAGGCATCTAGGTGGACTAATAGCGCCAGGTATGGAGCTGATGGCTTCATCGCTTGCAACCAAGGCCCCCTGTATCGAAATTCTTGACCATGACAACCACGATATTGCCCTGTTGGGCAGTAGTACCGAGGTGGGTGTAACCGGCGGCGTGTTATACACGGCAGTGTCTCTTGTCGATCGTGTCTTCCAGGATCTGCGCGACGAGCTGGGTAGAAGTGCACGATTGCTTATTACCGGCGGCGATGCGGAACGTATTGCGCCGCTGTTAACTAGCAAACCGCTCGCGGAACCTGAGCTGGTGCTAAAGGGTTTGGCGGTATTTGCTGAGTCGACGAAAGTGGAGGAACCAGCGGCTGTCGTGGAAAGTCAGGACCACGTCGAGGCAGTTGGTTGCGATTCCTAGCCGCACTTCTGCTACTGGCAAACGTTGGGTTGTTTGCGTGGATTTATTCGCAGCCTGTGCAGCAGCCTCCGGCATATCGTCCTGTTCCTGTACCCCCGGGTATTGCACCACTGGTATTGCTTGCTGAAAGAGAGAGTCAGAGGTCATCGGATGAACCGCTGACAGGTGAGTTGGCATCCGCCGAAATGACTGCGGATCAGACCGGCATGGTAACAACTGAAGAGCTGATCGCCGAAGAAGTTGAGAGCGATGCTGTTGAGGAGGAATCGCCCCCGCCGCCACCGGAGCGTATTTGCCAGACCATTGGGCCCTTGATGAAAACCGATGATGTAAAACATATTGCGCAGCGCCTGGAATCACAGGGCTTTGCAGCGCGACAGCGTAGCGGCAAGGTGCGCGAGCCATCCGGGTACTGGGTTTATTTGCCGGCCATGCCTGCCGCTGATGCGCGCAGAATTGTAAGCGACCTTGATTCGAAGGGTATGACGGACTATTTTATTGGCAAACAGAATTACATTTCACTGGGCATATTCCGGCGCAAGGATCAGGCCCAGGTGCGTCTGGAGCAGGTCACAGCACTCGGTTATGATGCTGTTCTGGACCAGCGCTATCGCACCCGTACGGTGCACTGGCTGGATGTCGAGGAGGCTGGACAGCCCCTGCTGGCATCGTCGGTCTGGCAACAAATTCAGGCACAACATACAGATATCAGGGTGCAGCGCGTCAGTTGTGAATAGATTGCGAGCATGCGTAACCTTGCTTACAATACGCCCTGTCGTAAAAAACGATAACACGCCGGTGTAGCTCAGTTGGTAGAGCGCCTCACTTGTAATGAGGATGTCGTGGGTTCAACTCCTATCACCGGCTCCATTTAATCAATTGGTTACGTTCGCTCTGACTCCGTGATACCAATTTGGGTAGCGTTCTGGGTAGCGTTTTATCGTTAATTCCTTTACCGCTGCTGTCTTTTGCGCCCTTATCCGGTATTCCCTGAAACCAAGGGAATTCTTGGAAGTGCTTTGCCTTTCATTCCCTCCTAGGCTTGTAGATAACCACCCTAAGATTACCCCAAGGTTACAGCATGGTTGAGTTAAGGCTGCACTATGGTTACGTCTAGGTTATGTCATGGTCAGGGAAGGGTATGGGTAGGTCACGGCATGGTTACCACCGGGGTAGCACCCCCTCGACGATCCTGTGCTTGCCTGGAATTCGCCATATTCGTTAAGCAGAAACGGGGCGAATAAGCGTTCCGAAATATAAAAAAGCCAATTTCAAACGGCTTTATATAAAAAGGGTTTGGAGGGGAAAAGCCTAGAACTGGCCCCATGTTTGGGCAGAAACGAGACATTCTAAAAACGGTAAGCGAATGTCTGCTTTTGTCTAAAGTTGCCGTTCACCATACAAGAAAACCCCGCTGATGCGGGGTTCCTGTACTTCCTAGTTCGGCCAACTCCTGCCATTCGCTGAAAATCAACGAATGGCAGGTTCATAACGGTGGGTTCAATCGGTGAGCGCAACACTTTATCTTTATCCAGAAAGATGGAGTG
>JBHPFC010000081.1:0-13322 GCA_042576405.1 Pseudomonadota bacterium | reverse complement strand
AGGAAGGACTCCATGTAGATAGCGTTCTGGTTGACGTTCACACCACGCCAGAAACCCGGAGGCACCGGCGGATTGCGCATCGCGTGTTCCACCAGAAGGTTCGGGACGCTGTAGCTGATGCCATGATCACCATCGGGCAACAGTCCCTGGAAGGTGAACTTGTCGACCCCGTTTTCCATCCAGTTCGGATTGACCGAGGCCAGTATCGACTGGCCCGAGATACGCACATGCAGTCCGACTAGATCGCCCTTGTCATCCAGCCCACCCACCATTTTCGCTTTGGTGATCGGGTGGTAGTGGCCGTGCTGCATATCCTCTTCACGCGTCCACAGCAGTTTTACCGGTGTCCCCGGCATCTGCTTTGCAATCGCAACGGCCTGGGTGACGAAATCATGGAAAGCGCCGCGCCGGCCAAACCCACCACCCAGGTGGATCTTGTAGACGTCGCATTGAGCCGCCGGCAACCCGGCCGCCTCGGCCGTGGCCTGCAGCGCGGCCTCGCCATTCTGGGTCGGGCACCAGACCTCGCAACGATTCTCGGTCCAGCGCGCTGTGGCATTCATCGGCTCCATGGTCGCGTGACTCTGGTAGGGATAAGCGTAGATCGCCTCCACAGTTTTCACCGCACCCTTGAGGGCCTTGCCGGCATCACCCACCTGGTTACCGACAAAGGCATCATCAGCGCTCAAGCCTTCGTCCAGCATCTGCTCGATCGAGGCACTGCTGACCCCGGCGTTTGGCCCCTTGTCCCAGGTCACCGGGAGTGCATCCAGTGCCGTCTTTGCCTGCCACCAGGTATCGGCAACCACGGCGACAGCATCGTCCTCAACCCGAACGACCTTGCGTACCCCAGGCATCTTGCGCACCCTGGCGTCATCGAATGATTCAAGCTTGCCGCCGAATATCGGGCAGGCCCTGATGGCGGCATTGAGCATACCGGGCATCTGCAGATCTGCACCGAAGACCTGCTTGCCGGTCAGCTTGTCAAGCGTGTCCAGGCGTTTGACCGGCTTGCCTATTAGCTTCCAGTCTTTTGGATCCTTGAGTTCGACCTGCTCAGGCGGGAACAGCCCGGCCGCAGCCGCGGCTACCTTGCCGTAGGTCGTTGTGCGCCCTGTCGGTGTATGCGTAATGACACTCGCGGATACCCGGCATTCATCGGTCGGCACACCCCAGGCCTCGGCCGCAGCCTCGATCAGCATTTCCCGGGCAACTGCGCCTCCCTTGCGGACATAGTCATGGCTGCCACGGATACCCTGGCTGCCGCCCGTCGAGAAACTGCCCCAGATGCGGTCGCGGGCAAGATTCTGTCCCGGCGTGGGATACTCGGTGGTCACCTTCGACCAGTCGCACTCCAGCTCCTCGGCGACCATTTGCGCCAGGCCAGTCAGGGTACCCTGCCCCATCTCGGAGCGGGCAATACGAATAATCACGGTGTCGTCCGGTTCGATGACCACCCAGGCATTGAGCTCCGGTGTCGCTGCCCCGTCAGCCACTTCTGCACCACCTGCCAGTGGCAGGTACATACCGAGCG
Source organism: Pseudomonadota bacterium (assembly GCA_042576405.1). Lineage (GTDB taxonomy): Bacteria > Pseudomonadota > Gammaproteobacteria > DSM-19610 > DSM-19610 > Thiogranum. The sequence continues at coordinate 11,788 of JBHPFC010000081.1, read as the reverse complement.
AGAAGCCGGCACCTGCCGTGGCCGTTCCGATCAGAAATTCCCGGCGCGAAATATTCACAGGCTCTGCGCCCATCATGACCTCCCGCGCTTATTCAGGTCGGCGGCCATATGAATGCCTTGCCGCACCCGGTTGAAGGTCCCGCAACGACAGATGTTGGTCACGTTCGCATCGATATCGGCATCGCTGGGATCGGGATTGTCCTTGAGCAGCGCCGCAGCACTCATGATCATGCCGGGCTGGCAGTACCCGCACTGCGGCACGTCCAGTTCCGCCCATGCCTTCTGGAGCGGGTGACTGCCATCGGCTGAAAGGCCCTCGATCGTGACGATTTCCTGGGACTCGTTTAGCGCTGAGACGGGCATAACGCAGGAGCGGACTGCCTCGCCATCGATATGCACCGTGCAGGCACCGCATATGCCGATACCGCAGCTGTACTTGGTGCCCGTCAGGCCGAGCTTCTCGCGCAGCACCCATAGCAGTGGTGTCGTATCATCGCCACCGATGTCCAGGAGCTCTCCATTAATCTTAAGTTTTGCCATATGCGAAACTCCATTCCGGCTTTCAGGTTGCACGATGTTTTTGATCAACACAGGTGCCTCGATGGTAATAGCAGGCGCTGCGCTACAGATAAACACTACCTACAATAAAACGAAAAGCAGTCCAGTGGAAACAGTTTGATTGACCCGTGATTTCGGCAGCGCTTGGCCCTCCTCGGTTCCACTATTACCTCCCCCTTAACCTATTGTTTTTCTTATCTCATAACCAAGAGCGATCGCCGCACACCGCTGGCTATTACATCAGCCAGTAGATCAGGACAGCCAGCTTTTGCATATCACACATCTATAACAGGGCCGTACTGGCATCCATTACGTTCGACCTGTGAGCCCCAAAGCCCTGGGGAGATACCGGCGGCCTTTGCGAGTCGTGCCAGGTGATCACCACCGTCAATGAAATGGATCTGAATACGGGAACCCTTCGTAAGCCGACTGAACCGGGAAAGGCATGGTAGTAAGCTTGGGGGGCAGGTCTACCAGCTGGACGAAGCAACGAAAATACTTCCCCGGCAAAACGCTCCCTAACGAAAGTCATCCTGACCTGCTGCAATCAATCCACCAGGGGCTGACCCTAGTCTTTACTCGGGTTTGCCTCAGGCGCATCTGCAAGTACAACTTTCACTGCAAAGAGGAATAAAGGCAACCCCTGCCCCGTCCCCACTAAAAGCCTATAAATAAAGGCATAAAAGGCGTTTTTGTTTGTGATTATTTTCCCAATTAGCACATTCTGACCGGTCGAGGAGATATGGATAATTCATTGGCAAAAACGTTCCTGGAAGGAACCCGACAAAACATGTTCAAGGCCGTAGACGCGTCTTCACTAGTGGTGTTTCGTATCGGCTTTGGCCTGATTATGCTCTGGGAAGTCTGGCGTTACTGGAGCTACGACTGGATAACCAAGTATTACATTGAGCCGGATTTTCACTTTAAATATTTCGGCTTTGAGTGGATCGAACCCTGGCCAGGCGACTTGATGTATGCGCACTATGCACTGGTCGCTATCCTGGCATTGTTCATCACCATCGGGCTGTTCTATCGCCTAAGCACGCATCTCTTTTTTATCGCCTTCAGCTATATATTCCTGCTGGAACAGGCGCATTATTTAAATCATTTTGTATCTGGTCATACTCGTCAGCTTTATACTCTGCATTGTTCCAGCCAATCGCTATTTCGCAGTTGACGCCCGGCTAAAACCTGACAAAAGATCTGATACCGTACCAGCCTGGAGTATCTGGCTGCTGAGAGCCCAGTTCGAAGTCGTTTATATCTACGCCGGTATTGTAAAACTGAACAGCGACTGGCTACAGCTGGAACCACTCAGTACGTGGCTGGCAAGTCGGTCTGATATGCCCGTTATAGGGGACTATTTTTTACAGGACTGGTCTGTTGGCGTGGCAGCCTACGGCATAATCATATTGCATATCATTGGCGCTCCCCTGTTACTGTGGCGGCGTACCAGAATATATGTCTTCCTGATATACGCGTGTTTCCATACACTCAATCACTTCGTCTTCAGTATCGGCATATTCCCCTGGCTGACGCTGTTTGCCACCCTGATTTTCTTCGACCCGGACTGGCCGAAGCAGGCCTGGCGGAAACTTCGCGCCTTGTTTGGCAGAAAAACAGAAGCGCGCCGAAGTACCGCTGGTACCCGTTCAGCAGAGACTCACAACTGGCTGCCAGGACCGGTAGCGCAAAACTTTATTATCGGCGCTATCGGGCTGTGGTTCGCTTACCAGGTCCTTATGCCGTTGCGGCATTTACTTTATCCCGGCAACGTAAGCTGGACAGAAGAAGGCCATGCTTATTCATGGCAGATGAAATTGCGCGCCAAGCACGGTGAGGCGGAATTCATCGTGCGCGATCCGCTCACTGAGCGCACCTGGCGCGTCGACCCCGAGTCCTATTTGACCAGCCGTCAGGCGAGAAAGATGTCAACGCGGCCGGACATGATATTGCAGTTCGCACACTATCTCGCCGACCATTGGAAATCGGCATACAATGTCGAAAGCGCCGAGGTGAACGTCATTTCAAAAGTTTCACTGAATGGGCGCAAAGCCCAGACCATGGTTGACCCGTCCGTGGATTTGGCCAGGATTGACAGGAGCCTCAAGCGGGCTGACTGGATCCTGCCCTTGACTGAACCATTCAAACGGTCACCGGAAAGATACCGGGCTTTTTACAGAGCACAGAATCAGTACAGATGAGGACCAGGGATACATTGCAGAACCAACCCATAGTGCTGTTCGATGGTGAGTGCAATTTCTGCAGCTCAAGCGTGCAGTTTGTAATCGCGAGAAACTCGCGCTCGAATATCATGTTTTGCCAAATTCAATCTGAGACCGGTCAGCGCTTAATTGCTCAATATGGTCTGTCTGACCTGGGGCTGAATTCCATGGTGCTTATTCATCACGACAAAGCGACTATCAAATCCAGTGCAGCCCTGCGTATTGCCACATTAATGGATATGCCATGGCCGCTGATGTTTGCTTTTGTTATCGTACCGCCGTTTATCCGAAACCGGGTTTATGACTGGATAGGTCAGCGACGCTACCAGTGGTACGGTAAACGAGATGCCTGCTGGGTACCTGATGCGGAAATCAAAAACCGCTTCCTGAGCTGACCACGCGTTCGCCCGACATTTTCGCACTGATCACCTAAACCAATTCTGAAAAGTTCAGTGAATAACCCCACCGAAACTTGAACAACAATTAAACGAGATAGATGCAGCGTGCTGACACGGCGCTCTACCAGACCAAAGGCAAGGGCCGGGACTGTGTGGTGATCCGGCAGAAAAAAGACAACCTGGTTCGCTTCACTCGCGGTGGTAAACATACGACCCATAATTACACTTTTTTCAGCCTCCAGGATCACAATACCATCGAGTTTGCGCGGGATACTAAATAAAACCCACTAAAGTGCCGCTAGGCCGAATAGGGGGTATAGGGAAGTATCCGCATTATGAAGCTTCGCCCAAAATTTGTAAGCTACATGCTCATAATCGCCAGTGTGCCGCTGGTACTGGCGATGTCGGCCACACTTTGGCAGAGTAGTAATCAGACCCGTGCACTGGCCATCGATATCGTCCAGGGCTACCTCGATGCGGGCGCAAACGATCTGTCCGGGTTTTTCAGCACCCGAAAGTCGGAAATCAACGCCTACGCCCATTCCCCGTTACTAAAAAGTATGGACTTCAAGTCTATCCGCCCTCTTCTGATTGACGAGTTGGCCCGGCACGGCGGCATCTACGAAAAATTCATCCTCGGCACCCCAAATGGTAATTTCTACAACACAGCTGGTGGCAATCCATCGCTGGACGGGCTGCGTACCTTTGACGATATGGATCCAAAGGCTGCACCCAAAACCATAGCAAAACGTGACTACTGGAAGACAACGGTTGGTGACAACGATAAACATGAGCAAAGAGTCTATGTTTCAGAGCCCATGATTTCCTATACCACGGGAGCAAAACAGATCGTCGTTGCCGCCAGCATACACGCCGATGACGGTAAAATTACAGGCATGATCGGAGGCGCACTACCCTGGAGTTATTTTGAAAACAAGATCCAACTGATCTTTGACGACATCATTAAACACCGCAACTGGGAATCCCGCTTCTTCCTGGTTACTTCAAGCGGCGTTTACTGGTATCACTGGGACCCCTCTTATGTTGTGCACATTAAAAAGAATGAACAGGGTCAACCAATATTCAATGAAATTGGCGAAAAAGTTGCGGCTGTCAGGAAGATAACCGAGGAGCCTGTCGCAGAACTGGCCGCAGCGGGCAATATGATGGTTGCCGGACAACGAGGCCACACGCTGTTTACCGACCCGCAGACCGGCGAAGAACTCTATCTCGTATACGCACCGGTCGAAGCTTCTGATTACTCTGTTGGCCTGCTGGTGCCCAGGAGTCAAATGATAGCACCAGTCACCCGCCTGCAGTCGATGCTTGGCGCGATACTGGGCTTCGCTCTGGTTATAGTATTTATAGGGTCATGGCTGCTGTCTAAAAAGGTAACCCGCCCTATTACAACATTGAGCGGCATGGTCAAATCGATCAGCGATGGAAACAATAATGTCAACCTCATACCCGATGGAAATGACGAAGTTGCCGAGCTGACAGATACTTTCAACAACATGGTCAACTCGATAACAACCCGGGAAAATTCTCTAAAGGAAAGTGAGGAACGTTTTTCGTTGGCGATGCAGGGAGCTAATGACGGCCTGTGGGACTGGAAGATTGACAGCAACGTGATGTTCTTATCGCCCCGCTGGAAGTCGATGCTGGGTTACGAAGAAAATGAACTCGGTAATCAACTGGAAACCTGGCAAGAGCTTGTACACCCGCTGGATATGGAAACACTGTCACCACTTCTTGAAGACTTCATCTCTGGCGCCAGTGACAAATACGAAGTTACATTCCGTATGCGTCACAAGGATGGACACTGGGTCGATATCCTGTCTCGCGCTTTCGCAGTAAGAAACAATGAAAACAGGGCTACTCGACTGGTCGGCACTCATCTTGACATCAGCGAACGACAGCGGATAGAAAAAGAAGTCAAGGAACTCAACGAAAAGCTCGAAGATCGAGTCAAGCAGCGTACTATGGAGCTCGAACTCGCAAACAAAAAACAACTGGAAAGCGAAATCAAGAACAGAACCATCCTCGAGTCGGTCGTTGACGCACTGATTACCACTGATGAACGAGGCGTTATCGAGTCTGCAAACCCGGCAACAGAAACCTTGTTTGGTTATTCGATAGCCCAGATGGTAGGCAAAAATATTTCGATGCTGATACCAGAACCCTGTCACAGCGGACATGGCAACTACCTGAGAGAACACCTTGAAAGGGGCAAGGCTTATGTTATCGGTACCACACGTGAGCTGGTAGGGTGCCGCAGCGACCAGACAACATTCCCGATCGAGCTATCTGTCAGCGAAATGTCCCTAGGTGATGAAAAGAAATTCACCGGTCTGGTAAAAGACATCAGCGACCGCAAGAACGCTGAAAATAATTTATTACGGGAATCACAGGCACTGACCCGACTGAACGAGATCGCCGCCGACCCAGCGACATCGTTTGAGAAAAAAATACAACAGTTGCTTGAACTTGGACTGGGTACTTTCGAGCAGTCACTGGGCATTGTCAGCCACATTGAAAATGAAATCTATACTATTGAATATATCAAGGGGCCGGAAGATGCACCCGCCCCGGGAGTGACATTCAGGTTCAATGAGACCTATTGCGCGCATACCTATGCTGCAAACAGTGCGATAGCGTTTGAAAATGCAGGCCGTAGCGAAATCTGCAATCATCCCTGTTACCAAAATTTCAAACTTGAATCCTACATTGGCGCACCCATCATCGTTGATGGCCAACGTTACGGTACACTTAACTTCTCCTCCCCAGAAATTCATCAGCAGCCATTCTCTGCCAATGAGTTATCACTCATTCAGCTACTGGCACAATGGATCGGTAACGAAATGTCACGCAGCCGGTCAGAACATGACCTGAGCCAGTTCAAGATCACCCTTGACCAGACCATGGACTGCGTATTCATGTTCGAGTCCGCATCCCTGAAGTTCTTTTATGTAAACCAGGGCGCCATGGAACAAGTTGGCTATTCAGAATCCGAACTCATGAATATGAGGCCATATGATATCAAGCCGGAAATTACCGAGCAGGAATTCCGGGACATGATCGAGCCGCTGATTTCGGGCAGGCAGCCATCGCTGAGCTTCGAAACTGTGCACCAGCATAAGTACGGAGCAAGGATACCGGTTGAAATATTCCTTCAATACATCGATCCCACAGGGGAATCACCACGTTTCGTCGCAATTGTCCGCGACGTATCCGAACGTCGAGAGGCTACCCGGAAGTTAAACGCCACTATCGATGAAATGGCGCATCGCACCAAGGACATCACCTCTCTAAGTGAACTGGCCGACTTGCTGCATTCCTGCCATAACGTCAGCGAAGCGTACGAAGTCGTTACCCGTTTTATGCCTATACTGCTCCCCGAGATGTCCGGCGCCTTGTATATTATCGACGATACCGGCACCAATTTGCAGTCGGTCGGCACCTGGGGGGCCCAACCACCGAGGGAGGCAGCATTTTTACCGGAGGATTGTGTCGCCGTGCGACGTGGTTTAGCCTACACGTCGAAAGCAGATGAGTCAGTACTTTTCTGCCGCCACTTGCCGGAAGACAAACCGGATATGTCATTCTGCATGCCGCTTGCGGCACAGGGTGAGACTTTTGGACTACTGCATTTCCAGGCCAAACCTGTTACCGACTCCGCTATCGGGCAGGCGGCCGACATTAATGCGATGATACGTCCGGATTTTTCCGAAACCATTGCAAAACAGGTATCAATGGCACTGGCAAGCCTCAGATCCAGGGAGCAATTGCAGAATCAGTCCATACGCGATCCGCTCACCGGTCTGTTCAATCGCCGCTATATGGAAGAATCTTTCGAACGCGAGCTGCATCGCGCATCGAGAAGTGAAGCAGCAATGGTCTCCTTCATGATGATCGATATCGATCATTTCAAGAAGATCAATGACACTTTCGGTCACGATGCCGGTGACATGGTATTACGCGAACTCAGCCACATATTGGTCAAGAACAGTCGCAAGGAGGACATTGCCTGTCGCTTTGGTGGCGAAGAATTCGTACTCTGCCTGCCTGGTGCCTCGCTGGAAATAGCGGAAAGAAGAGCTACTGATATCCGCGAGTCCATCAGTCGGCTCAGCCTTCGCTATGAAGGCTCCGACATGGGTGTAGTCACTGTATCGATAGGCATTTCCATCTACCCCGATCTTGGCGAAACTCCTGTCGAATTGATAAAGAAAGCCGACCAGGCTCTTTATCAGGCCAAAGAGAGCGGCAGAAACCGAGTGGTAATTGCTAAACGGAGCAGCGTCCGGGCCGAAGTCAGCCCGATAGGAATCAGACGATAACGGTATCCTGATCGGGGATAAAGTCCATTAATCCTGTCGACAGTCACCGCTGTCGTTCGAGGAAGCAGATCCTTCAACCTGAGCCCGTGGGGGCTTTCGCCAAAAACTCCTTAATCAGCCGCTGCGCTCGTTGGTGATGGCTGCCCTGCCAGTAAATCTGTCCGCATTCGCTACACTGCAAAAATTCCTGATAGTAGCGGCGCGTCTTGGGTTCCAGACGGTGATCGACCAGATTTTTTTTAACACTGTTTAACAGACCATTACACCGGGTGCAGCGACTGAACGGCCGCACCATTGCATACAGGTCAACACGCCGAAGCACTTCACGCACCTGCTCTCTTGGCATTGATGCACGGATATAAAATCCGTGAGTGATGATTTTACGGTGTAAAAGCCGGCGATCTCGAGTGAGAACAATACGGTGTTGTTGTTGGCTGATTAGCGCCACACCAGCATCCGTGTAGTCGTTTCGGTAAAGGCAGTCGAACCCCAGCAGGCGCAGATAGCGCGCCAGTCGTCCGAGATTGCAATCCACGACAAAGCGTGGGTCGCGCAACGGCTCAGGCCGCAGCCGCAACAGTGGGGACACATCCAGACTTTCGAATACGGGGTATACGCTGATACGGTTGCCGTCTTCCACCATGTAGGAGAAATCCACGGACTGCCCATTGACCAGAATCAGTTCAACTTCCGTATGCGGCACTCCCAGTGACTCGATCATATCCTTGATCGAGGCGCGCCGGTCAAAGTGGTGCTCAAACTCGATCTTGCGCCGCCTGGCGGGGAGAAAGTCGTTTAACTCCTCATAGAATCTGAAGACGGCAACGGCCATATGCTAAACATACACCAGCTTTTACTATGAAGAAATATTTCCTTTTCTCAATACTCCCGGCCCGGCCCAGATATGTAGATTGAAAGCCTTCCTCGATGATGCCCCGGATAAATCACCGAACGTTTCTGCAACTGATGTGACAGATTTTCACCCACAAGCAGCAGGTTAATTCTTGTAAAGGATAGACACATACCTTAACCCGGCAGGCTCAGGCTATCAGATATGCGACACCAGGCGCGCATCAGGAATAACCGCTCGCAGGGCCTGAGCGATGTCGTCCCTGATACCCGTAATGGGCCGAATAGAAACCCACAGCAGATTCAGCCTCAGGTTCAATTCCGCAAATACAACCGAATCATCAAAGCCGGCGAGAACGCGATGAATGTCTTGCATGGTCTGTTGTATGCGTTGCTCGGGACGCTTGCGCAAGTTGGGGATAATAATCATGAAGTCCGACAACGCCCTGCCGTTCTCGTCCACCGCTGGAGCACGCTTGCGCAGCGGCTGCGAAGCATCCAGAAGGGGGAATAGCGATAAGCGCGGCAGCTCCATGGGTCCGACTATAGACCATGGATATGTCAGCGTACATAGTCATCCTGAAGCGATAAAGAATCTTACAAATTAGCCGAAATTATAATTGTATTCGGCTGCCACCCGATTCGTGGCCTCCCCCCGGACAGCAGGGATGCAACACTATGTGGCAAACAATACCCAAATTTGGTCTGAAACAAGCCCTTACGGCCCTGTTAACCATCCAGACCACGATTATCTTTGCACTCGCCCTGAGCGCGATCGAAGAGCAGACACTCTTGTACACAGCAGCCGGAGTCAGTCTGGTTGTTACCATTATATCCTTGCAGTTACTGAGCGCGGGACTGACCAAGCCGCTCAAACAGGCAGCTGACGACATTCGCGCATTTTACGCAGGCGACACCGACCAGAGCCATCTTCCTGAGGCAAACCACTGGCGGGATTTTGCGTCGTTGACAGAAGCAACCCGCGATCTCACCGACAGGGTGCAGCCGGTCATTGATATGTTTGGCAGTTCTTCGAGCCAACTTGCCCATGTTGCTGCAGAAATTGCCACGGTCAACGATAACGCCACTGAACTCATGGCCAGGCAGGAGCAGGAAACAACCAGCGTCGATAACGACATCACCACCATGACCGCGGCTGTTAACCAGGTGACGCAGGAAGCAAGTTTAGCGGCCGAACATGTCATGGAGTCGGATAACCTTGCCCAGGAAGGCAAAGAAGTCATGACCAATGCCATAGGTGCGGTGATGTCCCTGTCGGCCGATGTTTCGGAGGCGGCTACCGTTATCAGTGAGCTGGGTGAAAAATCCCGCGATATCGCCTCTGTGCTGGAGATGATTAGCGGCGTGGCGGATCAGACCAATTTACTGGCTCTGAATGCTGCCATCGAAGCCGCGCGCGCTGGCGATGCCGGCCGTGGTTTCGCTGTAGTAGCCGACGAAGTACGTTCACTGGCGGCACGTACCCAGGAAGCAACCACCAACATCAAGTCAATTATCGAAACCCTGCTGGCCAGCGTTGATCAGGCTGGCCAGGTAATCAATTCAAGTTCGGAAAAAACCAGTGTCTGTGAAGATATGGTAGAACAGGCAACGGTCACCTTTGCGGAAATCGTTGGTACTGTTGCGAGCCTTAAAGCAATCAATAGTGGCATCCTGGGAGCGGCCGACCAACAGAGTCAGGCTGCGACGGGGATCAGTCGCGTTATGGAAACTATCAACAACGTTACACACGGCGCGAACGAAGACAACAAACACATTGGCTACTGGTGCGACGAGCTGGCAAATACCACTGCTGAGATGAACATTATTATGGGAACGCTGACAGCGACTTCTGCAGAAAATTCAGAAATTGGTAATAAGCTGGACGACGCTCCGCAGGAAGAAGTCGCGTCGGGTTGACTTTAACCGGTTTCGCAGTGATTCACTTGCCTTGATCAGCAGCCGGCACCTCGCTCTCTTTAAAAACAACTCCACGTCGCCGCCAGCCATGGAATCCTGTTCGACAGAAAACACCCGATCCAGGTTAATGGCAAACAGGCTGGCGTCCCGGTTTAGCGTTTACCAGCCAGTCACGGTCTGTCAAACAGTCCCCTGACCAGTGGTATGCCAAGACCGACTGGGCTGGCACTATCTCACGTCTGCGTGACAACGGCCTGCTCATCTGTATCGTCACCATTGTCTTCAGCATACACCGCCCAGCGCCCGCTTTTATCTTGCGGTACATGCATTATCCTCGCTACTGGCTGATATTCATGAGCTTTGTTAATATGCACGCTTCGTTCGCTGTCCCGGTAGCTCAGCTGGATAGAGCAAGCGCCTCCTAAGCGCTAGGTCGGAGGTTCGACTCCTCTCCGGGACGCCATAATTGCCAGTGAATTTCGTATAGTTAAATCCCAATTACCCTCTGTATCACTACCGTCCTTAACAAGCGATACAGGCATTTATTTGCAACATCTTCTGGTGATGAAATATAAACAAAGTAGCTATCGAGAATATCCCGTACCTTCTGCATATTGCATGGCTTGACGATAAATCCCTTGGCACCAAGCCCCAGCGCCGTACGCACATTCTCTGCTGTATTTTCCGCGCTATCGATGACAATAAACGCCGCAGGGTTGTCCGCAAGCATTGCCTGCAGCACCTGAAGCCGGTCCATACCGGGCATGCATAGTTCTAGAAAATACAATATCGGGACGTTCGCGCCTGAACAGGGAAACCGCTTCAATACCATTACTGGCGTCGAATAACGGGATTACATCCAGACTTCACAGCACAGGTCGCATCAGATACCGAGCGACTGCAACATCATCTACTATCAGAACTTTAGGTAACTTCTTGGACATCCCTGGTACTTCTGGCGTCCCGCAAACAGCCAAATCATTTTCCTTAATGCCGCAGTTTGAACGTAATTCACTGCGATCACCACCCGTGTCATCGGCCAAACCTCGACCGGATAAGGGGTTGGCTATTGCCCCCTGGCACTAAAGGCACAAATTTAACCTGCTTGATAGTCAGCGGGCATCATCAAGCAACGTTGTTTACACCTTGCGCCTGATTTCAATTATATTTGGCAATTGGCCAATTCGGCTCAGTATTCTGCTCAGTTGACCAATATCGGTAACCTCCACATGCAGCTCCATACGGGCCACCATATCCTGCTTGTCGGTATGCGTATTTATCCCCATCACATTGACGCGATCGTTCGCCAGTAGCGTGGATATATCGCGTAACAGACCGGGCCGGTCGTAGGCCTGTAACTGAATATCGACCGGGAACACCTGATCAGGCTGGGAGCCCCATTCGACATCAATCAGGCGCTCGCGATCTTCATTCTTGAGCCGCAGCACATTGGCACAATCACGCCGATGTATGGTGACACCACGGCCGCGAGTGATGT
>JBHPFC010000080.1:0-13679 GCA_042576405.1 Pseudomonadota bacterium | reverse complement strand
GGTGGTTTTGCCCAGGCCGGGAGGGCCAAATATCAACACATGGTCCAGCGCATCCTTCCGCCGCCGTGCTGCCTCGATGAAGATTCCCATCTGCTCGCTGACCTGCGGCTGACCAACATAGTCTGCCAGTGTTTTGGGCCGAATGGCGCGGTCCAGCGCCTCGTCTTCCGAAGATGCGCTGGCAGTGATAATCCGATCGGGTTCAATCATGGGATTCAGGATAACCGAAATTGTGATGCCGGGGTAATTCCGCTAGGGTAGACGCCCTGAAAAATGACGACTGACTGCAAGGAATCCGCATGAAAGCGAAAGCCGCTGTTGCCTGGGCGCCCAAACAACCCCTGTCTATCGAAGAAATCGACGTTGAAGGTCCACGGGAAGGCGAGGTACTGCTGAAAGTGGTGGCCAGCGGCGTCTGCCATACCGACGCCTTTACCCTGTCAGGCGATGATCCCGAGGGCGCCTTTCCCTGTGTCCTCGGCCACGAAGGTGGCTGCGAGGTCGTCGAATGCGGCCCCGGCGTAAAAGACCTGAAACCGGGCGATCATGTGATCCCGCTGTACATCCCGGAATGTGGACACTGCGAGTACTGCAAATCCACCAAAACCAACCTCTGTCAGACGATTGCACCCACTCTCTGGACTGGCTACATGCCGGACGGCACGCGTCGCTTCTCCCACAACGGAAAAGCCATTTACCACTACATGGGCTGCTCGACATTTGCTGAATACACTGTTGTCCCGGAAATTGCTCTTGCCAAGATCAATCCTGCCGCGCCACTCGACAAGGTCTGCTTGCTGGGCTGTGGCGTTACCACCGGTATTGGCGCAGTGCTCAATACCGCGAAGGTCGAAGCTGGCTCTACGGTCGCAGTTTTCGGACTGGGCGGCATCGGATTATCTGTCATACAGGGCGCAGTGATGGCCAAAGCGGGCCGCATCATCGCTGTCGATGTCAATCCCGAAAAGTTCAATATTGCAAAAGCGCTGGGTGCCACGGACTTCGTCAACCCGAAAGAACTGAGTGTTGGTGTTACCGAGGCCATTGTTGAAATGACCAATGGCGGCGTCGATTACTCCTTTGAATGCATTGGCAATACTGCAGTCATGCGCGACGCACTGGAATGCTGCCACATGGGCTGGGGTGTCTCGACCATTATTGGTGTGGCCGGCGCTGGCCAGGAAATATGCACCCGCCCTTTCCAGCTTGTTACGGGGCGTACCTGGAAAGGCTCGGCATTTGGTGGCGTCAAAGGCCGTACCGAATTACCCGGCTACGTCGACAATTACATGAACGGCAAAATCGAACTGGACAGCATGGTTACCCATACCATGCCGCTGGAAGAGATCAACACAGCGTTCGACCTGATGCACCAGGGTAAAAGCATTCGCTCGGTTATCATTTTCTAGGGATGGTATTGTGGAAAAGATCGAAAGTGTAAAAGAATCCGGCGGCTACCTGAACCGCTACCAGCACGATTCAGACAGCTGCCACTGCCGCATGACTTTTTCCGTCTATCTGCCACCACAGGCAGAAAGCGGCAAGGTGCCAGCACTCTACTGGTTGTCCGGCCTCACCTGTACCGACGACAATTTTCGCGTCAAGGCTGGCGCCCAGCGCTATGCTGCCGAGCACGGACTGGCACTGGTGATACCTGATACCAGCCCGCGCGGTGATAATGTACCTGATGCTGCAGACCGCTACGATCTTGGCCAGGGCGCTGGCTTCTACGTCAACGCGACGCGGCAACCCTGGTCAAAGCACTACCATATGTACGACTACATCGTGCAGGAACTGCCCGCCTTTATTGAAGCGAACTTTCCTGTTATCCCTGGTCTTAAGTCAATTGCAGGCCACTCCATGGGCGGTCATGGCGCACTCATTTGCGCATTGAAGAACCCGGGTGCATATCGCTCGGTATCGGCATTTTCACCGATCTGCAATCCGGTTCTGTGTGGCTGGGGTGAAGGCTGTTTCAGTACCTATCTGGGAGACAACCGCAAAGACTGGAAAGCCTATGACGCCACCTGCCTGATACAAGGTGGCGCAAAATTACCTCCTGCGCTTGTCGACCAGGGTACCGCTGACGAATTTCTCGCCGACCAACTGTTCCCACAGAACCTCCAGGCAGCCTGCGAAGCGGGCGGCTTACCCCTGACACTGCGCTTGCAGGAAGGCTACGATCATAGCTATCACTTCATAGCCAGCTTTATTGGCGAACATCTGGCCTGGCACGCCAAAGCCCTGCATTCGACAACCTGAACCATCTGATCGGCGCCCTCGACCAACCAACTCCGTATCACCCACCGGACTGACACGCCTGTCGTTTGGCCAGCCAGCCGCCGCTGCGAATCATTTCGGTCTCCACCTCACGCAAGATACAGACAGGCAATATGCTTGACCCCCATCGGGAGTCGACTACGCTTGTCAGTAATACAGTCGACTGGCTCAGACCACAGGAGATATTGATGACCAGACAGTTCAGTATTGGCGGCAAAACTATCGAGACCAACGAGCAAGGCTTTTTGTCGAATCTCGATGACTGGAATGAAGATTTTGCAAAAGAACTGGCTAACGAAGATGGCCTTGATCTGCATGTGGATCATTGGGAGTTGATCTGGTATTTCCGCGAATTCTACGATGAGAACCAGGTCAACCCGACAATGCACACGATGGTCACGTCACTGGGTCCGAAAAACACCCAGTTTCACGACCAGAAAGCCTACGAGAAACATATCTACAGATTGTTTCCACGCGACCCGGTACATGAATTGTGCAAACTGTCAGGGCTACCGATGCCTCAGCCGGACGACTGAGGAGTACGCTGCCAACTAGGGGCTAACCGACGCCTGCAAGGCAGCGCGAATAATATCTTCAGTACCAAGGCCGGCCGTATCAATAGCCCTAACCATCCGGCTGGCCTCGGGAGCCTTGTAGCCCAGGGCGATCAGCGCACCAACCGCTTCCTCTACCGGATTGACAACATCAGGTACTCGCGCTGTTCCGCCTGTTGCCGGTACTCTCGCCTCAGAGGCCCAATCTGCAAGCTTGTCACGCATTTCCACGATCAGACGCTCAGCTGTCTTCTTGCCGACACCCGGTAATTTCACCAGTGCCGCAGTATCGCCGGCCTGCACGCAGAGCACAAAATGGCTGGTATCCATACCGGACAGAATGGCCAGGGCCATTTTGGCACCAACCCCGTTGACCTTGATCAGGGTTCGGAACAGGCTGCGGTCGGACACCTTACCAAACCCGTACAGCGTATGGGCGTCTTCGCGCACTGCCAGGTGAGTATAGAGCGTGATCTGTTCACCAACCTCGGGCAGATCGTAGAAAGTCGTCATTGGGGCTTCGACTTCGTAACCGATGCCCTGCACATCGATCAAAAGGCTGGGGGGCTGCTTGTCACGCAACACACCACACAGGTAACCGATCAACGCAGCCGCCCCCTGCGAAGTTTTTGTGCTGCGGACACGCGCTCGATAGCCTGCTGTTGATAGCTGTGGCACAGGGCGATAGCCAACGCATCGGCCGCATCTGCCTGGGGAGTTTCGCTAAGGTTCAGCAATACACGCACCATGTGCTGTACCTGCTGCTTGTCCGCACTGCCCTTGCCAACTACGGCCTGCTTGATTTCGCGCGGTGCGTACTCGGCAACTGGTAACTGACTTGTGACTCCCGCACAGATTGCCGCGCCACGCGCCTGGCCCAGCTTGAGAGCCGAATCGGCATTGCGATGCATGAATACGTTTTCGATAGCCAGCTGCACGGGTTTATGTTCGCTAATCAGCGTAGTCAATTCGCTGAAAATCAGGCCTAGCTTCTCTGGAAGGCTATCGCCATTCACCCGCAGGCAGCCGCTGGTGACATAGCGGGCGCGCTGACCATCAGTGTCGATCAGGCCATAACCGGTGAAACGGGAGCCGGGGTCTATGCCAAGGATACGAATCATTGCGGGCATTCTAGTCTGTGCGGACGGCAGAACCAAATTTATGCGTAAAACCCGGCGCGACCTGGTTCAACCCCGCAGTTAAGCCAATGCCGCCAGAATTTCCTCGGAGATATCCGCATTGGAGTAAACCTCCTGCACATCGTCGAGATCTTCCAGTACTTCCAGCATACGCATCATCTTTTCCGCATCTTTCTGATCCAGCGGCGTGGTGTTTTCAGCACGCATGGTGACTTCTGCGTTCTCCGGCTCGAATCCAGCGGCTACCATAGCCTCCTTCACATTCATGAATTCGTCCGGTTCGGTAAGTACGTCGACAGAACCATCGTCATTCCCCAGCACATCCTGGGCACCGGCTTCCAGGGCTGCTTCCATAACAGCATCCTCGTCGCTACCCGGTGGATAACTGATAATGCCTGTCTTGGTAAACTGAAAAGCCACCGAACCACTGGTACCGAGGTTACCGCCGGCCTTGGTGAAAGCATGCCTCACCTCGGATACCGTGCGGTTACGGTTATCCGTCATGCAATCAACCATGACTGCAGCGCCACCAGGACCATAGCCTTCGTAGAGGATTTCTTCGAAATTCTCGCCATCCTGTGCACCGGAGCCGCGCTTGATTGCTCGTTCGATAGTGTCCTTGTTCATGTTGGCGCCGAGCGCCTTGTCGACTGCCAGGCGCAGGCGTGGATTACCGGCTGGATCCGGCTCTCCCGAGCGGGCCGCTACGGTAATCTCGCGAATCAATTTGGTGAAAACCTTGCCGCGCTTGGCATCCTGCGCCTTTTTGCGGTGTTGGATATTGGCCCATTTACTGTGTCCGGCCATGGCTGCCTCTCAGGATCTGAATAGTGAAATTTTCGAAAGGCGCAGATTTTAGCATGCGCAGCGAGCTACGTAAGTGCCCGCTGCCTGGCCATCCTGAATAGCCGGGTGCAATTTACACCACACAACCAACCGTTTGAAATATTGAGAAATTACGCAGGCTCGCGAGCGATCAAGGCTATGGTGAAACTTCGAGCATACGCGTCAGCGCAGCACGCGCCAGCGCAGCTTCTTTTGCCGGCACCTTGACCTGGTTGACCGGCTTGCCATCAAGCAGGTTCTCCAGCGTCCATAGCAGGTGCTGGGGATCGATACGAAACATGGTTGAACACATGCAAACTGTCGGCGACATGAAATGCACTGACTTGCCGTCAGATTTACATTCTTCGTGCAGGCGGTTGACCAGGTTCAACTCAGTACCGACCAGCCAGCGCGTACCGGGCGCGGAAGCGTGGATCGTCTTGATGATGTATTCGGTAGAGCCAACATAGTCTGATTTCTGGCAGACCTCGAAACTGGACTCGGGGTGGGAAATGATTTTGCCCTCGGGGTATTTTTCCTTGAAGCCATCGATATGCTCTGGCTTGAACATCTGATGTACAGAGCAAAACCCTTTCCACAAAATCATTTTCGCCGCGCGGATTTCGTCTTCCCGCAATCCGCCCATAGGCTTATCAAAATCCCATACCACCATCTCCTCCAGCGGGAGCCCCATGCGGTATCCGGTATTACGACCCAGGTGTTGATCAGGGAAGAACAGGACTTTTTCACGCTGGCTGAACGACCACTCGAGGACATTCCGCGCATTGGTCGAGGTACAGACAATGCCGCCGTGTGCGCCACAGAAGGCTTTTAAGTCGGCTGCCGAGTTGATATATGTTACCGGCGTAACAGTCTCGTCGGGGTCAATCACGCTGGAGAGTTCCTGCCACGCACGTTCGACCTTGGCCAGATTCGCCATGTCAGCCATTGAACAGCCCGCTGCAAGGTCAGGCAAAATTGAAATCTGCTCGGGGCGCGAAAGGATATCCGCCACCTCAGCCATGAAATGCACGCCACAAAAAACAATGAACTCCGCATTGGAATCCGCCGCCTGCCGTGACAGCTTCAGGGAATCTCCGGAAAAGTCAGCGTGCCGGAATACTTCATCACGCTGGTAGTGATGGCCAAGAATCACCAGGCGATCGCCCAGCGCTCGCTTCGCCTCGACAATGCGCGCCTCACATTCCTCATCACTCATAGCCATGTAGGATGTGACTTCAATGGCTTTAGCCTGCATGCCTTACTCTCCTGAAACAGCAACCGAACCGTGGCTGCTACCCCTTAATAGTAAATCAATCCGCCACCACGAAACGACGGATAGCCTCCCGATTGGTACGGGAACTGACCCGCTGCAGCGTTTCTGCAACCGGTAGCCAGTCATAGCGGCTATGTTCTTTAAGATTAATCCTGATTGCCGGTCTGTCGGTATATACCACACGGAATACATATTCGGTATTGCTGCTGACATTCGGTGCGTAGCGTTCTCGCCAGGCAGGGACAATATCAAAATGGTTTTGGTAACCGCAGTCAATCAGCACCTCAGCCACATCCAGACCGGTTTCTTCGGCCACTTCACGTATGGCAGCCGCGCCAGCCCCCTCGCCATATTCGAGGCTGCCGGTAACCGACTGCCAGTAGCCTGCCGGCTGCCGGCGTTCCATTACCAGCACTTCGCCACCCGTCGTATAAATGACTACGAGTACTGACTCGGGGCGCTTGTAGTCAGCAGTCAATTGAATACGGAAGCCCCTAGGCTTCCTGTTTTTCAGGTACTTTGCGCAAGCGGATATTAAGATCAATCAACTGGCTGGCCGGCACCTCGGACGGTGCACTGGTCAACGGGCAACTGGCCGTCTGGGTTTTCGGGAAGGCCATCACCTCACGAATTGACTGGGCGCCGGTCATCAGCATGACCAGCCGATCGAGGCCAAAGGCGAGACCGCCGTGAGGCGGGCAACCGTACTTGAGTGCATTTAGCAGGAAGCCGAACTTGTCCTCGGCTTCTTCATCGCTGATACCAAGCAGCTCAAATACTTTCCGCTGGATACTGGTTCGGTAGATACGCATCGAACCACCGCCGAGTTCGGTGCCATTGAGCACCATATCGTAGGCACGCGAGTGGCAATTACCCGGATCGCTCTCAAGCAAGTCGAGATGTTCTTCCTTGGGTGAAGTAAAGGGATGATGCAGTGAGTTCCAGCGACCGTGGTTGTCATCCCATTCGAACATCGGGAAGTCCACTACCCAGAGCGGCTTCCAGTCGCCTTCCATCAGCCCGCGGTCTTCACCAAGTTTAACGCGCAGGGCACCCAGTGCCTCGTTAACGATAGCCGCCTTGTCGGCACCGAAGAACACCAGGTCACCGTCTTCGGCTGCCGTACGTCGCATAATTTCATCCACTGCTTCATCGGGCAGGAATTTAAGTATGGGTGACTGCAGACCATCTCGCCCCTTGGCCAGTTCGTTAACCTTGATATAGGCCAGACCCTTGGCACCGTAAATACCGACAAACTTCGTGTATTCATCAATTTCCTTGCGAGTCAGCTCCCCACCTTTAGGTAAGCGCAACGCAGCGACACGCCCCCTGGGGTCCTTCGCAGGACCGGAAAAGACCTTGAATTCGACGTTCTCGAGCAAATCGGCGATATCGACCAGCTCCAGCGGCACACGCAGGTCAGGACGATCAGAGCCAAAGCGTTTCACTGCCTCCTGGTAAGTCATGCGCGGGAAAGGATCATCCAGCTTTACGTCCAGTACCTTATCAAACAAGCCGCGGATCATGCCTTCGGTAAGGTTCATGATTTCGTCTTCGTCGAGGAACGACGTCTCGATATCCAGCTGGGTGAATTCCGGCTGACGGTCGGCACGCAAATCCTCATCACGGAAACAGCGCACAATCTGATAGTAGCGATCCATGCCAGACATCATCAGTAGCTGCTTGAACAGCTGGGGCGACTGCGGCAGCGCAAAGAACTCGCCCGGATGCGTGCGGCTCGGCACCAGGTAATCGCGGGCACCTTCCGGCGTGGCGCGGGTCAGAATAGGGGTTTCAATATCCAGAAAACCATTGCTGTCCAGAAAGTAACGCAGTTCGCGCGTGACCTCGGAACGCAGACGAATACGTTCCAGCATCTCGGGGCGGCGCAAGTCGATATAACGGTAGCGCAGGCGATGTTCCTCTGACACGGTATCGTCGTCCAGGTGAAAGGGCGGCGTCTCCGCTGTGTTTACAATCAACAGCTCCTTGCCCAGTACTTCGACTTCACCGGTGGGCATATCGGGATTCTCGGTGCCTTCCGGACGGCGCCGCACACGGCCCTTTACCTGCAGAACAAATTCACTGCGCACCCGTTCTGCGTTGGCAAACGTTTCTTCGGTATCCGGATCAAAGACCACCTGCACCCGGCCTTCGCGGTCGCGCAGGTCGACAAAAATCACGCCGCCGTGGTCGCGGCGTCGGTGTGCCCAGCCGACCAGGGTAACGTCCTGATCAAGATGACTGGTATCGAGTTTTCCACAATAGTGCGTGCGCATGGATGGTCTGTTTCCTGGCTATGGCCGTTGTATATTCAGTTTATCGAGGCGGTAGAGCTTCATTTTATTTGCCGTCAGCAGTTGAGGATTTACCGTCTTTACTGCTCGACCCGGCTTTCTTCGAATCTGATTTGGCAATATTTTTTTTCTTGCCACTCTTGAAGTCGGTCTCATACCAGCCCCCGCCCTTGAGGCGGAAACCGGCCGCGGATACCAGTTTTTGCAACCCGGGTTTACCACAGGCGGGACAATCGGTGAGCGGGGCATCACTGATCTTTTGCAGTTTTTCCATTTCGTGCCCGCATTCAGCACAACGGTACTCGTAAATTGGCATTACCGAAACTCCAGCCGGTCTTACAAAGCGCGCGATTATAACAGCCGGCAGGCTGAATTTTCGACGTTTTACGCGCATTCCACAGGCCGGACCCTGCGGGCAGGCGATCATCGGCCAGACTCCAGGCCTGTTGAAAACCGTCAAGCTGGCGAGAGCGCGTCAAATCAGTGCCAGACAGGTACAATCCTCGCCATGCACTCACGTCAAACAGAACTTCCCGTCTCACAGGGTAATGACCTTAAGACACTGAAATCGCTGGCACCTTTCCTTTGGGACTACCGTGGACGCGTGGTCATCGCTCTGGGTTCGCTGGTTCTGGCCAAGGTCGCCAATGTGGGAATCCCACTGGTGCTGAAGGATATCGTCGATGCATTGGATACCCAAAACACCCAGTTGGTGCTGCCACTGGCATTTCTGCTGGCTTACGGTGCGCTGAAACTCGCCAGCTCGCTGTTCAACGAGCTGCGCGATGCAATTTTCTCCCGGGTACGCCACGGTGCCATGCGCCAGGTATCCACACGGGTGCTCGATCACCTGCATCGCCTGTCGCTGCGCTATCACCTGGACCGCAAGACCGGCGGCATTTCCCGCGACATGGAACGCGGTGCACGCAGCGTCAGCTCGATGTTGAACTACATGGCCTTCAGTATTCTACCGACGCTGGTTGAAGTAACTCTCATCGCCGGTATCCTGCTTAAGAACTACGACCCGGGGTTTGCACTTATCACCTTCGGGGCGGTGGTGGTCTATGTTCTGTTCACTTTCAAGATCACCGAATGGCGAATGAAATACCGCATCCTGATGAATGCGACCGATTCGAAAGCCAACACCCAGGCCATTGATAGCCTGATCAACTACGAAACGGTTAAATACTTTGGTAACGAACAGCACGAACTCGAGCGTTACAATGCCTCGCTGGAAGAATGGGAAGACGCCGCGGTAAAAAGCCAGACATCGATGTCAGCCCTGAATGTCGGTCAGGCGGGCATTATCGCCGTCGGTGTTACCCTGATCATGATACTGGCAGCCAAAGGCGTGGTAGCCGGCACCCTGACGATCGGTGATCTGGTGCTGATCAACGCCTTTCTGCTGCAGCTGTTTATACCACTCAACTTTCTCGGCATCGTTTACAGCCAGTTGAAACACGCCATAGCCGATATGCGTGCGATGTTTGATGTGATGGAATTGCAGCCGGAAATTCAAAACCGCGATGACGCTATCGCGCTGGACGTCGGCAAGGGTGAGGTACGCTTCGACCGGGTCAGCTTTGCCTATGATCCCGAGCGGCCAATTCTGCATGACGTGAGCTTCAGCATTCCTGCCGGGCATAAAATCGCTGTTGTAGGACCCAGTGGCGCTGGCAAGTCCACACTGGCACGCCTGTTGTTCCGCTTCTATGACGTCGACGCCGGACGCATTCTGGTGAATGGCCAGGACGTGCGCGCCGTCACCCAGGAAAGCCTGCGTGCGGCTATCGGCATCGTGCCACAGGACACCGTTTTGTTTAACGATAGCCTGCGCTACAACATCGCCTATGCCCGCCACGGTGCCAGCCAGTCCGATATCGAAGCCGCCGCCCGAGCGGCAAACATTCATACTTTTATAACCAGACTGCCCGCCGGCTATGATACCGTGGTCGGCGAACGCGGCCTTAAGTTATCCGGAGGCGAGAAACAGCGCGTCGCTATCGCCCGCGCCATTCTCAAGAACCCCAGAATCCTGGTATTCGACGAAGCCACTTCAAGCCTGGACAGCCATTCAGAACAAGCCATCCTCGAAAGCCTGAGCAGTGCCGCCCGCGATCACACGACCCTGGTTATCGCACACCGGCTCTCAACGGTAGTCGATGCTGATACCATCCTGGTCATGGAACATGGCCGCCTGATTGAACAGGGTAACCACCAGCAATTACTTGCCCAGGAAGGACTGTACTCACAACTGTGGGAGCTGCAGAAACAGGAAGCGGAACAACAAGCAGTGAGCTAGGAACCTGTTGGATCGTTTTCCGAGCGAAGTGCGCGCAACTGCTCGGTTTCTTTGGACATAATATGCCGCACCAGCAACTCGCGATCGGTCTCGCGCAAGTGCTCGTACTCCACCGCCACCTGCCAGGGAAACCGGTTATTGTCATCTTCCATACGCGAGCAACTAACCACACGGCTGATAGTCACAATGCCCACCAGCGCCGGGAACAACACCATACGCAACTCCAGCAGACTGCCGGTCTTGAGCTCATGCTGCGCGCGAAACGCCACACCGCCGGCACTGAGACTCACCTCGCGGGTCGCCTGTTGGGCAGTATCCATTTCCTCGGTTACAAACAACTGGGTGATCATATTCAGCTTCTGGTCGATGGCCTGCAGGCAACGCCCCAGCTCCGGTGACTGGGTTTGCACCTTGTGAATGACATGGGCCATCTGGCGTGTCGTTGAAGCAAAGCTGGATGCTGCGGTAAATCTGTCAACTAGACGTGACTTGATACGCTCCAGTAACTGATCGGCTTCATCTTCATTAACCTCACGGTAGTCGAGGGCAATTTCGTCCTCGATTCGAAAATATTCCCTGCGATCGTCGTCATTCATACTCTTTCCTGTTTACTTCCCGCCTGCCTTGATACCGAGCGACTCCCCTGCCTTCTTTTCAGGTTCAGCCGGCGCCTGTTTGCTCTTTGCAGCAGCTTTTGACCCACCCACCTGGATACCGGATGACTTATCTGGCGTTTTCGGCTTTGGCGGCATCTTCGTCGCGCCACTCACCGCAGGTTTGGTCGTTTTGCCAGTTACCTTGCCGGACTTTTTAGCCGGCGCCACCGCTGGAGTCTGCTCCAGACCAGGTGCCCGTGGCAAGGCGGCTGGCGGCAATGGCTTCTTCGCTGATCCGCTAAGTTGTTTGTCCGAGGTTTTATCGTCACCCTGCTGCAGGATAATTTCAACTCTCCGGTTTTTTGCCCGGTTTGCTGAAGTATCATTTTTCGCAACCGGATCAGTATCAGCGTAGCCCTGGATCAAAAACCGGTTCGACGGAATACTGGTTGCCAGCATCATTTCGTGTGCCACGGACACAGCGCGCGCCGATGACAATTCCCAGTTGGAGCGGAAACGTTCCGTATAAATCGGGACATTGTCAGTATGCCCGGCAACAATAATCTTGCCTTCGGAATTCTTCAATATCTGCGACACACGGGTGAGAATAGGGCGGAATGCTCCTTTCAATTCGGCGCGGCCGGAACCAAATGAAGCCTTTTCACGTACACGAATGATTATTTTCTGGCCAGCAGTCTCGACATCCACCGAACCCGCCTTGATTTCTTTACCCAGTGCACTGCTGATCAATCTGGCACTTTCGTTCAGTTTCTTCTGTTTTTTGGCATCAGCCTTGGCCTTAAGCAATTCGTCCAGTGACTTCTCGTCAATGGTGACATTTTTGCCATTTTGTTTTAACCGCATGCTGGCCAGCTTTTCTTCAGCCTGGAGCTTTTCGTCCAAACGCATGGCTGCCAATGCCTTCGCTTCGGCCAGTTCTTTCTTCTGTGCCTCGTTCAGGCCAGCCGCCTGGGAACGCTGCTCGTCATCAGCCATTTGACCGGCTTTCTGTACCTTCTGCTGGACCGCCTTGTTTTTCTCGATTTCTTCAGGCTTGAAGGTTTTATCCTTGTCCGGAATATTTCTGGACTTCGGTGTCGGCACAGGCCGCCGACGTTCCTTACCCAGATCCAGGTTAATCCGCAGGTCATTGGTCGTCACCTGACGAATAACGTTGAGGAAGGTCGGTTCAGGACGCCCCGGACTGAACTCACGGGCGATAACATTGATCCCCTTGGGTGGCTCTTTGACCTTGATATCGCGCTGCACGCCAAATGCATTTTTCATCGACCCGGCCATTTCCTTGTACTTGGAAACGTCCATTTCCGAAAACGACAGCAGCAGCACGAAAAAGCACATCAACAAAGACATGAGGTCGGCAAAGGTCATCACCCATGGCGGGGAACCCTTATCCTGTTTGGCCGCTGGTGCGTGTTCAGGCATCGCCTTCTATCCCTGTCTGGCAGCGGAGCTCTTAAGCCGCGTCGGCCTGCGCCTCGCCGACAGCGTCGCGCTGGCTGGCTGGCAGGTAGGTTTTCAGGAGTTCTTCCATGACACGTGGATTGAGGCCTTCCTGGATGGAACTGATAGTTTCGAGGATTAATCCCTTGTTAAGGCGCTCTTCCTGGCTGCGGTGCGCCAGCTTGTCAGCTATCGGCAACGCAAAAGCGTTAGCAATAATGGCACCGTACAGAGTAGTGAGCAGCGCCACCGCCATCGCCGGACCAATGGCCTTGGGATCGTCCATCGCAGACAGCATCTGCACCAGCCCGATCAGGGTACCAATCATACCCATAGCCGGCGCCACGTCGCCGATAGCCTTGAAGATAGCCTGGCCGCGTTCGTGGCGTTCAATGGTAAGGTTGATATCCTTGCCCAGCATGGTGCGCACAAAATCCGGCTCATGGCCGTCGACACACAGCTGGATACCGCGTTGCAGGAACTCGTTTTCGATATCCTGGCCTTCGAGTCCCAGAACACCTTCCTTGCGAGCGATATTGGCAAGCAACACACCCTCTTCGATGAGCTTGACTGGATCTTCAGGCTTGGAGAAAAAGGCCTTCATGGCTACTTTGAAGGCACTGAAAAAATGTTTCAGCGGGAATTTCATCACCACAGCAAACATGGTGCCGCCACCGACAATCAGCAGCGAGGGAATATTGAGAAATATGATGGCGCTGCCACCGAACAGTATGGCGGCAATGATAATACCGAAAGCACCCAGCAGTCCGACGAGGGTGGCGAGATCCATGAATTGTTACTCCATTATAGTACGCTGGAATTCCTTACCCGCTATATCGCCGTATTATCAGGTTTCTTGAGTAAACGGATGACCACGACTGATGCCTCTGCCCGAAAATAAAATCCATTGCACTTTAGGAAGTTAGGATAAAATCCATGAACAGGGAAC
>JBHPFC010000079.1:0-13814 GCA_042576405.1 Pseudomonadota bacterium | reverse complement strand
TACCGGGACCAGGCCCGTAACCGCGCTCACCACGGTTGCCCATGCCAAAGCGGGAAGAGGAGCGCAC
The DNA here is from genome assembly GCA_042576405.1 of Pseudomonadota bacterium. Lineage (GTDB taxonomy): Bacteria > Pseudomonadota > Gammaproteobacteria > DSM-19610 > DSM-19610 > Thiogranum. The sequence continues at coordinate 13,747 of JBHPFC010000079.1, read as the reverse complement.
CTGAATCAACATGTCATCGGGAAGAAAAAGTAACTGCACATCATCCCGGAATTTCATTACCGGCGTTTTGACAACGGCCTGCATGAAATTATTCTCATCGATGGTGATTTCCCAGTCTTCCTGTCCGGCGATCCACAATTTCAGCTTCTGCCACTGCTCGGCATCGGCCCTGATCGGTTCACTGTGCTGCGCACCTCGACCAGACTGGGTATTCACACAATTAGGCAGCCAGCCACATTCTGGCAGCCCCTCCATTGTTGCCGGCTTGTCAGGACTGCTGGTGCAGCCAACTAAAACAAAAACCGCGACCAGTGGCCAGGCACCTGGAGCGTGAGTTTGAAGCCTTCTGCTCACGCTAAATACACTGCAGGGCTGTGTGCATCGCGTACCGGCATGACATGATATGGTGTCCTTGAAATATACGGTGTCAGAGCTTGGGACGTTCAGCATCCACGAGCTCATAGGCGTCAGCAACATATCCAGGTCCCTTCATCACCACCACCACAAAACAACCGATAGCCACGGTAAATACAGCCGTCCAGACCGTGATGACAGTCGCAATGGATATAATGTCAACGAAATTGATGTGTTTGGCGATTTGTACAGCGGTCCCTTCCGGCGGAATCCAGCGATTCACCAGACTGATCACCAGTGGAAAAATCGTCCCTAGCAACAGCGTTAGCGGAAGCTTTTTCAAAATAGCCCACTCAAGGCCTGGTACTTCGCGAACCGAATTTGGCAGTTTCCTGAGTAGCTTCATAGTGTTTCCTCATTAGACGTACAACCGCATGAATTAGAAATTCGCCAGGTACAGCCTGCCTCAGCCAGGAGGATCGTCCAGCAACTCCACCCGAACAGCCATACTACTGGAAATAGCTGGCGGACCAAACTGATGGTATACCGCAACATCGGCTGCATCACGCCCGTAGGCCACTGCAAGCCGCCCGCCACGAGGAGCATCTTCAGTGGGATCGAACGTATACCAGCGGCCACCAACATACGCCTCGAACCATGCATGCAAGTCCATAGGCTCAAGCCCGTACAGGAATCCGACAACCAGGCGTGCCGGAATGCTAATGCTACGGCATAGTGCGATACCAAGATGAGCAAGATCGCGACACACCCCTTCGCGCTGTGCATGCACCTCGACAGCGGATAGTGGAAATGCGCTGGATCCGGGTGTATAGCGTATCGAGCTTCGAATCCAGTCGCTGATTCTATTCACCTGATCGTAGCCGAACTGCACACTACCTACTATGTCTCTCGCGAGGCTACCGAACCTGTCCGATTCGCAATAGCGGCTGGGAAGTAGATATAACAGGACCGCGTCCGGCAAATTCTGGATTTCCACAAAGAAAGCACCCGGGGCTTGATCCACTACATCTGCAGTCATTGCATCGGCTGTGGTATGAACAGCGAAATCCCCGGCTGGTGCTATCAGTCGCTGGCAAAGATTGCCAAAGATGTCCGTATACTCCTCCACCGGAACGCTTGGCAATAGTGTATAGGCTTCACGGGCTACCCATTGCTGCATACCACTGCGGGGGCGAAGCATGAGAATCAATGGCGTCGGGGCGCCCATTTGAAACTCGAGATTACATCTAGCCTGGATCCACATTATGCGTTTTCCTGTGCAGGACGAATGAATGCGTGTCACACGCATACGGTAATCTGGATCGTCTCGTCCCTCAAGGAAACTTTCCCGCTGCATACCATGCTGGTGCAATTCATTTTCAAGGCACCGGATTTGTGCATGCCGACAAGGGTTACCAACAGACCGCAATATACTTTCAACATTAATTACATGGGGTTATCAACCAGTGCCGGCAAGTCATATTCTGGCACGTATGTTGAAGGGTAAACCAGGCGAAACAAACACAAGAGGAGCCTGGACATGCGCGCAGTCAACACGAGCTGGTCGGCCGAAGATTCCTGACGGCACCGGCCTTGAATATCTCGGGTGTTCCCCGCAATCCGGTGATACTGATCATACTCGACGGCTTCGGTACCAGTCCGAGTAAAATCAACAATGCCGTCGCGGAAGCAGACACGCCGCAACTGGACGGGTATTTTAGCCGTTACCCGCATACCCTTCTGGCGGCATCCGGAACAGCTGTCGGCCTGCCCGACGGCCAGATGGGCAACTCGGAAGTTGGCCACCTGACGCTGGGGGCCGGCGCCATCATCCGCCAGGATCTGGTCCATATCGATGCTGCTATAGAACAGGGAGAATTCCTTACCAATACCGCGTTGACCAATGCTGCAAGGCATGCGGCAGCCCGCAACCGTCCCCTGCATCTTTTCGGGCTGGTGTCGGATGGTGGGGTGCACAGTCATACACGGCACTTGTTCTCCCTGTTGAAACTATGCCAGCAGCAGGGTGTGAAACCGCTGTTGCACATGATCACGGATGGCCGTGATACACCACCCCACTCCGCCCTGAAATACCTGCGCGACGTTGAACCCCGTGTGCACGAGGCCGGCGGCGCCATCGCCTCGATCATGGGTCGTTACTTCGGCATGGATCGTGACAAGCGATGGGAGCGCACTGAACTGGCCTGGCGGGCACTGGTACTGGGTAAAGCCCAGCTGGGCATATCGGCGGAAACAGCCATCCGCAGTGCCTATGCCGCCGGTGACAGCGATGAATTTATCCGTCCTATTCTGCTACCCATGGCACAAACCATAGAACAGGATGACGCAGTCATTTTTTTCAACTTCCGCAAGGATCGGCCGCGTCAGATGGTGGCTGCGCTTGGCGCGAGCGATTTTACCGGTTTCGACCGCGGCGACGCGCCCCTGGCGCAGATCACCTGCATGATGACTTATGACCGCCGTCTGAATATGCCGGTTGCCTTCGAACCGGAACGCCCGGCAACCACGCTGGGACAGGTCATAAGTGCACTCGGTTTGGCACAGTTCCATTGTGCCGAAACCGAAAAGTACGCGCATGTCACACATTTCTTTAATGGTGGCCGTACTGATCCGTATTCCGGTGAGACACAGATGCTGGTGCCATCACCACGGGTGGCGACCTACGATCTCAAGCCACGCATGAGCGCCCGGGAGGTAGCTGACGGGGTCATCGGCGCCATCAGCACAGGACGTTACGCCTTCATTGTGGTCAACTTCGCCAACGGCGACATGGTCGGACATACCGCGGTACGAGATGCCGTGATAAAAGCGGTTGAGGCGCTTGATCAGGAAGTCGGACGCGTGCTGGAAGCCGCCACCACAGCCGGCTACTCGGTACTGCTGACCGCAGACCACGGCAACTGCGAGGAGATGGTCCATCCGCTGACCGGGGAACCGCATACACAGCACACCAGCCACCCGGTGCCCCTTATGTTCATCGATGAAGACAACTGGCAACTGTCAAGCGCCGGCGGCCTGTCCAATATCGCGCCCACGGTACTGCAGTTGATGGGGATCGAAGCACCTGAAAGCATGACCGCCTCTTCCCTTTTGTTAAACCGTTTGACTCGCCCGGACAAGCAGCTTGTCCGCCGCCGCCCCACGCGGCTGCGTGGCGTCGCCTGAGACGACCGCTCTACTTACTGTTCGCGATGTATCCAGTCGGCACCGAGCGTACCCTGCAGGCGGTCCAGATAGGACTGGCTTGATACCACGCCTATCATACGATCCGCTTCGCGGATGCGCTCCGCCATTTCAAGGCGCTTGTCAATCTCGTCGTCATCGAGATTTCTCATCTGGATATCCAGGTACGCCCTGTGCTGACGCCAGAGTTTCACATCACGCGCCTGCTTGATGGCAAGTCGCTCACTGTACCAGTCGCTTTGCAGCAGGTAATCGCGGGTAAACATTTCACGAATCGCCGGATCATCAACGGTTTTGCCGTTGTAATTGCCATTCGCCATGATATGAAGCAGCGCCTGAAGTGGCGGACAGGCATCGTCGATAGAACCGTCCGTGAAATAACCGTGTGCCACGCGTTGCTGCGCTTCGCAAATATTGTCGATACCGTCGATGAAAGCGTCCAGGTCCTGTATTTCCGGACACAGCATGGCTTCATCAAACACTGCTGTCGGTGTGTCGAACAGCTTGCCGAAATGATCATGCACAAAACGCTCGGTCATCCGATAACCGAGGCGACTGGCGTAGACCGTTCTACCCTCGTATTCCAGATCCTCCATCTTTTCCAGGTATCCGTGTTCGATCATGTATTCGGGATCCCGGTGTTCGACCGGCAGGCGGCACCAGATCTCGGGGATCAGCATACTGATATCGTGGTCGATACGGCGTTGCGGGCCGATATGTCCTGCAGCCGTGGTAAACCCGTCATAGTTGCATAGAATGAATGACACCAATGCAGTATTAAGATCAGCCGTGCCGCACAACGAATTGAACGGCCCCTTGGTCAGCGCACCTTCCGAGCCCGCCCCGGTGGTCGACGGTGATTTTCCGGTCAGGCTGCAGATCAGCTCCATGAACAGTTCCGGCAGTTCCTGATAGTGAATCGGGTTATAGACGGCCAGTGACCTCGCACCCGGCTCCGGCGGATTGTTACGACGACCGGCGAGTACGGCATTGACCGGGAAATAAACTGGTTGATCCGGCTCAAGCCCGCGCGCCAGGCGGGTGCCGATTTCTGCCAGGTAACTCATGCGGGGACTTGCCAGATCAGGCCGGGGTTGCAGGTAACGCACATTTGGGCTGGGTTTACCGTTAACCAGCCGGGGGTGCGATGAAGACACGAAATAAAGTTTTTCATCCATGCTCGCCGCATCCCGGATCACACGCCGCATTGGCTCGCTGAATTCCTCGAAGTGCGCGACGTCCTCAATAATCTCCCGCGCATCCTTACTGCTCATGGGCTCGAAATTCGAGATAAAATTGTTTCCGCTGGAGAGATCAGCCTCTGTCTGGATGTCCGCGCCCCGGTTGATGGCCTCATCCGGGCGTTGAAACAGTCGCTGTTCGCAGTTCTCTACCAGCTTGATACAGGGGTTATCGAACGCAGGATTCAATCCACTGATGTGACTGACGGGAAGCACGGTCGATGCGGTGATGTCGTCTTCCATCTGCACCTTATTGGCTGCGACATAATCCTGCCGCAATTTGAACAGGCGCCAGCCACCGTCATCGCCGTAACCGACGCGCAGATAACTTGCCATCAGCTTTCGACCGTTGTATTTCAATTCGTGGCCCGAGGAACCATTGACCGTATCAACGGAAAAGTGTTTCTGCCAGTCACTGCCCCACTCTGTTCTGTAAAAACGCTTGATCATGAAAACCAGAGCGAGAACGTGGTGCGGGACGCTTTTCAGCCACTGGTTGTACGCGTCTGAATACTCGCTGATCGAGGGCGTCAACAGCCTGATGACCGAGCCCAGACTGCGGTCCTCGCCAAGTAGACTGCGCGCGTCCGGCTCCTGCAACCCGGGGTAGCGAAATCGGTCGGAATAATCGCGCTCGAAAATTTCCCTGACCTGTTCAAGGTCTTCTTCAAAGTCTCCCACGTATACCGGTCCCGAAATCAGCGCACCGGCGATCGACTTGGAGATTTCTGACTTGCCGCCCCCCGACACCGTGCTGGGTTTGTGACAGAACGTCCCTTCGCCCAGAGTGCCAATCAGGCGCCAGCTCGGCGCATGCGGATGACGTTCCATATGCACGGTGAAACCGTTCGGATAAACATAGGCGTGTTTTGCCAGCAGCTTGATCTGCTGCCTGTCTGTCTTGCCCCGCCAGCTCACACTCAGATGGTTAAGATAGATCTGCGCATCTTCGGGTAGATAGATGATATCGGCGTGGTGTGTGTCAACAGCATACCCTTCGCTCTGCACATCGATCTTTTCGGCCAGCCGGTGGCACAAATCGGAAAAGGTGCTGTTATCGATCATGTCGCTCGGACGCGGGATGTATGTTTCACCGAGATTGAAACGCGGAAAAGCCAGTGCGCCACCGGCGTGTTCCTCCTCGCAGCCACCGAAAATATTAGCCGAGTAACTGATCTGGGACTTGATTTCCTTTTTACTGTAACCGAAATAGTTGTCGGCAATAATAGTGACGATGACACCACGCCTATCACGGCAAACCAGCTTGAAGGCATTACCGTCGTTATAGCGCTCGTCTTCGTTTTGCCAGCACATGCCGTCGCGACGCTGTTGTTCGCTGGCATCGTCGTAATGCGGCAAGCCTAATTTCTTCTTGCTAAGGCCAACGAGGTGCGGTGCAAGAATGATACAGCCGCTCTGTCCGGTCCAGTGCTCTATATCGAGCGCCGCATCATTCTCGGGCAGAAACGGATCCCCGGCATTTCCGAAAATCGTCTCCACAAAATCGAGATTGGAAACCAGACTGCCGGGCGCGAACAAACGCACCTCGAGACTCTTGGAAGGCAATACACCTGCAACCGCGGGGCGCACCGTCGGCCGCACCAGCAATGAAACCCAAAGCTCCGCTGCCTCCGGCTCCTGGCTTGTCGCCGGCAACCGCAGCAGATCGGGTGGCGGATCAAGCGCCTTATTCAGCAAGGCACCGAAAACCGTGACCGGAACCTCGAGCTTGTCGGCAGGTACCGGGAGCCCACCGGCAGCGATATGGAATACGCCCTTGGTAGTACGCCGATCGCTTCTTGGGTTGTGCAGGATGCCCTGCAACAATCGGTAGGAATCGACGAGTTCGGAGTGAAAATGGGTGCCCTTCAACGGTAGCGACAATTCACGCGCCATGCCGGGCTCATCGAGTATAAATGTTGTACCGGGAAGCTCGACACGCTGTTCCACACCGTTTTCAGCCAGGTAGTTATTCAGAAAATCCTGAATACGCTGGTCGGCAGGACAGCGGTAGGCCGCCAAAAGGCGTCTTTGCCGCGAATAGTGTTTCAGAAGACTATCGGCAATCGCCAGGTAGGAATGGTCGCTGTCGATACGACAGGTCGGCTGCCCGAGCGCCGCCAGCTTCAGGTTAATGTGCTGGTGTTTTACCTGTGATAAAGCACTTGCTTCATCGCCTTCAGATAATACTGTGTCATTCATAGTAGTGCACCCAGTGGCCACGGCTCGCGTGTGATTCTAGGATGTTGCTGCGTTAAGTTCGGCCGTTTGCTCCTCCAGTAAGGTAAAATAGGTGGCCGCCAATTGATTATGCAACTGGGTATGCACCGTCTCCAGATCATCGACGAAACTGTTCAGACCTTCGCTAAGGATCTCGATAACGTCGACCTCGCTGAGCAGACGTTGTGCACGCCCGAGTATACGCAGTGCCGACTCGTTGCCCGGCAGTCCGCGCAGGCACTGCTCAACTTCCGCGAGACAGTAATGCACGGTGCGCGGAAACTGTTCATCCTGCAACAGAAAACGCAGCACCGCCCGCCCGCGTATACGCACATGCACGTGCCGCCGGTACATCTGGTAACCTGCGAGCGAATCTAGGACGCTTTTCCACTGGATATCATCAAAAGGCTTCAATTCCTCACTGAGCGACGGTAGCAGGTTGCTGGCACGCACATCGATCACACGCGCAGTCATATCGGCGCGCTCCATGTTGCGGCCCATGCGCATGAAATTGTAGGTCTGGTCGTGACTCATGGTGCTGGACAGCTTGCCCGCCATCAACTGGCAATAGTCGATGATGCGCCGCATGTAGGCATAGCGCCCACGACGTGACATGCCACTGGTCTTGTTGTCGCGCGCGTAGGCATACAGGTCGTTGAGAGTCTCCCACGCTGCCCGCGGCAGAATAGCGCGCGTTGTTCGCAGATTCTCACGGGCCATCCCCAGGGCACAGGTAATGCAGTTCGGGTTGCGCTGGTCCGCCACCAGGAAGCGCAGCACGTTACGCTCGGTCGCTTCTTCGTGGTGCTCGTGAAAAATATCCGCGTTACCGGTAATCGTTACCAGCGCTTCCCAACCGAATTCCATGGTGCGTGGGATATCAAGCAACAGGTTGTGGTTGACGAGGATAATCCGCGCGGTGTTTTCAGCACGTTCTATATAACGTGACATCCAGTACACCCGTTCAGCAACACTGGATAACAACATCTACTTGTCTCCTGTTTCCACGACCCAGGTATCCTTGCTGCCCCCACCCTGGGAGGAATTGACCACCAGTGAGCCCTTTGTCAGCGCCACCCGGGTCAGGCCGCCGCGGGTAACATGGCTCGTCTCACCGGAAAGGATAAAGGGACGCAGATCCAGGTGCCGGGGTTCGACCTTCCCGTCACACATTGTCGGTGCCGTCGACAATGACAACGTGGGCTGCGCGACATAATTGCGCGGGTCCTTGCGAATCAACTCGGCAAACTTAAGGCGTTCCTTTTTACTCGCCGCAGGCCCCACCATCATGCCGTAGCCTCCGGACTCGTTGGCTGGCTTGACCACCATCTTGTCAAGATTGGCCAGCACATGCTCACGCTGTGTCGGGTCCATGCACAAATGCGTCGGCACGTTAGGCAGGATCGGAGCTTCGTCCAGGTAGTAGCGAATCATGGCAGGCACGAAAGCATACACGACCTTGTCGTCGGCGACACCGGCCCCGGGGGCGTTGGCGATAGCCACGTTGCCCTTGCGCCAGGCACGCATAAGCCCGGGAACGCCGATCACAGACTCGGGTAGAAACACTTCAGGATCAATGTACAGGTCGTCAATACGCCGGTAAATCACGTCGACTCTTTCCAGCCCGCCAATGGTGCGCAGGTAGACACAATCGTCGTCCGTGACGACCAGATCGGTCCCAACTACCAGCTCCACGCCCATCTGCTGTGCGAGGTAGGAATGTTCGAAATAAGCGGAGTTATAGATACCAGGTGTCAGTACTACCACTGTCGGGTAGTCCGCAGGCCGTGGTGAAAGCGATGCCAGCATATCGAACAGGCGTGTTGGATAGCCATCGACCGGCAGGATGCTGTAATCCTCGAACAGTTCCGGGAAAATACGCTTCATGACCAGGCGGTTTTCCAGCATATAGGACACACCGGACGGTACGCGCAGATTGTCCTCCAGGACATACACGGTGCCGTCGCTATCGCGCACCAGATCACTGCCGCATATATGAGCCCAGGTATCGAGTGCCGGCCGGATGCCTGCGCACTGGGTGCGATAGTTAACCGATTTAGCCAGAACTTCACGCGGGAAAACGTGATCTCTGACAATTTTTCTCTCGCCATATATATCGGCGATAAACATATTCAGCGCCTGGACGCGCTGCTTTAGCCCGGCGTCAATATGCCTCCATTCGCGCGCGGAAATAATCCGCGGAATTATGTCGAACGGCCAGGTGCGGTCGATACCACCCTCCTCGCCTTCGCTGTACACGGTAAAGGTGATACCCATCACTTGCATGGCAAGCTCGGCGGCATCACGACGCTCTCGCAATTCCTGATCGCTAAGCGAGCTGATATAACGCACCGCGCCTCGTGCGGCAACGCGTGCATGACCGCTGGCGGTTATCAGCTCATCGTAGCCGCCATCGTTTGAATAGTTTTTCCATTTAATCGGCATGCCGACAAGGCCTCGTGTCTTTCAATGCAATCGTGTACACAGCAAAACAGTGCTCGTACAGCGTCTTCTAGCGCAATCTTTATGCCATCCCGAAAAACTCAATAAATCTTTGCAATACTGGCCTTTCGCCCACAACACCTGCCTGTGTCGTGCACCATTGTTACACACACTGGTAGTATAGATGTCTGGCCCTGCACCTTTATCGTACAAAGCAAGGCTTGCCAAAGCTCGCGCTCCGGGTCAGCGGGATTGGCTAACCCTTTAAAAAAAGGTGAAATTCAGCGCGCCCCCGGCCTGACCCACCCATGGCGCGATTGTTGCTGATGTTGTTTCAGTATCTTTATAACCAACCAGGGAACGATTGCGATGAGTGCCTCGCTGAATTTTACACGTCACGGAGACAAGCAGAATTCTGCCTTCTTCGAGGAGTACCTGTTGCGCCTGCTCGAAGAACGAGACAGGTCCGGCCTGACCGACCAGATCCACGATATCGACGCCATCATGATTACTGTCGATCCCGGGCATTCCATCCGCTACGTCGGTGAACTTTGCCTGATGACCCCCTACGAATACCTGGTCACGCTGGAAAGCGAGAGCCACTGGACGCATATCCTGCGAATTGACATGAACTCGCCGGATTTCATCGTGCGCGAGGTCAAGGACCCGAAAACACGGGGTATCTTCCGCAGCCTCAACGAGATCTACCCGGTCGGATCAAGCAAGCCGAACAGCCGTTATATGGGCGAGATCCTGCGCGTGGATGACATGCATGATGTCGTAGGATGCCAGCAGGAACGCGGCTTCCGTTTCTTTTCCCAGGACCAGATCCGCAAGCTCGAACTGCCCGGCAACATGGCCGTTAGCAAGCCCTCCCCCTACACGCATAACATCGTGGCCTACATGGAACACCCCGAAAACGAGCTGCGCGTCTATGCACTGGGTATCAGCGAAATTCGCAGCGACGTGCAGGAAGTCTACCTCGCCGCGAAAGCCTTGCAGAAAAAGCTGGAGATCAATGACCTGATCCTGCCGATCGACCACCTCGCAACGCGCGTCTACTGCCAGAACCGTGAAGTGGCGATTCTGGAGTGGCTGTCACTGTCGAGCTACTATTACTGGGGCTCTTACGACATCAAGGATCAGAACTCCTCGACCAATGTCACCAAGAATGTCCACCAGCCCGACGAAATGCGAAGCCCGGCCAAGGTGTTCACCGCCAACAACACACCCTGGTTCGTCAACCACCTGGTCAAACTGCCGTCACCGACAGAAACCTTTGTGCGTAACTACGGGCCGCGACTGCACCATATCGCGCTCGCAGTGCGCGACGGCCAACACCACGGGAAGGAAAATATCGATCACGTCGTCGAACAGATCGCCGCACAGGGTCGTGATTTCCTGCTGGATGTCATAGGTTCAAAGGAACAGGGCCTGAAACAAATCTTCTCCAGCGCCTCCGAGCACTCGTCCCTGATTATCGAGTATGTCCAGCGCTTCGGCGATTTCGACGGTTTCTTTGCCAAGGACAATGTCGCCGAACTGACCCACGCGGCCGGCGTCGAGGAAGAGCTTATCGAATTGCAGGCTCAGTCCGGATCAACACAAGTGCAAGCTGAATCTTGAGGCCAGGAACCAGGAACGTAAACGGCGACCCGTGGGTCGCCGCGTTAATATTGCATTCCGGCTAACGTCTGCCAGGTCTATTTGATAAATAGCATCTCACGGTACTTGGGTAACGGCCATTGCTCATCGGCAATTTCCGCTTCCAATGCATCGGCGTGTACACGGACTTCATCCATCAGGTCACGGATAACACCGGCACAGTACTGCATGTGCTCGTCGGTGGAGGCAAACTCCTCTTTGGCTGATGCCGCAACCAGCTTGCTAACAGATGCCATCATCGCATTAGACTCGGCAGCAATGGTTTTCGCCGTTGCAATGTCGAGGTCAATACCCATGCCAGCTACACTGGCATTCGTCTCCGCAAGCTCGGACAGGTAACGCATGGCGGCCGGATAGATAATGGTTTTCGCCATATCCGCAACCAGTTTGGCTTCCACTCCAATCGACATGATGTAGATTTCCGTGTACACCTCATAGCGGCTCTCCAGTTCTACAGGAGAAAGTACGCCGGTACTTTCAAACAGCGTCTTGATGGATTCATCATGCAACCAGGGTAGCGCGTCTGCAGTGGTCGGCAAATTCTTCAGACCACGCTCTTCGACGGCCATTTTGTGCCATTCAGCCGAGTAGCCATCACCACCAAAGATGACACTTCCATGTTCAACCATCAGCTCCTTAAGAACCGCAACCACTGCAGCAGGCCTGTCAGTGCCTTTTTCCAGTTCGGCCTCCAGCTTATTCGCAATCCAGTCCAGTGAATCCGCCAGCATGGTGTTCATGGCGATCAACGGACCGGTTACTGATTGTTGCGAACCGACTGCACGGAATTCGAAGCGGTTACCGGTAAAGGCGAAGGGTGACGTGCGATTGCGGTCACCTGCATCTTTTGCAAACGGGATAATCTGCGCCAGGCCCAGATCCATAATACCGGCTTCACCGGTGCCATCCAGCTGGCCTGTCTTTATCTGCTCAAAAATATCTTCGATCTCGCTGCCCAGATAGACTGACAGAATTGCCGGAGGGGCCTCATTTGCACCCAGACGATGATCGTTGCCTGCCGATGCAATGACCGCTCGCAGTAACGGGCCGTACATATGCACACCACGAATAACCGCACCGCAGAACAGCAGGAAGTTAAGATTTTCATAGGGCGTATCGCCGGGATCCAGCAGGTTGCCCTGGGTCGAATTACCTACTGACCAGTTGACATGTTTACCAGAGCCGTTGATGCCGGCGAAAGGTTTTTCGTGTAGCAGGCATACAAAGCCATGCTTTTTCGCTGTATTTTTCAGCACCGTCATCAGCATCTGCTGATGATCCGCTGCGACGTTGGCAGCCTCGAAATATGGCGCAATCTCAAACTGCCCGGGAGCGACCTCGTTATGGCGCGTCTTTGCGGGAATACCCAGGCGGTAAAGCGTTTCTTCAACAGCTTCCATGTATACCTGGACACGTTCAGGGATAGCACCGAAATAATGATCATCGAATTCCTGCCCTTTGGCAGATGGTGCACCAAACAAGGTGCGACCGGCGAGCAACAGATCAGGTCGCATGCTGGCGAAGTTGGTATCCACCAGGAAATATTCCTGCTCGGCGCCGCAACTCGAATTCAGCGGGGCGATGTTTTCTTCGCCCATGATCTCGAGAACACGGCTGCCAGCCCTGGCCATGGCTGCATTGGAACGCATCAGTGGCACTTTTTTGTCGAGCGCCTCACCTGTCCAGGAAACGAAAACCGAAGGAATACACAACGTCGCACCGTTTGCCGTTTCAAGAATGAAAGCCGGACTGGTCGGATCCCAGAAGGTATAACCACGAGCAGCATTGGTTTGCCGGATTCCACCGTTGGGGAATGAAGACCCGTCCGGTTCACCCTTGGTCAGCAGACTACCGTTGAATTCCGTAATTGCTTTACCACTGGGGTCAGTGACAATAAAACTGTCATGCTTCTCGGCAGAGGCGCCGGTCAGTGGATAAAACACATGAGCGAAATAGTTAGCGCCTTTCGACAAGGCCCAGGACTTCATGGCAGCGGCGACATCGTCCGCCACGGCCGCATCCAGTGGAGCGCCTGTTTCCATGGTTTGTTTCATGGCCTTGAAAGCACTTTTTGACAAGGCTTCTTCCATCTTCACCAGCGTAAAAACATCGGAAGCCCAGATTTCCTCGAGTGATTTAGGTTTTGCGACCGATATGGGTTGGCCCGTGGTAATTTCAAAAACCGCTTGTGCGCGGGATTCACTTCGACTCATGTTCATCTCCTCTATTTGAATACTTAATAAAAACCGGAATCAACGACTTACTGGATGGCTTCTGGAAAAGGAACGCAACTCATTTCATCAATGCCTTACGCCAAATGGCTACACCTGCTATACAGCTCTGCAGTAATCATGCCTGATACTTTCAGGTGTAATGCCAATAGGGGATGGGCACTTATATGGCCCCCTCGAAGTTACAACCGTCTGGTTTTTACGGAGGTTTTTCCAGAACTCACTCACTGGCAGGAATAAAGGACATCACCGGCGCGCACAAAGAATGCACCGGAGGAGTGCAGGGCGTGCGCGAAGATCGCCCACAACCGGGCTTTACGGCAACTCGGTCACCCATACACCCACATCAAGGCTCGCTCCCGGAGGCCCCACGAACGAGCCCGCTACTGG
>JBHPFC010000078.1:0-13897 GCA_042576405.1 Pseudomonadota bacterium | reverse complement strand
GTGAGTATCGCTGACAGCGGTGAAACCGCTCGTCAGGCGCGCCGCATGCGGCGTCCGGATTTGATTCTGCTGGATATCTGGATGGACGATGTTGACGGCATCACCTTATTGCGTGAATGGTCCGAAGGCGGCAGTCTGCCCTGCCCTATTATCATCATGTCTGGCCATGCCACGGTTGAGACGGCTGTAGAAGCGACTCGCCTGGGCGCCTACGATTTTATTGAGAAACCAATTTCACTGGCCAAGCTGTTGCTCGTAGTAAACCGGGCGCTGGAGTCCGAAAAGTTACAGCAGGAAAACCAGGGTCTGCGTCAGCAGGCGCAGCCGGTGTCAGAGCCGGCAGGCAGAAGCGAGGTCATGCAGGCCCTGCGCGAGCAGGCGAAAAAGATCGCGCAGCACAATACCTGGGTGTTAATCAGTGGCGAGCCAGGCTCCGGAAAGGAAGTTGCAGCACGCTATATCCATGCCCAGAGTTCGTTACGGGACCAGCCGTTTATCGAGGTTGCCGTAGGTTCCATGTCGGCTGAACATTCGGCAGCAGAGTTGTTTGGCTCCGAAGATGGTGGACGCATTGTCTATGGGCGTCTGGAACAGGCTAATGGCGGTACCTTGTTGCTGGGCAATATCTCCGACATGGATCTGCAGACCCAGGCACGCCTGCTGAGTGTGTTTCAGACACATTCATTTCTGCGCATGGGTGGAACCGAGCCGGTACCGGTGGATATCCGGCTGATCGCGACAACAGCGCGCGACCTTGAACAGGAAGTTCGGGAAGGCCGGTTCCGTGAAGATTTGTACTATCATCTCAATGTCTTACCTCTCCACGTGCCGGCATTGCGTGAACACAGTGAAGATGTGCCTGAGCTGTTGAATTTCTATGTTGACCGGTTCGTTATGCAGGAGAACCTCCCTTACCGCGAGTTTTCCATTGCGGCACAGAACCGCTTGCGCAACTATACCTGGCCAGGTAATAACCGTGAGTTGAAGAACCTGGTGCAGCGCTTGCTGATCCTGGGCCAGGGGCCGATAGTCGATATCGAAGAAGTTGAGGGCGCCTTGCAGCAGGTCGGAGAAACGGTGGATGCAGGTGGCTCTAGCGCTACTTTACCGCTGGATCTTCCGCTGCGGGAAGCCCGTGAGCAATTCGAGAAAGTGTACCTGGAGCACCAGCTGCAGGAAGTTGGAGGCAGTGTCGGCAAGCTCGCCAAGCGCGTCGGTATGGAGCGTACTCATTTGTATCGCAAGTTACGTGGCCTTGGGATTGATTTTAAAAAGGGCAGCGATTGACCGGGCCTGAAAATTCATGAAAATCATAATACTTGGTGCCGGGCAGGTAGGTTCATCGGTTGCCCAGAACCTGGCAAGCGAAGCCAACGACATCACCGTCGTAGACAATCGACCAGAGATTCTCAGGGATCTGCAGGATCGTATCGATATTCGTACCGTGACCGGTCCGGCTTCGCATCCGGAGGTGCTGACGCGCGCCGGTGCCGAGGATGCGGATATGATTCTCGCTGTTACCAACAGTGACGAAACCAATATGATCGCCTGCCAGGTGGCCTACACCCTGTTCCACACGCCGATTAAAGTAGCGCGTGTGCGTGCCCAGGAGTATCTGGCGTATCCCAAATTGTTTACCCAGGAGGCACTTCCGGTCGATGTGTTAATCAGTCCGGAACAGTTGGTTACTGACTACATTCGCCGACTCATTGAGCAACCTGAAGCGTTGCAGGTGCTCGAGTTCGCAGGGGGGCGTGTTCAGCTGGTGGCGGTTCGGGCGGTCCAGGGTGGTCCGCTTGTCGGGCAGGAGCTGCGCCAACTGAGTGCGCATATGCCGGGTATTGAAGCACGTGTGGCGGCTATCTTTCGTAGTAACAGCGATATACTCCCCGAGGGTGATACTGTCATCGAGGCCAACGATGAGGTTTTCTTTATTGCTGCGCGCAAGAATATCCGTGCTATTACCAGCGAACTGCGTGGTCTGGATAAACCGGTAAAGCGGGTGATGATCGCTGGTGGTGGCAATATCGGTTTGCGACTGGCGGAGTCAATTGAGTCACGTTATCAGGTCAAGTTGATAGATCGAAATGCCGAAACAGCGCGGCGTTTATCAGAACAGCTGGACAGCGCCATTGTATTGCTGGGCGATGCTGCCGACGAAGAGCTGCTGCTGGACGAGAATATCGAGAATACAGATATTTTCTGCGCGCTCACCAACGATGAAGAGGCCAATATACTGTCAGCGATGCTCGCCAAGCGCCTGGGGGCGCGCAAGGTGATGTCACTTATTAACCGGCCTTCGTACGTAGACCTGGTGCAGAGCGAGGCGATTGATATCGCGATTTCGCCACAGCAGGCCACCATTGGCAGTCTCCTGACACATGTGCGGCGAGGTGATGTGGCAGCCGTTCACTCGTTGCGACGCGGTGCAGCCGAAGCTATCGAGGCGGTGGCACACGGCGACAACAAGACATCCAAGGTCGTGGGACGCACAGTGGATGAAATCAAACTGCCGCCAGGCACCACCATCGGGGCTATAGTACGTGGTGAGGATGTGATTATTGCGCACCACAATACGGTTATTGAAAGCGATGATCACGTCATCCTGTTTCTGGTGGACAAGCAACATATTCCCGCCGTGGAACGACTGTTCCAGGTCGGCGTAACCTTCTTCTGAGGCGGCTGTGCATTTCGCCACTATCCAACGCATTCTTGGCCTGTTGCTGATGGTGGCGAGCGCCACCATGTTGCCGCCACTGGCAATTGCCCTGTGGCTGAACGAGCCGAGCTGGGCTGATTTCACTATTACGCTTGTCGCCGTTTTTGTCGCGGGTGCACTGTTCTGGTACCCGGTTCGGCGCAAACGCCAGGAGCTGAGGGTACGCGATGGCTTTGTTGTGGTTGCCCTGTTCTGGGCGGTGCTGGCGCTGGTGGGGGCCATCCCGCTGGTGCTCGCTGATCAGCCACATATGAGTTTTACTGACGCTATGTTCGAGTCGACTTCCGGGCTGACGACTACCGGTGCAACGGTGCTGACCGGAATTGACCACCTGCCCCGTGCCATTCAGTTCTATCGACAGGAGCTTCAATGGCTGGGCGGCATGGGTATTATCGTGCTTGCGGTTGCCGTATTGCCTATGCTCGGAATCGGTGGCATGCAGTTGTACAGGGCAGAGACGCCGGGCCCGATGAAGGACAACAAGTTAACGCCGCGAATCACCGAGACGGCAAAGGCGCTGTGGTACATCTACCTGGGTTTGACCGTCTGTTGTGCCCTCGCCTACTGGTTCGCCGGCATGGATGTTTTTGACGCTATCGCGCACAGCTTCTCTACCGTGGCAATCGGTGGCTTCTCGACGCACGATCTGAGTATCGGCTTTTATCACAGTGCCGCTATCGAAAGTGTTGCCGTCGTCTTCATGCTGCTCGCAGGGGTAAATTTTTCGTTGCATTTTGTGGCCTGGAATTCGATGAATCCATTGACCTATTTTCGCGATTCTGAATTCAAGGCTTATATAACGTTGCTGGGACTCGCGGCGTTGATCACCGTGGGATACCTCTACCTGAGCGATACATTTGAGCTCAGCGATGCAATGCATCATGGTATTTTCCAGGCAGTTTCTATTGGCACAACTACCGGGTTCACGACAGCGGCCTATTCTCACTGGCCGGGCTTTTTACCGGTCATGCTGTTGTTCACCAGTTTTATAGGCGGTTGTGCCGGATCAACCGGCGGCGGTATGAAAGTGATTCGATTTCTGTTGCTGTTTAAGCAGGGCATGCGTGAAATTACCCGGTTGGTGCATCCCAATGCGCAGATACCGGTGAAGGTTGGTAACAAGCTATTGCCTGAGCGAGTGATTGAGGCTGTATGGGGGTTTTTTGCTACCTACATTGGCTGCTTTACAATCATGATGCTGGTGCTGCTGGCAACGGGTCTCGATCAGGTAACGGCGTTCTCCGCAGTGGCGGCTTGCCTGAACAATCTGGGGCCTGGCCTGGGCGAGGTTGGCTATACCTACGGTGACATCAATGCCATAGCCAAATGGGTTTTGTGTCTTGCCATGATTCTGGGCCGACTGGAAATTTTCACCCTGTTAGTGCTGCTTTCGCCGGCATTCTGGCGGCGCTGATATGGCATCGGTGGAGGGTGCTGGATTGCCGGACTGGATGGTCTGGCTGGCGCAGGATGCTGACGGAAGCTGGTGGGGGTACGAAGTTGAGCCTTTACAATATCACCGAGGTTGGTACGAAAACGAATTGGGTCGGCGTATACGGCTGGAGCGTGGTTCACCTAATACGGATTGGGCCGGCACTCTGAGGCGGTTGCGATGAGCATGATAGATAATTTTGAAAAGATGCTGGCTGCCGGCCAGGATTCTGCGCTATTACGCTACAGTCTGGGTACGGCCTACCAAAAGGCTGGTGAGCCTGAACGAGCCCTGGATCATCTTGCAAGTGCGGTCGAGCAGGACCCTGGTTACTCGGCGGCCTGGAAGATCTATGGCAAGTTGCTGGTAGAGGTTGAGCGTCTCGACGAGGCGATTTCAGCATTCGAGACAGGTATTAGCGTCGCAGATGAGAAGGGTGACGTCCAGGCTGCCAAGGAGATGCGCGTGTTCTTGAAGCGCGCCAACAAGGCAAAAATTGCGTGAAAAAGAAAAATAAAGTCCACAAAATACTAATTATACAAAATATAAAGACATTTAAAATCCACAATATAATATTTTAGTTAAATTTACGGATATTGTGGGTAAATGCATCATTATTTGCTTCATTTATAGCCATTAGTGGGCGCAGGGTTGATAGCAGGCTTTTGAATAGCTGTGGATTGTTTTTTTCCTCGCTGGCTAGAAGTTCTTTCATATGCTGCCGCTGCGTCGGCATGGTGAAACAAGCGGGGCAGCTGTCAACAATAACCGGCAGGCCTGCAGATTGTGCAAAGTCCCGGGTCTGTCTCTCGCGAACGTAGACCAACGGACGTATAACGCGCAGGTCACCGTCGCTGATGAGGTAATTAGCTTTCATGGTTTTGAGTCGTCCGCCGTGGAAGGCAGACATCAGAAAGCTCTCAGCCAGATCATCAAGGTGTTGTGCAAGAGCCAGTACATTGTAGCCTTCGCGTCGCGCGGTCGCATACATGACCCCACGTTTCATTCTCGCGCACCAGCTGCAATAGGAGTCGCCGTTGATGTGCTCTCTGGCGCGCTCCAGGATCGGTTCGCGCTGGTAGAAATAGGGTATACCCAGGTCAGCCAGATAGGGTTGCAGAACTGAGGGATCGAATCCATCGACCTGCGGGTCAACGGTCATGGCAGCCAGTTCAAAGTGGATAGGCGCATGGCGACTGAGCTGATGCAGGATATGCAATAGTGACAGGGAGTCCTTGCCGCCGGAAAGGCCGAGCAGGATGCGATCCTGATCATGGATCATGTCGTGGTCAGCAATTGCCCTGCCTACAGGGCGCATTAAATTCTTGTTTATTTTCAACATTAAATTCAGCCGTGGTACCAGTTTGCCGTCAAACAACTATACTTGCTTAGCCATTACAAAGGGGAGATGCGGGCATGGCAGAAGTACAAGGAGTTTCGGCGAAGGAAGCGTGGCAGATACTGCAGGATAATCCCCGGGCTGTACTCGTGGATGTGCGCTCGGACATGGAATTTTTGTTTGTGGGGCACCCGGCCGGAGCGATACATGTTCCCTGGATCGATTATCCTGAATGGAAGCTGAATCCCAACTTTGTCACGGAAATACGCAAGCTGGTGCTGGGCGGCATTAGCCATGACAGTGCCAATCAGGGGGTGCCCGTGGTGTTAATATGTCGTAGCGGGAAGCGCTCATTGGAGGCAGGTATAGCCTTGATTAAGGAAGGATTTGATGAAGTCTTTAATATTATAGAAGGCTTTGAAGGCGAGCTTGATGAGAACCACCACCGCGGCACCATGGGTGGCTGGCGGTTTGAAGGTCTGCCCTGGGAGCAGTGTTGATCCTGTCAGTCGGCGGACTGAAATATATGGCCAATAGTTTGACCCTGTAAAAATCCGTTCATATAATCGGTCGATGGGTGCCACCCCCCTGCCATTCTGTCCTGGTTAATTTTCCACCGACCACCGACCGGCGGCAAAACTTAAGATAATGGGGTACGGGTCTGTCCCTGAATACAAAACGACACATCTTGTAAATACATAACTAGTCGTGGATTCGCGGCTAGGGAGGATATAAAACATGTCGACGACTGCCGAAAGCATGAGTGGGGCACAGATGGACGAGTGGCTGAACAAGAAACTCGACGAAGTACTGCCTGGCAAGTTAAAAGAAATTGACGAAGCACGTACCCCGTCGATGTCTATTATCGCAACGAAGGGTACGCTGGACTGGGCATACCCGCCCTTCATCCTGGCATCTACATCCGCGGCACTCGGTTGGGATACATCGATCTTCTTTACATTCTACGGCTTGCTGCTGCTGAAAAAGGAAATCCCGTCTGAAGTGAGCCCGCTGGGTAATCCGGCCATGCCGATGAAAATGCCATTTGGTCCGCAGTGGTTCCAGGATTTCAGCTGGCCGATGCCGAACCTGCTGATGGCCGGCGTTCCCGGCTTCGAAAAGGTGGCTACTGGTCTCATGAAGAAGACATTCAAGAACAAGGGTGTGGCTACTGTTGAGGAGTTGCGTGACCTCTGCCTCGAGGCAGATGTTTCGATGGTGGCATGCCAGATGACCGTTGATGTGTTTGGCTTCAAGCACAGCGATTTCATCGATGAAGTCAGCGATTATGTGGGTGCGACCTACTTCCTGCCGATCGCCAAGGACTCTGACGTCTGCCTGTTTATATAATCTGGCAGTAAATGGAACCTTGAAAAGGCGCGCCTTTTACGGCGCGCCTTTTTTTATGCCAGAATGCGGCCTATGCGTTCACTCTATCCATCCATTCAGCCTTATGTCCGTCATACCCTGAACGTCGACGATCCGCATCGGCTATATGTCGAGGAGTGTGGTAACCCCGATGGTATTCCTGCCGTATTCGTCCATGGGGGCCCCGGTGGCGGTTGCGAGGCCTGGCACCGGCAGCTATTTAACCCAGACCTCTACCGCATAATCCTGTTTGACCAGCGTGGTTGCGGGCGGTCAACGCCACAC
The DNA here is from genome assembly GCA_042576405.1 of Pseudomonadota bacterium. Classification (GTDB taxonomy): domain Bacteria; phylum Pseudomonadota; class Gammaproteobacteria; order DSM-19610; family DSM-19610; genus Thiogranum. The sequence continues at coordinate 6,754 of JBHPFC010000078.1, read as the reverse complement.
GCCGAGCTTGAAGGCAATAATACCCAGGCGTTGCTGGCTGATATGGAAGTCATACGCCATCATCTTGGAATCGATCGTTGGCTCGTTTTCGGTGGCTCCTGGGGATCCACGCTGGGACTGCTCTATGCCCAGGCTCACCCGGCTCGGGTGCTTGGCCTGGTGATGCGAGGTATTTTCCTGTGTCGCGACCAGGATATCAGCTGGTTTTACCAATCCGGAGCCTCAAGACTGTTTCCTGACTACTGGCATGATTTCACCGCACAGGTAAAGCGGGATGAACGTCACGATATGGTTGCCGCTTACTACCGGTTATTGACCGGTGAGGATGAAGTGAAGCGCCTGGCGGCTGCAAAAGCCTGGTCGACCTGGGAAGGTCGCACCTCGACACTGCTTAGCAAGCCCGAGTTAGTGGAGCATTTTGCCGCCAGCCATGTGGCACTGGGTATGGCGCGGATCGAGTGTCATTATTTTATTCACAAGGCTTTTATCGAACCCAATCAGATTATTCGCCAGGCATATCTTCTGGAGGATATTCCCGGTGTGATTATCCACGGTCGTTATGATGTCGTGTGCCCGGTTGATCAAGCCTACGCGCTGCATGAAGCGTGGCCGACAGCCAGGCTTAATATTGTTTCTGCTTCAGGCCATTCGGCTGGAGAGCAGGCTATTGCGGATGCGTTGATTCGTGCCACGGACGAGTTCGCAGAACAGTTGTGATTGCCTTGTTGCAGCGGGTCAGCGAAGCCTGGGTTGCGGTGGGCGGCGAGCGTATTGCCGAGTCCGGTGCCGGGCTCATGGTGCTGCTTGCTGTTGAGCGGGACGACAGTGAAGCACAGGCGGATCGTCTTTTGGAGCGCTTGCTGAACTATCGGGTGTTTGCTGATAAAGAAGGGCGTATGAACCTTAGTGTTGCAGATATTGGTGGCGACCTGTTACTGGTGCCCCAGTTTACCCTTGCAGCCGATACCAATAAGGGTCGACGAGCCAGTTTTACCTCAGCCGCAACACCCGAAGACGGGCAGAGACTGTTCGAATATTTTGTGCGCCAGGCGATGTATCGGTTTGACCGGGTAAAAACCGGTCGTTTTGGCGCCGATATGCAGGTCGGGTTAATTAATGACGGCCCGGTAACTTTCTGGTTACAGGTACCGGCTCAGTAGCTACTTTTTGTCACAGGGGCGCTGGAAATAGCAGGTCAGTGCGCAGGTAATGGCGGTTAGCAGCCAGAACATGAAAAAACCAATACTGTATGCCGCGGTACGACTGATATCCGGGTAGTCGGTCAGTGCAGCCAGGTCAGCCGGGTCGAATGCGGTAAAAAACAGGCCGGTTGCAGCACCTGCTGTCAGAAATGAAGGCCAGAGTACAGCGATAACGCGCTGGATTACAGGTATCTCGTTCATGTCTCCTCCCCTTTAAATAGACTGCAGCTGCTGTTTAGTGATCACCACTTAAGCGCGCTTGAAGGCCGTTATCAATGTGTGCCTTTCCGCGCAGTTCCCATTGGCTGTCATCGGATTGAAGGCGAAGATACCAGTTACCAGCTTGCAGCGACTGGTATGGGGCGCGGTAGAGTTTGTTATCAATGCGCTCGAGGGTAAAGCTTTTGTCCAGGTCGTCGCGAGTAGCATGGATTAATTCGAGTTTCAGCGAGGCAGGAAATTGCAGGTCGATTGCCTGGAGTTCAAGTTGTATATATTCGTTATCGGCACGAAGGAGACCTTCAATTCCCCGCTCAGTTGCTGTTCGCAGGCGCTCGGTCTGTTGGTTTATGGCCAGGCCTTGCTTGTAGTAATCATCAGCGACCAGCGCATTGGGGCTGTTCACAGCGAGTATAAATGTGGCGATGCCACCGAATACCGCGCTTGCCGGCAGAGAAATCAGCAGCCAGGGCCATAGCTGTTTGTACCAGGGGGGTTGGTTCTCGTTCATGGTAGCATCGTACATGGTGTTTACCTCGATGTAACCGGGCCCAGGAAACGCGCACCTTGACGGCGGCGGAGCTCCATCGGGGCATCCTCGGCGTATAAAATGAATTCAATTTCCGTGGATGGATGTTTCAGCGCCACGGGATCGACACGTACTGAAACAGGAAGGTTCAACACCTCACCGGATTCGACCTCGATTATCTCATCATTAAGGGCGAGCTCCAGATCTTCGATACCCGCGGATTCGCCTGATACCTCAAGCTGGTAACGGTGTGTTTTCTCGTCCATGTTTATGACTTTCAGGGTATATACGTTTTCGACCAGACCCTCATTGGTCTCGCGGTAAAGGCTGTTACGATCACGGATAACGTCTAGGTCCAGCAGCATCCTCTGGGAGATCTCGTATACCAGTCCGGCACTCAGGGCTACCAGTATAAGCGTATACATAATCGTGCGGGGTCGCAGGATATGGGTGATCTTTCCTGCCATGGCATGTTCTGTTGTATAGCGTATCAGCCCTTTTTCGTAACCCATTTTATCCATGACTTCGTCACAGACATCAATGCATGCTGCGCAGCCGATGCACTGGTACTGCAAGCCATCACGAATGTCGATACCGGTGGGGCAGACCTGTTCACAGAGCGTGCAGTCGACACAGTCACCCAACCCAACCTCGTGTGGATCCACATTGCGTTTTCTTGATCCGCGCGGGTCGCCGCGACCTTCGTCGTAGGCGATGATCAGGGTGTCCTTGTCAAACATAGCGCTTTGAAAGCGCGCATAAGGACACATATAGATGCACACCTGTTCACGCATCCAGCCGGCATTGCCGTAAGTGGCGAAGCCGTAGAAAAAGACCCAGAACGTTTCCCAGGGACCGAGAGACCAGGGTGCGAATGCCCCGGCGAGTTCCCGGATGGGAGTGAAGTAACCCACAAACGTGAAGCCGGTAAACAGTGAAAAAGTGATCCAGATAAAGTGTTTGAGTGCCTTGACCCGGAATTTTGCGGGCGTCAGGTCACCTTTATCGCGCTTGATCTGCTGATTCCGCGTGCCTTCGACTTTGCGCTCGATCCACAAAAAGATTTCTGTCCAGACGGTTTGTGGACAAGCGTAGCCACACCACAGGCGCCCGGCCAACGAAGTTACATAGAACAGCGTTAGCGCCGCAATAACCAGCAGCCAGGCGAAGTAGAAGAAATCCTGTGGCCAGAAGGTCAGGCCGAAGATGTAAAACTTGCGGGCTGGTAAATCCAGCAAAACGGCCTGGCGGCCGTCCCAGGGCAACCAGGCGACACCGTAAAACAGACCCAGCAGAACTGTGATGCCGAGTATTCGCAGGTTGGCAAAAAGACCGTGGACCTCGCGCGGGTAAACCTTTTTATGACTGGCGTAAGCCTCCTCCTCTTCCAAAGGGGCCTGGTTTGGGCCCGGTGCGGATTTGGAGGAGGCTGTAGCCGGTTTACTTGACATAAATACTTCTGTTTACGGTTTGTTGGAGAGACTGTAGATGTAAGTTGTTAACAAATGCGTCTTGTCTTCACCCAGGAAATCCCGGTGCGCAGGCATCTGCCCGTTACGGCCATTTGCGATAGTCTGGCTAATTACACCCGGTGAGCCACCATACAGCCAGTTGTTGTTGGTCAGGTCAGGTGCACCCAGTGCAGGGTTGCCCTTGCCTTCGGCACCATGGCAGGCGGCACAGTAAGTGGCAAAATGCGTCTGTCCGGCACTGGCCAGTGTGACATCGGCTTCACGCCCGTTCAGTTGCAGCACATAGGCTGTAACTTCCTCTACACCCTTGTCGTTAAGAACTGCGCCCCAGGCAGGCATCACGCCATTACGCCCTTCGAGAATACTCGTTTTGATAGCGTCAGGGGTGCCACCATAAAGCCAGACAGTGTCACGCAAGTTCGGGAAGCCGGTGGTACCACCGGCGTCCGAGCCATGGCAGCTGGCACAGTAGTTAACGAACAGGCGCTGGCCGATTTTGATAGCGCCATCGTTGCTGACCAGATCCGGGACCGGTGTTGCCGCATACTTTTTGAATAACGGGCCATAATGCTCATCGGACTGCTGGATTTCCTTCGCATAGGCATCCTGCTGCGTCCAGTTGAGTACACCGCGGAAACTGCCAAGTCCTGGATACAGCACCAGATATACCAGACTGAAAACCAGCGTGATGTAGAACAGCCACAGCCACCATTTGGGTAGCGGGTTGTTATACTCCTCGAGAGTTTCATCCCACTTATGGCCGGTAACGTCACCGACGTTGGCCTCGCCAGGGCGGGGTTTGCTGGACCAGCGGATCAACCACCAGCAAGCGAATATGTTGGCCAGTGTTAAAACGATAATCCACAGATTCCAGAAGTTACTGGTAAAGGTAAAGTCATTGGCTGTCATGCTGGCCACCCTTGCTGTTTTGATCTACATCGTCATCCGCGAACGGCAGGTTCGCGGCCTCGTCGAAGGCTTGCTTGCGTTTACTGCTCCAGGCCCATATCCAGACGCCGACAAAGGCGACCAGAGCGAGCCCGGTCAGAATGCCGCGCAATGTGTTGATATCCATGCAACCTACCTCCGGTTTGAAAGCGCAGTACCAAGATTCTGCAGATAGGCAACCAGTGCATCCAGCTCGGTTTTTCCTTCTACAGCCGCAGAGGCGCCGGCAATATCATCATCGGTATAAGGCACGCCCAGCGTACGCATGGCCCCCATCTTCTTGGGGGTCGCGCTGCCATCCAGCATGGCATCTTCCAGCCATGGGAAAGCCGGCATATTGGATTCCGGTACCACGTCACGCGGATTCAACAGGTGAACACGATGCCAGTCGTCACTGTAACGACCGCCGACCCGCGCCAGGTCCGGGCCAGTACGCTTGGAGCCCCACTGGAACGGGTGGTCGTAAACAAACTCACCCGCTACCGAGTAGTGACCGTAGCGTTCTGTCTCGGCTCGGAAAGGCCGGATCATCTGCGAATGGCACACATAACAGCCTTCGCGGATGTAGACATCACGGCCTTCAAGCTGCAGCGCCGAATAGGGTTTCAGTCCTTCAACCGGTTCCGTGGTGCTTTTCAGGAAAAACAGCGGCACGATTTCCACCAGTCCGCCAATACTGATAACCAGGAGCACCAGTAATGCCATAAGGCCAATATTTTTTTCGATTACGTCATGACTCATGTCGGAGCTCCTTTACGCAGTCTGGGGGATCGGTGCATCGACCGCGCGGCCGTCTGCCACGGTTTTCCACACGTTGTAGGCCATCACCAGCATGCCGGTGAGGAACAGTGCGCCACCCACCAGGCGAACGAAGTAGAAGGGGTACATGGCTTCCAGGGATTCAACGAAGCTATAGGTCAACGTACCGTCTTCATTTACTGCGCGCCACATCAGGCCTTGCATGACACCTGAAATCCACATGGCGACGATGTACAAAACGACGCCGATGGTCGACATCCAGAAGTGCCAGTCGATGAGCTTGACAGAGTACATCTGCTCACGGCCAAACAATTTTGGTATCAGGAAGTACACCGCGCCGATCGACACCATGGCCACCCAGCCCAGAGCACCGGAATGTACATGACCGATGGTCCAGTCAGTGTAGTGGGACAGGGCATTAACCGTCTTGATAGCCATCATCGGGCCTTCAAAGGTCGACATGCCGTAGAAGGACAGAGAAACGATCATGAACTTCAGAATCGGGTCGGTACGCAGTTTGTGCCAGGCACCGGACAGAGTCATGATGCCGTTGATCATGCCGCCCCAGGAGGGTGCCAGCAGTATCAGCGAGAACACCATGCCGAGGGATTGGGCCCAATCCGGCAGGGCGGTGTAGTGCAGGTGGTGAGGTCCGGCCCACATGTAGGTGGAGATCAGCGCCCAGAAGTGCACCACCGACAGGCGGTAGGAGTACACCGGTCGGCCGGCCTGTTTCGGCACAAAGTAATACATCATGCCGAGGAAGCCGGCAGTAAGGAAAAAGCCAACCGCGTTATGCCCGTACCACCACTGCACCATGGCGTCGATAGCGCCCGGGTATACCGAGTAGGACTTGGTCAGACTTACCGGCAGCGCTGCACTGTTGACGATATGCAGTACGGCTACCGTGAGGATAAAGGCACCGTAGAACCAGTTCGCCACATAGATGTGTTTGACCCGGCGCTTCATGATGGTGCCGAAAAAGACAATCGCATAGGACACCCAGACCACGGCGATCATGATGTCAATCGGCCATTCCAGTTCCGCGTATTCCTTGCTGGTGGTGATTCCGAGGGGCAATGTTATTGCGGCGGACAGAATGATGGCTGTCCAGCCCCAGAATGTGAATGCCGCCAGACCGTCAGAGAACAGTCGTGTCTGACAGGTGCGTTGCACCACGTAGTACGAGGTGGCGAACAGTGCCGAGCCACCGAAGGCAAATATAACGGCATTGGTGTGCAGCGGGCGCAGACGTCCGAAATGCAGCCATTCCAGCTGCATGTTGAGATCTGGCCAGACCAGTTCGGCGGCGATAATGACGCCGACCAGCATGCCCACGATGCCCCAGACAACGGTCATCACGGTGAACTGGCGCACGACCTTGTAGTTATACGTGGTCTGTGAATCCATAGCGTTATCCTATGAGTTGGTTATGTTGTTGGAACCAGCGGCGGTGTTTGACCGCCGCTGGCGGAAGTGCTTCAGAATTTGTAGCCAAATCCGGTAGATATGACCCAAGGGTCAACGTCGACGTCAGAATTGCCGATGCCGCCGCCGATGTGTGCTTCGGTACTGATGTCGAGGTAATACAAAGTCATGTTAAACAAGAAGTTTTCACCAAGATC
>JBHPFC010000077.1:0-14006 GCA_042576405.1 Pseudomonadota bacterium | reverse complement strand
GTTAGAACCTGCCCTCATGCTAGCCTTTTCGCAACTAGTGGCGACCTGGAGCGCACCGAAAATAAACTCGGTAACGCCAGCTTCGTCGACAAGGCCCCCGCCGCTGTCGTCGACAAAGAGAAAGCCAAGGCCGAAGACCTGCGCTCGGCCATCACCCAACTTGAAGAACAACTGACCAAGATCGCCGCACTCTAGTGCGGCCAAGCCTAAACAGCGCCAGATACTGTATATTTTTACAGGCATATTGAATCCACTGAATTCTGCAGAATTTTCAGCCCCACTGTATCAACAGTCGAAATAACACGGCAGCTTCGGCTTTTTTACTTGATAACAGCAAGTTAAGTATGGTGGGTTTGCCAAAATAATAGTGGTGATACACGGCACACGCTGTGTATTCGCAAAAACCGCTTGATATCCGAGCCTACGGTGCTTAAGTTGGTGATCTGCAGTTCCGTCTAAAAAACCTAAGAATTACGGAGGGATGCAATTGTGAACAAAAAGGGATACGCAGCAAACGCCGTAAAAGGCACCCAATTCCCGGTGTTAACGACCGTACGCAAGTTTTTTCGTGCTACACGGCGTACGCCGTCTAATAGTAGTTAGAGCCAACAAATGACCTCGCGAAATATGATATTGGTTGGTGCATTGGCTTTCTCCTACATCCTCATGGTTGTATACCTGTCAGATCAATATCCTGATCATGGCCATATGTTTCACCCAATTACATTCGGAATTGCTTTGGTGGGTATAGCGATTGTAGGCTTAAAGCTCGGTCGACGAGGTAGGAAGCACCCTGGGATCTTTAGAGTACTAAAAGTATTGCTCGCTAGTGGTGCTGTTGCTTTTGCGATATGGATGTTGGGAAGCGTGCTGTTGTTACCGGTTGTCGGTTATGAAGGGTTTTTGTTTGTGGGGCGTCCTTTATTCTTCTATGTTTTAGGCGGAGTAGCGCTCCTAGTATCGCCACTAGTTGCGAAAAGGCTAGCATGAGGGCAGGTTCTAACAACAGCGCCCAGTTTGCCGCTACGCGGCAGGGACGGCGCAAACAGCGCGCCGCCCCTGGCGCTAGACGTTATGCACTTAAAAAGGGTGAGGAATGAAGAAACAAATTAAAAGGCTTTCGCCACATCAAAACGGAAAAGTATTTGGCATATTAATGGCTGTGTCATCACTTTTTCTATTTGTGCCAATGGCGCTAATGATGTCTGCTATAGGACCACAGGTAGATCAACATGGTAATGAAATAGTGTTTCCTACGGTGCTATTTATAGTAATGCCAGTTTTCTATGCGATTTTTGGGTATATATTCACTGCAATTGGGTGCGCTTTGTACAACTTCATGTTTAAGTATATTGGTGGACTTGAATTTGAAGTTGTTGAAAAAAGCGCATAACCGATGCACCCAACATATCCCTTTGGGTCAGGGACACGGCAAACAGCGCTGCGCCCCCGGCGCAAGCCGTTGCAATAATAGGTGGGAAAGTTCAGGCGCAGGTGTCGATGAGTCTTCAGGCGATGGATAGCGATCTAACCATTGCACCAGTTTTCCCCCTTCGTGGCCGGGACCGCGCTTACAGCGCGACCCTTTGCACGAAACACCATGGAGGCTGACTTGGCAAGACCACAGAACACCCTGCTCCAAGCCAAAGCAGTCATTCAAGTATATAATGAAGCGCTTCCTTTATTGAGACTGGTTCAATTATGCGCATAGCGTTTGTTGGCCTGGGCGTTATGGGCTACCCAATGGCCGGACACCTGAAGGCCGCAGGCCATGATGTCACCGTATACAATCGTACGACGGCAAAAGCCGAAGCGTGGTGCGAAAAATACGGTGGCAATTTTGCAGCCACGCCTGCCACCGCTGCCGAAAATGCTGAGATTGTTTTTTCCTGCGTCGGTAATGATGACGACGTCCGCCAGGTGATACTTGAAGACAACGGCGTCCTGCAGGTAATACCGGACGGCGGCATCATTGTCGATCATACGACTGCTTCAGCCGTTGTCGCCCGCGAAGTCAGCGAAGCGGCACGGGGCAAGAATCTTGGCTTCCTCGACGCACCGCTTTCGGGTGGGCAGGCTGGCGCCGACAATGGCCAGCTCACCATCATGGTCGGCGGCGACGAAGCAACTTTCGCCCGAGCGGAACCGGTTATGGAAGCTTACGCAAATGCGATCACCCTGATCGGTCCGGTCGGTTCCGGCCAACTGACAAAAATGGTTAACCAGATCTGCGCCGCTGGTGTCCTGCAAGGGCTATCGGAGGGTCTGCATTTTGCGCAGCGCGCCGACCTCGACATTGAGAAAGTCATCGGCGCGATTTCCAGGGGTGCAGCGCAATCCTGGCAGATGGAAAATCGCTGGAAAACCATGGTTAACAATGAATTTGAGTTCGGTTTCGCCGTCGAATGGATGCGCAAAGACCTTAAGATTGCGCTGGAGGCGGCAGCCGGGAACGGCGCCAGCCTCGAGATGACAAGGCTGATCGACGGGTTCTATGCAGAGGTCGAAGATCTCGGTGGTCGTCGCTGGGACACCTCCAGCCTTATTGCCCGCCTGGAGAAATAATTTGATTAGCCCACCGGGATGGGCCCATAGTAATGCCCTACCCGCTTTCTCAAAGGAAGAGGTTCCCATTACGTGTCCACTGGCGAGTCAGTTTCAGCAAGGGACATGCAATGATCTGGCGCAGCATGAGCATGGTGAGAGATATCGAGTTCACCAGGATCGAGCCAGTTCATATAGGCAAAATGACCCGCAACACATGGAATACCCGATCAGATATAAAACACTCCTGACAATGGCATCAACAAGAGCATGAGGAATTAATATGTTTAGTCAGTTTCATAACGATGCAATGGGTAAATTATTATTACGTTTAACAGTTGCCATTCTCATGCTGTTTCATGGCATTGCGAAGATTACCCACCCAGGCTCACTTGAGTTTATCGGCAGTTCACTTTCCGGCATCGGGCTGCCCGCAGTTTTTGCCTACGGCGTATATGTAGGCGAAGTCGTCGCACCCCTGATGATTCTTAGTGGTTTCCATGCACGCATTGGAGGCTTGATTGTCGCAGTAAATATGCTATTTGCCATTTTTCTGGCGCACACGGGTGACATGTTCAGCCTGACGCAACACGGTGGCTGGGCAATTGAGTTACAAGTATTTTATTTGCTCGGAGGCCTTGCCATTATGCTGCTTGGCAGTGGAAAGTTTGCTGTTAAGCCCGACTGAGACACCCTGGTTACCCATGTTATTGGCTTTTACGCCTGACCAGGGATGACAAGCCATTGTGCAATGAGGACATCATAATACCTGAACGTTATCCGGATAAGGCAAGGTGGTTACGAATTTATATCCTGGTGGCCGCATGTCTTTTATTGACTGGATTACTTTCCCCGATCATCACGCTGACCAAGTTCGTGCTTATTGAAAACACCTTCTCTGTTCTCTCCGGTGTAATTGAACTGTTAGAGGAAGGGAAGATATTCCTGTTCCTGTTAATAACAGGGTTTAGTATCGTGCTACCGGTACTCAAGCTCTGGGTACTGTATAGACTGGTGAGTAAAAGTGCAGCCATGGAGAAATCGGTGCGCAAGCTGCTGCACTGGATGCATCTGTACGGGAAGTGGTCAATGCTGGATGTATTTGTAGTTGCTATATTGGTGGTTGCTGTAAAGCTGGGAGCAATTGCCGATGTGGAAATGCGGTTCGGGCTTTATGCTTTCGCAGCTTCTGTGCTGCTCACTATGTATATTACCTCGAGTATCGTAGGCCTGACCAATCAGGCAGGTTCATCGCCCCCCGGCCGTGCACTCTGAGGTGAGTCACTTTAAATGTCATTTTTGATCGCTTTTTTTTACGACACGTGCATGGCAACGGCAGAAGACGCATGCTTGAGAGAATGGCGGCGTGAACTTCTGGAACAGGTCAGTGGCGACGTACTGGAAGTTGGTGCCGGTACCGGAGCCAATATCGGGTTTTATCCTGAATCTGTTACCGGACTGACCCTGTCCGAACCTGACAGGCACATGCGTAAGCAACTGGAGGCCAGGGTTGCTGGTAACGAAACCAGGAACATCCATGTATCTGCCGGCTCAGCTGAGAACATTGACGCGCAAGATGAATCATTTGACTTTGTAGTGGCTTCGCTGGTTTGCTGCTCGGTACCGGATCCGGGAGCTGCATTGCTTGAAATAAGACGCGTATTAAAGCCGGAGGGTTGCCTGGTTTTCCTGGAACATGTGGCTGCTGAAAACGGCACCAGGAGAAGACTGTGGCAGAACCGGATTACTCCGTTATGGCGCAATCTGGCTGGCAATTGTCATTTAAACAGGGAAACGGAGGCAGCCTTGTTATCTGCCGGTTTCAAGATCAGGGACATCAAGCGAGAAAGCATGCGCAAAGTGGTCTCACTCGTCAGACCCACAATACGGGGCATCGCGGTAAAAACCTAGGATAGCCTCATCGACCAGGAAAGCTGTCATGTCTGTCATCGCTAACATCGTTATCGGCGCCATCGCCCTGCTACACCTCTATATACTGGTACTCGAGATGTTTCTTTGGGAAAAGCCGGCTGGACTGCGCGCCTTCGGCCTCACCCGGGAGGTCCCAAGATCCACGCGGGTTTTGGCTGCCAATCAGGGTTTGTACAATGGATTCCTGGCCGCGGGCTTGTTGTGGGGTTTGAGTCTCGGTCACGCTGGTACCAGCGTGAAGGGTTTTTTCTGTCCTGCATTCTGATCGCAGGGCTTTATGGCGCCGCCACTGCCAGTCGGAAAATCCTGTTCGTGCAGGCTGTACCCGCGGCTGCCGGGCTGCTCCTTCTGTTGCTGGCATAGAACTTTTAGCGCATTAAGGACTCTATAGAAAGCAATGAGCGATGTTACACTTCAGTTTGTCTACAACGCAAAAAGCGGGAAAATTAACGCGCTGTTTGATATTGCCCACAAGGTATTGTCACCCCAGACTTACAGTTGCGACCTCTGTCAGATCACCCATGATGCTTTCACTGAAAACGCCGAGTTTACGGCGCTGAAATCCCGACACCCGATTGAGCTGCTCCATATTGATGAGTACGAGGCGCGCTACCCGGCAGAGGATCACTACCCGGTTATCGTCGTACGCCGCAATAATGAAATCGTACAGCGCATTGGTCGTGAACGCATTGGCGAGTTGCACTCTGTAGAGGACCTGAGATCACTCGTCGAAGCCATCGAGGCTGCGGAACCGTAACCCAACCCTGCGCCCCCCAATCAGTCTGCGATGCCTTTCATTACCATATCGGTAAAACTGACTATGCCGACCATACGTCCTGCTTCGATTACTGTTGCACGGGATAATCCAAATTGCTCAAACATGCGCGCACAGTAGCGGATATCCATCTCCGGTGGCACTGATATTACCGGCTTTGACATAATCTCGTAGACATTGACGCGCTCCGGGGAGCGGTCCTTTGCCAGTACCTGCTTGGCGATATCCGACAGCAGCACAATACCAAACTCATCATCATCATGTCGTTTGTCGACCACCAGGGCCTTGGTGTCGACGTGCTTCATGGCATCCAGTGCGTCTTTGACGGTCAACTTGCCATCGATCAGGTCGAAGTCGGTTTTCATGACGTCGCGCACCCGCACTATTGGTTTGTCGCTCATAACTTGTCCTCTACTTGTTCGACCAGTAAATCTACCTGGTGTTGCACGCCAACGGCGTCTTCGACATCGACCTGGAAAGCAATGCCGGTACCCGGCCTTTCTTCAAAGCGCCCCACCCGGCACACGGTTTCCAGTATTTGTCGGCTCAGGTGTTCTTCTACCAGAAACAGCAACATATCGCGCTGCGTTTCCAGTGACAGACCCAGGAATGTCTTGCTCTTTTCCAGACCCTCACCGCGAGCATTGTTGATAACGGTAGCACCTGTCGCACCGCTCTTCCGTGCAGCATCCATTACCTTGCCGGTAACGGTATCTTCGACCAGGGCAATAATCAGTTTGAAGTGCATAGCTGCGCTCCCCTTGTTGTTACTTTGTTTACCATTTACGAGGACCCGTACGCAGACCGGAAAGTTGCGCGTAGGCCATCACACTCATCATCGGGAACAGGCTGGCGAACGCAATCAGGCCGAACCCGTCAATCAATACATTGCGCCCCGGCACTGTCTCTGCCAGCCCCAGACCCAGTGCCGCTACCAATGGCACTGTGACTGTGGATGTCGTCACACCACCGGAATCATAGGCCAGCGGAATGATCATACGCGGCGCGAAAACGGTCTGGATTACCACGACTATATAACCCACGATAATAAAATAGTGGATCGGCAAGCCGGTGACGATACGGAAGGTGCCCAGTGATATACCCACGGCCACGCCCAGTGCTACAGCAATACGCAGACCCCATATGCCGATCGCCCCTGCCGATACCTGGTTGGCTTTCATGGCGACAGCCAGCAGCGCAGGCTCGGCAATGGTGGTGGAAAAGCCAATCGCGAAGGCGAAAATATACACCCACACGTAATCAGCCCAGTGTACCGACTCAATAACACCCTCGACCCCCCCGTAGATAAACGCGGGATTGGTCAGCTGCGACGCCATTAAACGGCCCAGGGGGAACAATGCTTCTTCAAGACCGACCAGGAACAGCGTCAGACCCAACAGCACATAGACAAATCCGCCAACCACCCGCGCCGGGTTGGCTATAGGACGCCGAATGACTATGAACTGAAAGGCCGCAATGATGGTGGCGATAGGTAATACATCAATAATGGTATCGAGCAGCGTTTGCCACAGTTCCTGCAGTAACATCAATGGATCACCATGCCGTAGATCATGACAAAAATCATTGGCGTCAACGATGCGAAGGCAATCAGGCCAAAACCATCTATCATAGGGTTACGCCCGCGGATCGAGGTCGCCAGACCCACGCCGAGCGCGGTCACCAGTGGCACGGTTATCGTGGATGTGGTGACACCACCGGAGTCGTAAGCAATACCGATGATTTCCCGTGGCGCAATCGCGGTCAGCAGCACTACCACGACATAACCACAGATAATCATCCAGTGCATGGGCCAGCCCTTGAGGATACGCACTACCCCCAGGAGAATCGCGAACCCTACAGAGAACGCGACAGTCAAACGCAGGCCGTTGGCGTACGCTTCCCGGGCGTCATCGCCGGTAGCGATGGCCCCCGCATCAGCAGCGACCTCGGCGGCCTCCTCGGAAACGGCGATCAGCGCCGGCTCTGCGACCGTGGTGCCGAATCCCAGCGTAAACGCAAACACCAGCAGCCAGAACAGACTGCCCTTGCGCGCCAGCGCATGCGCCAGTGATTCACCGATGGGGAATAGTCCCATTTCGAGACCGCGGATGAAAAATGTCAGCCCCAGGACCACGAGCAACAGGCCAGTTACCAGCTGCACCAGGTTGGGTATCGGTTGCTGCAGCACGACAAGCTGGAAAAACATCACCACCAGCACCACAGGCGCAAGATCGCGCACACTGCCCAACAACGAACTTCCCAGGGCCTTGAAGGCTTTTCTCAACCCATCACTCCCGAAAACCGGATCAGCAAAGCCTGCAACTTAAGCTGGCTGGGCGACTGATACGACCAGCTTCACCACACCCCAGACAGCAAGAACAAACAGGACGGTAACGATCAGCCCGACGGCTATGTACGCCTTGACACTACCCTTGGCGAAGTCCTCTTCATGCTTTTTGCTGCTCTGCACGCCAAACATTGAAGCAGATACGCTACGGAAAACGCTGAACAGCGATTGTCCGCGCGATGATGAATTGTCCTGCTGCGCCATGCAGCCTCCTTCTACGGGTATCATTTGTAATCAGCAAGTTAGACCCGGCTCTAACCAAGCCGATTTAAATCATGCAGTTAAGTTTGCCTCATTCGGGCCGCTAGCTACAAGCGACACAATTGGTAAAAGAACATTCTAATCCCAATTCAATGTCTTAGGGGATATCTTTCCCCGGTGACGCGGTCGGCATGGATTGCTCCGCAGTGTGTTGTTTTGCTGTGAACACTATAGGAAATGAGGCACCGTATGCCGACGATACTGATCCTGGACCGTGACGGGTGCAGGCGAGAACGTCTGGTCGAGCTGGGCCAGCGTATCGACCAGACCATCCACATTGAAGCGTTCCTTGAAGCGGAATCGGCACTGTCTTGGCTGCAGTGGCACACCGCCGACCTGGTGATCGCCGACTATACGATTTCCGGTATGGATCCCTGCCATCTAATCCAGCACCTGCGTCTGTTACCGCATGGCCACGAATTACCTGTGCTGATGATGACCCCCTGGGAAAACCGCGATTTGCGCCGTTGCGCGCTGGATGCCGGCGCTACCGATCTGCTGGTAACGCCCATCGATGACCTGGAATTTCATGCCCGCTGCAGCAACCTGCTGGCCCAGCGCCGCCAGCAACACATTATTCACGAGCGTGCCTGCTGGCTGGAACAAAAAGTCGCTGATGCAACCGGTGAAGTACGTCGGCGCGAACATGAAACACTGTTACGACTGGCCAGAGCCGGCGAATATCGCGATGAGGAAACCGGCAATCACGTTATCCGTATGGCCAAATACTCGCGGGTTATCGCCGAGCAAATGGGGTTGTCAAAAGACGAATGCGATGCCATTGAGCTGGCCGCACCCATGCATGACATCGGCAAAATCGGTATCCCCGATGAAATCCTGCGCAAGCCAGCACGCCTGACACACTGCGAATTCGAAATTATGAAAACGCACACCCAGATCGGCTATGAAATCCTCAAAGACAGCCCGTCGAAATACCTGCAAATGGGCGCCATCATTGCGCTGAGCCACCACGAACGATTCAACGGTGCCGGTTATCCGAACAAACTCGGTGGTCAGGAAATACCACTGGCCGCACGCATTGTCAGCGTCGCGGACGCCTACGATGCGCTGACCTCGGAACGCCCGTACAAACCACGCTGGGAAATGCAGAAAGCCCTCGACTACATCAACGAGCAGCGCGGCCGGTTTTTCGATCCGGCCTGCCTGGATGCATTTATGGCGCAACTCGATCGTATCAGCAAAATCCAGTATACGCTCGGCGACCAGGAAGAACGCCTCACCGCCAGCCGCTAAGCACTGGCCATGCCGTTGCTGAAGCCGTAGCGTAAAGGCGTCTGGCCTCCGCATATACCCTGACTCTATGTTACGCGCTTTTCTATCTGCGCTGCTGTTACTGACGCTGCCATGCAGCGTGGGAATGGCTGCATCGCCAACAGGCACCACCGGGATTCATGTCGATCTCCCCGGATCTCGCCTCCAGCCCCACGAACTCGCGGTTATAGTGAATGATGCCGATCCACTAAGCGTACAGATTGGTAATTATTACCGTCAGGCACGCCAACTGCCCGAAGCAAACATCCTTCATATCCGGTTCAGGCCGGGACACGGCCGAATGAGCCCCGCCGAATTTACACCACTGAAAGCTGCTGTCGACAAAGCTACACCGGAACAGGTTCAGGCCTATGCGTTGACCTGGATGACACCCTTCCGGGTCGATTGCATGTCTATCACATCCGCGTTCAGTTTTGGTTTTGACAAAGCCTGGTGCTCAGCGAAACGTTGCGCGCCTACCCGGTTAAGTCCGCTATATAACTACACCGGCAGCCGTCCGTGGAGTGACCGCGGTGTCCGTCCGACCATGAGTATTGCCGCAAAAGATTTCGCCACTGCACAGCAACTGATCGACAGGGGTATTACATCGGATGGCACCCGGCCAGCGGGCACTGCCTACCTGCTAAGCACGCCCGACAAGGCACGTAACGTCCGCGCCAGCAACTTTCGGCGCATTCAGCAGGCCATGCAGGGCTGGATAGCAACGCAGCAAGTCACCGGCAAAGGCCTCAAGGACCGCGACGACGTGCTGTTCTACTTTACCGGCATCACCAAAGTGCCCTATCTCGATACGCTCAGGTTCAAGCCGGGTGCAGTCGCCGATCATCTGACGTCTGCCGGTGGAAAACTTACCGGGAAAAAACAAATGAGTGCGCTGCGCTGGCTCGAGGCCGGCGCCACCGGCAGTTACGGCACCGTGGTGGAACCCTGCAACCTGCTCGGCAAGTTCCCGAACCCCGGCCTGCTGATGGATTCCTACGGAAGCGGCCGCAGCCTGGTTCAGGCCTACTGGCAAAGCGTACAACAACCGGGCGAGGGAATTTTTATCGGTGAGCCGTTGGCGGCGCCTTTTGCAGGATACAAGTTGACTGCAGAGGGCGGCGACCTTTGGCTGAATACACGTGTTTTACAGCCCGGGCACTACCAGATGGCTTATTCGAAGTATCCGATCGGCCCCTTCGAAATCACTGGATTACTGAAAGCCAGCTATCACCAGACAAGGTTCCGGTTAACCATGCTGGGCAAGGGCTACTACCGGTTACAGCGCGTGCGGACTCTCAATAGAGGGTAATACCAACCGGGATGCTACGCATCGAGCGGACGTTTTTCGTTGACCGCCCCGATTGATTATTCAAATTCCGGTTCGCTCCTGAAAACTATTCGAACGGGTGCCTTTTTATAATCGTCTCTTCACGATCCGGGCCGGTGGAGATAATGTCGACAGGGACTTCACAGAGTTCCTCGACCTTGGCCAGGTAGTCACGCGCGGCCTGCGGCAGGTTGTCTACCGACTTTACGCCTACTGTGGAGTCCTGCCAGCCCGGCATCTCGATGAGTACCGGCTCGCATTTCTCGAACAGGTCGGCACCCACGGGCGGTGTCATGACTTCTTTGCCATCAAGTTTGTAGGCGACGCAGATTTTCACCGTTTCCATACCGTCGAGCACGTCGAGCTTGGTCACGCACATGCCGGTAACACTGTTGATTTCCAGCGAACGTTTCAGGGCGACGATATCCAGCCAGCCACAGCGGCGCTGTCGGCCGGTGGTTGCACCAAACTCATGCCCTTTCTCGCCGAGGTGATTACCGTCATCATCAAACAGCTCGGTCGGGAATGGTCCCGCACCGACACGCGTGGTATAGGCTTTGACAATACCCAGCACATAATCCAGGTCACGCGGTCCCACGCCGCTGCCGCTGGCAGCACCACCGGCCGTGGTGGTTGATGAAGTCACATAGGGATAGGTACCGTGATCAATATCCAGCAGCGCACCCTGGGCACCCTCGAACATAATACTCTTGCCCTGTTTACGCAGGGAGTGCAGCGTACCGGGGATATCCTCGACCATGGGTGCTATCTGCTCACCCTGCGCCAACGCTTCATCGAGCACCTGCTGATAATCAACGGTATCTGCCTTGAAATAATGTTCCAGCGCAAAGTTGTGATATTCCATAACTTCGCGCAGACGTTCCTTGAAGTGTTCGGGATCGAGCAGTTCACCCAAACGGATGCCCCGGCGTGACACCTTGTCTTCGTACGTCGGACCAATACCACGGCCGGTTGTACCGATGGCTTTCTTGCCGCGTGCCACTTCGCGCGCCTGATCGAGCGCTATATGGTAAGGCAGAATCAATGGACAGGATTCACTGATACCGAGGCGTTCACGAGCCGGTACGCCGCTGGCTTCCAGCATGCTCATTTCTTCCAGCAAGGCTGTCGGCGAAAGCACTACGCCATTACCAATCAGGCAACGCACGCCGACGCGCAGAATCCCCGACGGGATCAGATGCAATACCGTTTTTTTGCCTTCGATCACCAGCGTATGACCGGCGTTATGGCCGCCCTGGAAGCGCACTACGGCAGAGGCGCGATCGGTCAGCAGATCAACAATTTTACCCTTACCTTCGTCACCCCACTGGGTGCCGATTACGACGACGTTCTTACCCATTACATTTCAACCCTGGTGCTTGTTGCACCTGATTCATCGTTTATTCACCAGTCTCAAGCCAATGCTTCGACAGCCCATTCAGTTCCATTCCAGCGCAATATGCGATCGCAGCCCATTTCGGCAAACGTACCCTCCTGCCCCGGTAACTGCTGAATCACAGCTTCACCGGCAGCACGCAACTTACCAACCCTGTCGGCCAGCGCAGCATCGTCATCAGTCGGCGCCAGTATGGCTTTTCCCATGACCGGCCAGTCGCGATTACCGAACCTCATCAGCGTACGTAAATCGGTACTGAAGCCGGTTGCGGGCCGCGCCCTGCCAAACACTTTACCGATCTCGTTGTATCGCCCGCCGCGCGCCACCTCTTTGCCGTGATCAGCCACGAAGGCCGCGAAAACAACACCCGTCTGGTACTGGTAACCGCGCAACTCAGCAAGATCAAAATGCAATGTCACATCCGGCAGTCGCTGACTTGCCAGCGTTGCGATGCGACTGAGATTTTCCAACGCATTGCGTGTAGCATCACCACTGCCCTCCAGCAATGCAGTTGCACGCTGCAACACATCGCTGTCACCGTTCAGTGTCGCCAGTGCAGCGAGACGTTCACGCTGTGCTGTGGACAAATCCAGACCGCCCAGAAACTCATTGATCTCGGGAATTGCCTTGCGCTGCAAGGCGTCGAACAGCAAAGCTTCCTGATCATCATCAAGCCCGGCATCACTTGCCAGACCGCGATAAATACCGACATGCCCGAGATCGATATAAATATCCTCAACGCCAGTAAGCTCGAGTGTAGCTACCATCAGGGCAAGTATTTCAACATCGCTCTCTACCCCGGCGTGACCGAATAACTCGGCACCCACCTGCAGGGGGCTGCGCGAACCGGCAAGACCATCGGGGCGCGTGTGCAGCACGGTGCCCAGGTAACACAGACGACTCGGGGCATCTTGTTGCAGACGGTGGGCATCGATGCGTGCAGCCTGAGGCGTCATATCGGCACGCAGGCCCAACAGCCGGCCCGACAGCTGGTCAATCAGTTTAAACGTTTTAAGATCCAGGTCATGACCTGTACCCGTCAGCAGACCATCGAGGTATTCAATAAACGGCGGCAGGATCAGCTCGTAGCCCCAGCTACGATACATATCCAGCAATTCACGACGCAGCTGTTCCAGACGAGCGGCCTGTTCGGGCAACAACTCCTCTATACCTTCCGGCAGTAACCAGCGGTTTTTACCTTTCATCATAGTTGGCCGTTTTAACCTGAAATCCAGCTCACCTAGCGAACCATATACAAGAGCACCAGGCCCGCCATCATACTCACCAGGCCGGAAATCCGCATACTGCGATCATCGACCTGGGACACCGCTTCCAGCATGCGACGTACAACAGCCGGACTGAGAAACGGCAGAACCCCTTCCAATACCAGCATCAGGGCCAGCGCGGCCCACAAATCAGTCCACATCGCCCATCCCCGTTATCCGGCTCGTCTGCAAAAAAAAAGCCGGGCGATGCTGATCGCCCGGACTTGTTGCAGTTACACTTCCGGTGCTACTTTTTACCCTTGGAGCCGCTGAAGTACTCGAAGAACTCGCCATCGGGCTGCAACAGCATCATGTCATTACCGTCGTTAAAGCTCTGCCGGTAGGCCTGCATACTGCGGAAGAAAGCATAAAAGTCTTCATCAGCACCATAAGCCGCGGCATAAATTTCAGCCGCTGTGGCATCACCCTGACCGCGAATCTGTTCCGCTTCGTTATAGGCTTCTGCAATCAGCACCTGGCGTTGACGATCAGCATCGGCGCGAATCTTTTCCGCCTCCTCGGCACCCTCGGAGCGGAATTCCTTGGCCACACGCGCGCGTTCCGCCTGCATGCGACGGAACACCGAGTTGCTGACTTCTGCCGGCAGGTCGACTCGCTTGACGCGGATATCAACGATCTGAATCCCGATTTCCTGTGCCTGGGAGCTGGCATCATCAACGAGCTCCTTCATGATGGTGCTGCGTTCACCGGAAACAACTTCGTTAACGGTACGCTTGGAGAACAGGCCGCGCATGCCGTCTTTGACAATCTGCTCAAGCCGCTGACGCGCATTACGCTCGTCACCCATCACTGCTGTGTAAAAGCGCCGCACGTCAGCGGCTTGAGCAGATTGTCAAAGACGGCATGCGCGGCCTGTTCTCCAA
>JBHPFC010000076.1:0-14288 GCA_042576405.1 Pseudomonadota bacterium | reverse complement strand
CACCGAGGAAGGTGTCACCGTTGGTGGACAACACTTCGAACTGGTGTTCGCCGTCAATTTCAGCAATCTCGATAATAGAGATATCGAAGGTGCCGCCACCCAGATCATAGACAGCAATCTTGACGTCGCCGCGCTTCTTGTCCATACCGTAAGCCAGAGCAGCTGCGGTCGGCTCGTTAATAATACGTTTGACGTCCAGGCCAGCGATCCTGCCAGCATCCTTGGTGGCCTGACGCTGTGAGTCATTGAAGTAGGCCGGCACGGTAATTACCGCCTCGGTGACTTCTTCACCCAGG
Source organism: Pseudomonadota bacterium (assembly GCA_042576405.1). Classification (GTDB taxonomy): domain Bacteria; phylum Pseudomonadota; class Gammaproteobacteria; order DSM-19610; family DSM-19610; genus Thiogranum. The sequence goes on along the minus strand of JBHPFC010000076.1, from coordinate 13,992 downwards.
TAATCTTCTGCGGTCTTCTTCATTTTCTGCAATACGCGAGCGGAGACTTCCGGTGCAGCCATCTTCTTGCCGTTGGCTTCAACCCAGGCATCGCCGTTGTCAGCCTTGACGATTTTATAGGACACCAGCTCCAGGTCTTTCTGTACTTCGGCGTCTTCGAAGCGACGACCGATCAGGCGCTTGACTGCATACAGGGTATTGGCCGGATTGGTAACCGCCTGGCGCTTGGCCGCCTGGCCAACCAGTACTTCATCGCCATCTGCGAACGCAACGATCGAAGGCGTGGTGCGATCACCCTCACTGTTCTCAATGACGCGTGGCTCACCACCTTCCATCACTGCGACGCAGGAGTTGGTGGTTCCCAAATCAATTCCGATAATCTTGCCCATGTTACCTAGTCTCCCAAATTTTCAAATTCTGTATTGATGTTCAGCTGCCACCTAGATGGGGCCGCACCCGGATATTTCAAGCCTGTTCATTAATTTGCTGCGCAACCCCACCCCTGGATACGATGACCATGGCCGGACGTATCAGCCGGTCATTCAGGGTGTATCCCTTCTGCACCACCGTCACCACGGTGTTGGGCGCCACGTCATCGCGCTCCTGCATGGACATAGCTTCATGATATTCTGGATTAAATTTTTCATTCAATGGGCTGATTTCATTGATATTAAATTTTTCCATGGCCGACGTAAACATCTTCAGCGTCAGCTCGCTGCCTTCTACCAGCTTGGCCACGTCAGCATTCTCCACCGCGGCAAGCAAGCCCATCTCCAGGCTGTCTTTTACCGGTAGCAACGCGTTGGCAAACTTCTCCAGTGCAAACTTGTGGGCGTTGGCGAGATCGCGCTCATTACGTTTGCGCAGGTTCTCCATGTCCGCCTGCAGTCGCAGACACTGATCCCAGTGCTGATCGGCCTTGGAACGCGCATCGGTTAACAAGGCGTGCAGCTCTTCCGGATCTTGCGTTATGCCATCCGCATCACTCGCTTCCTGTGGCATATCCTGCTCAGCATCCAGCACCTCTTCCGGTGTCACCTTTTCCTCGTTGCTCATTGATAACCTCTAAAACGTTGTTCGAAAATTCTTCAGCTATGCATAACATTGCGAACATCAGCACCGCTGACAAATAACATTACTAAACATTATAACTATAATTATTATATAGTTACAATATATTATAAAAGTAGTTTATCTGCGCCGCTCCGATAACCGAACACCACGCGTTGCTTAATATGTGGTCTATTCTCTGGGATTCAAGGCTGCACTGAGTATTCGCGCCGTGGCGTCGACAATCGGGATAACACGCTCGTACGCCATACGCGTCGGACCAATCACGCCCAGCACGCCCACGACCTGCCCTTCAACAGAATATGGCGCAGTCACCAGACTGCATTCATCGAGCATCTGGTAACCGGACTCTTCACCAATGAATATCTGCACACCTTCGTTTTCCACACACTGGTCCAGCAAACCAAGGATCTGACGTTTCTCATTAAAAGCCTCAAACAAGTGCTTAAGAGTACTCACATTGCATAGCTCGTCAAACTCCATGAGATTGGTTTGTCCGGCCAGCACGTAGTCGCTACCGCGCTCTGCACTGCCCAGCACCTGGTCAGCCATATTCAGCGCGGTAGCCATCATGCGATCCAGGCTTTCACGGGTTTCGCGCAGTTCTGCGAGGAGCTGCAAACGCACTGTTTGCAGCTCCTTGCCAGCAAACTGTTCGTTCAGATAATTGGAAATTTCCTGCAATTCAGATGCACTGTAGTTGCGCTCTGTCTGAAGAATGCTGTTCTGCACTTCCTTGTCATCAATGACCAGAACGGCAAGCACTTTCTTATCCGACAGGGGCAGGAATTCAACGCGCTGCAAGGCGGCGTGCTCACGCTTCGGCAACGTCACCACGCCCGCCAACTGCGTCACATCTGACAACAGGGCCGAAGCAGTCTCAGCCAGCCCTGCTGTTTGTATTTCCGGCCCCAGAGTTTGCTTTAGCGAATCAACCACCGAATGCTCCAGCGGCTTGACCGTTAACAGGGTGTCCACGAACAGGCGATAACCCTGCACCGTCGGGATACGCCCCGCCGAAGTGTGCGGTGAACTGACAAGCCCCAGGTCCTCAAGGTCGGCGATTACATTGCGGATAGTTGCCGGACTCAGTGTCATACCCGCATCGCGCGCCAGGGTACGCGACCCCACGGGCTGACCCTCGCGGATATAGCGCTCGGTAAGGGCCTTCAACAAGTGCTGGGCACGTTCAGTGAGTTCGTTCAAAACAGTACCGGATAGGTAGTGAAGTCGGCAATTTACCCGCTTTAGCACTCTATCGCAACGAGTGCTAAAGCGTACCGGCTTTTTAGCTCTGATGCGCCTTCGGATAAACGGTTCCGCGACGACCTGGCGCAGGAAATATCCCCATAAGAACAGGTACCTAGGAGATGCCAGCCGACAAACAGGAAACAATTGTCTACTCAAGCTTATATATATATGCCCGCTAACCTGACCTAGTACACATATTTGTGAAGCAGTTCTCATTAACAATTGCAATTTAAGAGGCCAGTAATTCATGTATTTTCGAAACCTGATTGCCATCCTGCTCGCACTCGTTTCAGTATTGAGTCAACCGGCTTTAGCTGACGAAAAAAGCCTGCCATCACCGCAACGCACCCTGACACTACTCAACTGGTCTGAATACCTCGACCCGGAACTGATAGTCAAATTCGAGCAGGAATTCAATGTAAAGCTCAGCGAAATTTATTTCGAAAGCGATGATTTACGTGATGACATGCTGCTGGAAAATGACGGTAGTGGTTTCGACCTGGTAATGGTCAGCGGATCTGCACTTGACGCCTACCGGAAGCGCAACTGGCTGGCGCCTCTGGACCTGGAACAGATCCCGAATTTCAAGCATATCGATACGCACTGGCTGAAGGCCTTTCCGGCAGCGCAGGGATACGCCGCACCCTACTTCTGGGGTACGACGGGCATCGCTTACCGTAGTGACCTGGTAACTACCCCGCCAACAAGCTGGATGGATATTCTAAAGCCCGACGAAGTCATGCGCGGCAAAATCGCCATGGTCGAGACATCTCGTGAACTGATGACGGTAGCAACGCGTTGGCAAACTTCTCCAGTTCAAAGCGCTGGGTTATTCTGCCAACAGCACGGACGCCGCTGAAATCAAAGCCGCCGAGAAACTGCTGCTGGCACAGAAACCCTATGTTAAAAGTTACAACTACCTGGCATTAAATGAAAAGTCCGCCCTGGTATCAGGTGATGTGATTGCCGCCATGATGTACAGCGGTGACGCAATGATGGTTCAGGAGCATCACGATGACATCGTGTACGTCCTGCCTGACGAGGGTGGCAACATCTGGGCCGATTATCTTGTTGTCATGGAAAGTTCGCGAAATAAAGACCTGGCCTTCGCCTTCATCAACTTCCTGAACAAACCCGAAAATGCTGCGCAACTGGCGGAGTTTGTCTATTACGCCACTCCTAACAAGGCTGCAGAGAAGCTGCTACCGGCCGAATTTCTCGATGACCCGGTCATCTATCCAAGCAAGGAGGCACTGAAAAAATCGGAGTTTCATAACCCCTTGCCGCCACGTGCGTCCAAAAAGAGAAACCTGGCCATATCTAAAATCCTTAAGTAGGAAGTAGCGACAAAGCAGTAACTATCGTGAAGCTCCGTCTTAAAATTCTGTTAATGCTGTTACCGCTGACTATCGTGCCACTGGTCTCGATGGGCTGGATTGCCTATGGTGAGTTGCAAAGCGTTTCTGAAGAAAAGGCTTTCGAGGAAATGGCTTCCACTGTAGAACACCTCGAGCGGCACGCTGAAACCGAACTGGCTACCGCCAGCGCAAATATCGAACTGTTTTCCAAACATACCATGGTGCGGAAGTATATTTTGACCGCTGAAGAAAGCGAGCGTTATACACTGCTGCAAAATCCACTGCTGCGAGCCTTCACAGGATTTCAGGACGCCTTCCCGGAATACTATGAAATCAGAATTTTTCTACCTGATGGTTACGAGGACATGCGTCTGACCAACCGCGAGATCGACGATATCACTGATGAAGAAGCTGGCAATCCCGTCTTTCAGGCCATGCGTAAAAACGGTGACAGTATAACAAAACTGATTTTTCGTAATCCTGATAATGGCGAAATTTCCCTATTTGTCGGTAAGCCACTGATACTTCGTGACCCGGCAATAGACTCTATTGGCACCAAACCCTCATTGCGTGGCTATCTTGCGATCACGCTTGATCTGCAAGATATAAACCAGACCATTAAAAACCAGACTATTGGCAATACCGGGTTCCTTGTGGCAACCGACCACCGCGGCTCCCCCTACTTCCAACCTGAAAACAAACTACTTGAAAACGGGTTGCCGGCGTCGGTTCTCAAGGCGGCCCTCACCAGTTCAGGCGGACAAACTCCGGCAGTTGGCGATCTCGACGAGCAGCCAGCTTATATCACGGGCACAGAATTGTTTCCGGGAATGAAACTGTTTGCAGTGCTGCCACAAACCGACCTGTTTGCGGGCAGTCTGAAGCTGGCAATCATCATCGCAGCCATCACCCTGCTGACGATTGTGCTGACAACCACCGGGCTTTATCTCGCCCTGAATCATTTTATTATCCGGCCAGTGCAAAATCTGCGGGAACTCTCTATGGAAATAGGGCGTGGCAAGCTTGATATAAAAAGCACGTTGACCTCGAACGATGAAATCGGAGAACTTGCGACTGCATTCGAGGACATGGCCAGCAACCTGCGGCGCTCAGATGAGCAAATTCGTTTCATTGCCTACCACGATAATCTCACCGGATTGCCGAATCGAACCATGTTCAGGGAATACCTGAACGGTGCACTCGCCGACGCCCGGCGTCACGACAAACAGTTTGCACTATTATTTCTCGATATCGATGATTTCAAACGCGTCAATGACACGTTGGGACACCATGCCGGCGACCTGCTGCTTCAGGAAGTGACCGAACGCTTGTCCAACTGCCTGCGCCAGGCCGATTACGTAGCACGCCTGGACAACTTCGGCTCACCTGATGAAATGCTGGCGCGCCTCGGCGGCGATGAATTCGTCATACTTATGCCGGATATCAGCGGGTCACATGCGCCCAGCAAGCTGGCCGACCGACTGCTGGCAATAATGAGCGAACCTTTCAGTGTAGAAAACCATGAATTCTATATTGGCGCCAGCATCGGCATCACCCTGTACCCCACTGATGGCAAGGACGCGGAAACACTGACCAAGAATGCCGATATTGCCATGTACCATGCCAAGGAACAGGGCAAAAACGATTACCAGTTTTACCTGCAATCGATGAACGTACTGGCCCACGAGCGGCTCGCGCTTGAAAACAAACTGCGCAAAGCTCTGAAAAATAATGAGCTGTCCCTGTTTTACCAGCCCCAGGTAGATACAGAGAGCGGCAAAATTGTCGGGCTCGAAGCGCTGGTTCGATGGGAGAATCCCAACGAGGGCAGGATTCCACCAGGTGTGTTTATCCCGGTTGCTGAAGAAACCGGACTCATATTGAGTATCGGCGAATGGGTGATCAATGAAGCCTGCAGGCAAAGTCACGAATGGCAGAAAACCGGCTTGCCCAGCATACCGGTTTCGGTGAACGTCTCCGGACAACAGTTCGGAAAACAGGATCTGGCACGAATCGTCAGTACAGCGCTGGTGCGCAACAAGATCGCCCCAAACCTGCTTGAAATAGAAATTACTGAAAGCGCCATCATGGAAAGCCCTGATCGTGCGATTAAGGACCTGGCGGCCATAAAGGCACTGGGCGTCTCCATTGCGCTGGATGATTTTGGCACGGGCTATTCGTCGTTCAGTTATCTGCACCGTTTCCCGATTGACACGCTGAAGATCGACAGAAGTTTCATCCAGACCATCGACACCACGGAAAAAAGCTCGGAACTTGTCGCCGCCATTATCGCCATGGCGCATATTCTGCATTTGCGCGTGGTAGCAGAAGGCATCGAAAACGAAGAGCAACTCGGTGTACTTGCGGAATGGGACTGCGATGTCATTCAGGGATTCCTGTTCCAGGCACCGGTGCCAGCTGACCAGATACCGGCTTTACTGCGCCGCCGCTGCTTGAAAACCGCCTGAGACCCCCGTGTTACTTCGTCACCGGTAGTTTTTCCACTGGCCGCCGGGCAGGCGCAAAAATTGAGTTGGCGCAACGCCCGCGAACCGCTAGCATAGCCGCATCATGACTCAAGCGTTCCAGACTATTGGCCTGATTGGCAAGCCCGGCGATTCTAATGTCGCCGCCACCCTGACCACCTTGAGCAGTGACCTGTCAAAGCGCGGTTGTGAAGTGGTTCTCGACACCAGCGCCGCCGCCTATTTCGATACGCCGGGAGCCCCGGTGCTGGAACGCCAGGCGCTTGGCACGCATTGCGACCTGGTGATTGTCGTCGGCGGTGATGGCAGCATGCTCAGCGCTGCCCGCAGCCTGGTCGAATCGGGTGTTGCCGTGCTCGGCATCAATCTCGGCCGGCTTGGTTTTCTCGCCGACGTCTCACCCAACGAAATGTGCGAGCGCCTTAACGAAATACTCGCCGGCGACTTTGAGGAAGAGGAACGCGCCCTGCTTCATGCCCAGGTGATCCGCGACGGCCAATATATCAGTGAAAGCGACGCCCTTAACGACGTGGTTGTCCACAAATGGGATATTGCCCGCATGATCGACCTGGACACACGCATCGACGGGCGCTTTCTGAATTCACTGCGTGCAGATGGCCTGATTGTTTCCACACCGACTGGCTCAACCGCCTATGCACTCTCTGGCGGCGGACCGATTATTGACCCCGCACTGAGCGCGCTGGTACTGGTGCCTATCTGTCCCCACACATTGAGTAACCGGCCCATCGTGGTCAGCGACCAGTCCAGTATCGAGATACTGGTCCATGGTGACGACAGCAACCAGGCGCAAATCACCTGTGACGGTCAGGTGAACCTTGAGCTGGTCACTGGTGACATCGTTCGCATCGAAAGAAAGTCCAAACCACTACGACTGATACATCCACAGCAACACGACCATTTCGAGATCATGCGTAAAAAGCTGCGCTGGGCAGAGCAACCCTGATGCTGTTGAACCTGCACATCCGCGACTTTGCGATTGTTGATAATCTGGAGATCGACTTCAGCCCGGGCATGAGCGCACTCACCGGGGAGACCGGCGCCGGAAAATCCATCCTGCTTGATGCGCTGGGCCTGTTGCTGGGCGACCGGGCTGATGCCACCAGCGTCCGCCATGGACAGGAACGCGCTGAAATCAGCGCCGAGTTCGATGTCAGCCACTGCCAGCCAGCCAGCAACTGGCTGCGCGATCACGACATGGATAACAGCGAAGACTGTCAGTTGCGTCGCGTGATCAGCCGCGAAGGTCGTTCACGCGCCTACATTAATGGCTCATCGGTGCCCGTAGCGTCCCTGCGTGAACTTGGGGAACACCTCGTCGATATCCACGGCCAGCACGAACATCAGTCACTGCTGCGTCGTGACCTGCAACGCAACCTGCTTGATAATCACGGCAAGCACGGCAAGTTGCTGGACAGCCTGCAAGCCGTACACCGTGACTGGCATGCTGCGCGCAAAGCCATTAATGAACTGGTCGGCGATGACCAGGATCGCAACACCCGGCTGGAATTTCTTAATTTCCAGGCGCAGGAACTGGACGCACTGGCGCCGCAGCAAGATGAAGCTGCACAGTTACATACCGAACTGGCACGTCTGTCCAATGCCGGGCAGTTGATCGAAACCTGCAACAACCACCTGCAGCGTCTTTACGAAGATGACAGCTCGGCGCACAGCCTTCTGGGCAAAGCCGTGGATGACCTTGCCTCTCTGGCTGATGTCGAACCAGCACTCAAGGATGCCGGTGAACTGTTTAATTCGGCACTTATCCAGATGCAGGAAGGTATTGACCAACTGCGCAGTTGCGCAGAACAGTTCGAGCTCGATCCGGAACGCCTGCAGTGGGTGGAACAGCGCCTCGATGCGTTGCACAGCGCAGCACGCAAACACCGTATCGAAGTCGAACAGTTACCCGCCTACCATGAGCGCCTGAAAAACAACATCATCAATCTCGAGCAGGCAGATCAGAAACTCGACGCACTGGAAAAAGAGCAAACAGACCTGGAACAACGCTACCGCAAAACCGCCCGGCAACTCCACAACAAGCGCGTCAAAACAGCTGCCAATATCTCCAGGCAGGTTGGTGAGGCCATGCAGGCGTTAGGCATGCAGGGTGGGCGATTTGAAATTCAGGTCACAGACACCGCGAGTGACGGCCTGTCACTGCACGGCACTGACCAGATAGATTTCCTGGTAAGCGCCAACCCCGGCCAACCGCTGCAGGATCTGCGCAAAGTCGCTTCAGGTGGCGAACTTTCCCGTATGAGTCTGGCTATCCAGGTAGTCGCCGCGCAGGACACGGCCATCCCCACGCTGATTTTTGACGAAGTCGACAGCGGTGTCGGCGGCGCCGTCGCTGAAACTGTCGGCCAGCAACTGCAAACACTCGGCGTGCATCACCAGGTACTCTGCGTCACACATTTGCCACAGGTCGCTGCACAGGCACACAACCACTTGCAGGTTCAAAAGCAGACTGACGGCAATACCACCCGCACCGGCATAGAACGCCTGACCCAGGCACAGAGAGTCGATGAGATTGCACGCATGCTTGGCGGCCAGAAGATCACCGATTCAACATTGCGACACGCTCAGGAAATGCTGCTGATGGCACCACAGAGCGGCGAAGCCGGGCTCAGCACGCACTGACCCCTTCATCACCTCATGGGCGCTTATTTTCCGGTCTTGAGTTCCGGGCAACTCTTGCGGGTGCAATCCCCGTAGATAATCAGGGAATGGTCACGAATGCTGAAGCCTTCCTTCTTGGCCACTTTTTCCTGACAACGTTCGATGGTTTCCTCGACAAACTCCACGACCTTGCCACACTGATTGCAGACGATATGGTCGTGGTGGTGCCCCTCGTTCATTTCGAATACCGAGTGACCACCCTCAAAGTGGTGGCGCGACACCAGGCCCGCGGCTTCGAACTGGGTAAGCACCCGATAGACTGTAGCCAGGCCGATTTCTTCATTAGCCTCCAGCAGCACCTTGTAGACATCTTCGGCACTCATATGCCGCGTCTTACTGGTTTCTAGAATTTCGAGGATTTTCATTCTCGGCAAAGTGACCTTCAGGCCAACCTTGCGCAACTCGCTGGATTCCATTTTTCCACGTCCCGTAAGCCGTATTAAAGCCGGCCTGTTTCAGTTATCATGCCGTCCGATCGACGGATATAGTGATGCAGTTCTTGATGCGAAAGCTTCTCACTTCAATTAGCGTAATTGCAAGTCTTTTCCTTGCCGCCTGTTCCAGCGACCCGGTAGTCAACCGTCTGCCATTTGTCTATCGGATCGATGTTCAGCAGGGTAATGTGGTCAACCAGGAAATGGTGAACCAGTTGCGTGTTGGCATGAGTAAACGCCAGGTGCAGTTTATTCTGGGTGCGCCCATGCTGATCGACCCGTTCCATGCCGAACGCTGGGACTACGTGTATATCTATAATCCGGGCAGTGACGGCACAAACCCGGCCAGCCAGCAACGTATCACGCTGGAATTCGAGAATGACAGAGTGGCCAGCATCACCGGCACCCTGCTTCCTGACCCGCAACCGGACACCATTCCACCAAACCGGCAGGTAACCGTGACAGTACCGCGACAGGAACCCGAAAGCGTCGGCATACTCACCAGACTGTGGCGCTGGATGGGCTTCGGCAGCGATACCTGATTCAGCTGGCCGGGGTTTCCTCCAGCGAACCACCACCTTTCTTCATCCGCTTGCCCGCAGCCGCACGCTCCTTACGGACCTGTTTGGGATCAGCGATCAGTGGCCGGTATATCTCTACACGATCACCCTGCTGCAAAACCTGATCCTGTTTTTTCAATTTGCCGAATATACCGACTTTCATGGTACGCAGATCGATCTCCGGAAAGCGCTCAATAATCCCCGACTGCTCTACGGCCTGCAACAAAGTGCTACCGGCAGTCAGTTCAGTTTCCAGAATCAGCTGCTCATCCGGCCGGGCGTACGCCACTTCCACAGTTATCATTTCAGCGTTTGCCATACACTTCCACCGCACGTTGCTGAAACGAATCCACCAGGGAATTTGCCACCTGGCTGAACACCGGGCCAACTACCAGATCCAGCATACGACTGGCAAATTCGAATTCCATATCCAGGGAAACCTTGCAGCCATCGCTGCCCAGCGGGGCAAACCGCCAGAACCCTTCCAGGTGCCGGAATGGTCCTTCAACCAGACGCATTTCGATCATTTTGCCCTGTTGAATTCTATTACAGGTGGTAAAGGCCTTGTCGACCCCGCCCTTGGACAGAGCGATGGTCGCACGCACTTCATCGGCATTGCGTTCAAGCACACTGGCTTTGCTGCACCATGGCAAAAACTGCGGATAGGCTTCGATATCTTCCACCAGGGCAAACATCTCTGCGGGCGAATACGGCACCAAGGCCGACTTGCTTATAGACGTCATTTATTCCGCCAATCCAAACAGACCCACAAAGTCAATCAATCCCGTCACGTTCAGGAACACGATCACAACCGCTACCGGCGTGACATAACACACCAGAAAATGCCAGAGTCCATAGGCAGCACTATCACCCATATCGAGTTCCTGCACACTGTCATCACGCCTCATGATCCAGACACTGAACAGGGCAATGCACAATCCGCCCAGCGGTAACATCAGGTTAGCCGTCAGGTAATCCAGTAAATCAAAAATCGTCGACGTTTCGAAGACAGGAATAAATGACAAGGGATAGAATTCCGACCAGTTATTAAACGAGAGTATAGTCAACAGACCAAACCCCCAGGTCGCGATACCCGCATAGACAGCAGCATGCACGCGCGTCACGCCGTGGTTCTCTACCAGCCAGGCCACGGCCGGTTCAATAAGAGAAATCGCCGATGTCCAGGCGGCGAATACCAGTAATACGAAGAACAGGGTACCGAAAAACGAACCGCCCGGCATATGACCGAAGGCGATCGGCAAGGTTTGAAAAATCAATCCCGGACCAGCCCCCGGTTCCAGGCCGTTAACAAAGACAATGGGGAATATTGCCATCCCCGCCAGTAACGCCACCAGGGTATCCAGCAGAGCGATGGTAATACTGGTCTTCGCAATCGAGGTACGGTCGGGCAGATAAGAACCGTATACCATGATCGCGCCCATCCCCAGACTCAGCGTAAAGAAGGCGTGCCCCATAGCCGTCAACACACCGTCGGCCGTGAGCTTGCCAAAATCAGGTGTAAACAGAAAATCCAGACCCTGGCCGAAGGCGCCACTCGCCAATGCATAACCATCCAGCATGATCAACAAAAAGAACAGTGCCGGCACCAGGTAACGCACTGCACGTTCAATACCGCTGCGCACGCCACGCGCTACCACAATCATGGTCATCACCATGAACAGCGTATGCCACGCCAGCAGGCGCTCGGGGTCACCCGTCAATTGCTGGAAAATACTGTCAATGCCTTCGGCGGTAGCACCACTGAAGGTACCGGCCATACCGCGAAACACGTAAGCCAGCGCCCAGCCGGCGATCACACTGTAATAAGAGAGAATCAGGAAGCCGGCCAGAACACCCGCAACCCCCAGCCATCTCCAGCCCGGGTGCGCACCGGCTTCTTTGGCAAGTGCGGTCATGGTATTGATCGGGCTCTGCCGTCCACGACGACCCAGCATTACCTCGGCCATCATTATTGGAATACCGATAATCGCGATGCAGAGCAGGTAGACCAGCACGAATGCTCCACCACCATTTTCACCGGCAATGTAGGGAAACTTCCAGATATTACCCAGACCCACCGCAGAACCGGTGGCGGCCAGGACAAAGGCAAAACGCCCCGACCAGCTACCATGGATGGATTTTCTTGTTTCGCTCATGCATGCCCCTGTTCCTGCGCTCCCGGCGAATTGTCCGCAAAATAGCGAAAAGGCTCAAGAAATAAAAAAATGGCGGTATAATCGCGCCGGTTATGGCCAAGTCATCCAAAAAGAAAGACAAAAAGCCCAGCAGCACAATCGCGCTCAACAAGAAGGCACGTCACGATTACCAGCTGGAAGACCGTTTCGAGGCGGGACTGGTGCTCGAAGGCTGGGAAGTCAAGAGTCTGCGTGCCGGGAAGGTTCAGATGGTCGAGAGCTACGTGCTGCTCAAGAATGGCGAAGCCTTCCTGTTTGGCTGCCTGATTACCCCCTTACAGACCGCCTCCACCCACATTCAGCCGGATTCCAGACGCACGCGCAAACTGCTGCTGCACCAGCATGAAATCGACCGCCTGATCGGTGCCGTGGACCGCAAGGGCTACTCGATCATTCCGACTGCCATGTACTGGAGCAAGGGGCGCGCGAAACTTGAAATCGCACTGGCGAAGGGCAAAAAAGAGCACGACAGGCGCGCCGACATAAAAGAGCGCGACTGGAAACGTGATAAAAAGCGTATCCTGAAACACGGCTGAACACACCAGCCTGTTCGCGGAAAAGTTCGCTCCTGTATGAACTATTAAAATGTTATACTGTCTGACGTACGACTTGGGGGCGACCTGGCTTCGACGTGGGTAGCAAAACCTGAGGTGCATGCCGAGGAACAGATTACCTCGTAAATCCAGCTGTAAAACTTATAGTTGCCAACGACGACAACTACGCTTTAGCCGCTTAAAAACCGGTGTAAAGCCTTCGGCCCGGTGTGCGCCTGTACGCCCGGATCACCGGAGTCATCCCATGCAGGATCGCGCTGAAGCTCGTCTGGGGCAGATGCGTTAAAACCTAACCAGAATCGCTGTCTGTTTTCCCTGCCCGTCGGGTAGCAGCCAGTTAAATTTAAAGACGTGGATAAGCATGTAGAGCCGACGGCGGAGTGCTTGCGGACGCGGGTTCGATCAACAAGGGTCGCCTTTACCCGTAAGGGTAAAGTGAATAACGGGGCTCACATCGGTGAAACCTAAAGCAGCATGGGCTGCCAGGGCAATACCGAGGGGTAGGAAGAGGGCTAACCTCAGGCCTGCCCTGTAGAGACTCATAGACCAGCTGAGTTCGATAGAACGGAGCTGGCACTAGGATTCACGGAAAGATTATGCCGTGAATAACACGCCCCGCATCCTGGCAACAGGATGAAGGTATAGTCCAGCCCATTCCGAAAGGTTTGGATAAGCTGTCCCGCCGCCTCCACCAATACCGGCCCCGGCATAATGCCGGGGCTTTTTTTATTCAAATGGGAGCCAAGGATGGTTACCTATCGGAAAGTGGCTGAATTAAGCCAGGCAGATGCGGCTTATATTGCCGGCCTGATCGACGGTGAAGGCACCGTAACTATATTGCGCTAACACCCAGAAACGGGAAATACACTGAAACACTACTCAAGCAGCGGGTCGAGTTCGAGAAAACCGTGTTAGGTATTAAAGCAACGTGATAGTCACTGCTGCGGGTTCGATTCCCGCTGCCACCACCAAATCAATGACTTAGCGAAACCAGCCAAGACCAGCCAGACCAATGCAAGACCCTGTTTTACAGGACCTTTTTTAATATTAAGGAAAATACTGGTTGGTCTGGGCATGTCTGAGATGGTCTCGTTGTGACTAAATTTGGTCACAGTTTGGTCACAAAACCAAAAACGGATCAGCCTGATATCGCTCAACAGAAATCCCGCCCCACAGCCACCCTCCTTGGGATAGCGATAGGCTAAGCCAATGTCGGGAAAAACCAGATGTCGCTATGGCACCGGATTAGAATGTCGTAGGAGCGTCAACCTTCAGCACAAATATTTAAATGTCTTATATGGAATCAGTCGCCATGTCTGAGTTTGACCGGTGGGTTCAATCGGTGAGCGCAACACTTTATCTTTATCCAGAAAGATGGAGTGT
>JBHPFC010000075.1:0-14628 GCA_042576405.1 Pseudomonadota bacterium | reverse complement strand
GCGGATGGACACGAAACCGCACCCATTGCTTTCCCTGGTACTCGAATGGTTCAACGTAGAACGCGTGCAAGGCTGAGGTACGGGCACCCGTATCAACTTTTACCTTGATATGTTCTATTCCCAGTTCGGGCAGTGACATCCATTCGCGCCATCCTATCACCGATATGCCATTCGCACCGTTATTCATTGCAGCTGAATCTCCCACAGCATCTTGCGCCTAAACATTCAATATTTTTAGTGATTATGCCTTGATCGATCCCGTTGGACAGTAAAATAAATACCGCATCGCTTTCATGGGGAATGGATACAGGCATCCGCGGTCTGATGCTATCTGCAAACTGTTTAATCCACGCGTTATGGCCAATACCATAGTGTTTAATGCTACCCGGTTAGCGATAACTGCCGGAAACCTCTACACTGAACCGATTGTCGAAACAGGACACATCGGCCGGTGATTACCGCCGATTTCCGGGAGATACTGACTTGATCGGATGCCGTACCCTGCACCTCACAGCTGGCATTGCCCTGCAACTGGCGACTGGTCTGTTGCTGTGCCCCGCACTGGCGGTAGCCCAGACTCAGCCGGCAACAGCGGTGTTCGTCCACAAGGTCCAGCCAGCGACGATTGAAGACCGCATCGAGGCCCTCGGCACGCTGCGCGCCAATGAATCGGTTACCTTGACCAGCTCGGTGACCGAGACGGTAACTGCGCTGCATTTTGACGACGGCGATCGTGTCGAGACCGGACAGGTACTGGTGGAAATGACCAGTGCCGAGGAACACGCCCAGCTCGAAGAGGCCAGCGCTACCGTGGCCGAGGCACAGCGACAGTACCAGCGTATCAAATCGCTGCAGGAGAAGCAGACAGCGGCCGAGTCGTTACTCGATCAGCGGCAGCGCGAGCTGCGGACCGGCCGTGCCCGGCTGGTAGCGATTGAATCGCGCCTCGCCGACCGCCTGTTGCGCGCCCCGTTTGCCGGTGTCATCGGCCTGCGTAATGTCAGCGTCGGCGCCCTGGTGGAGCCGGGGGATATCATCGCCACGCTGGACGACGACACTGTTATGAAGCTGGATTTCTCCGTACCCGCTATTGAACTCGGTTTGCTGACGCCGAACGTGCCGGTCGTCGCCAGTACGCGAACCTGGGAAGGACGCCGTTTCGAAGGGGTGGTGAAAAGTATCGACAGCCGTGTCGATCCCGTCACCCGCACGGTCATTGTGCGGGCCTTGCTCCCCAACCCGGAACGGCTATTGCGGCCAGGCATGTTGATGCAGGTGGAATTGCTTAACCAGAAACGTGAGGCATTGGTGATTCCTGAGGAATGCCTGCTGTCGCAGGGTGAAAAGCAGTTCGTCCTGGTGGTCGACACTTCCGCGGACAACACCGTTGAACAACGCCAGGTGCAGATCGGCACACGTCGGCCGGGTGAAGTTGAAATCATCAGCGGCCTGAGCGCCGGCGAACAAGTGATCACCGACGGCGCCCTCAAGGTACGCGCCGGCAGCAAGGTGGTTATCCGCGGGCTTGATGACGGCACCACCCCGATCAGTGAACTGCTCGCTGCGCCGCCGAACGAATCCTCCTCACCATGATCCTGTCAGATATCTCGGTCACCCGCCCGGTGCTGGCAGCGGTGATGTCGCTGCTGCTGATTGCCGCCGGACTGGTGTCGTTCGAGCGCCTGCCGCTGCGCGAGTACCCGGATATTGATTCACCAGTGGTGTCGATTGAAACCCTCTACCCCGGCGCCGCTGCCAACGTGGTGGAAACGCGTATCACTGAATTGATCGAAGACCGCGTCGCCGGGGTAGAGGGCATTCGTTTTATCGACTCGAAGAGCGAAGACGGCCGCTCGGTCATTAACGTCGAGTTCTCCATCAACCGCGATGTTGACGCCGCCGCCAACGATATCCGTGACCGCGTCTCGGCGGTGCTCGACGACCTGCCGGACGAATCCGATCCTCCGGAAATCCAGAAAGTCGACAGCAACGAAGACGTGATCATGTGGCTGAACCTCGCCAGCGAGCGCATGAGTGTGCCGGAACTGACGGACTACGCTTCGCGTTACCTGGTCGACCGGTTCTCGGTGCTGGATGGCGTTGCCCGGGTGCGTGTCGGCGGTGGCCAGGTGTACGCCATGCGCATCTGGCTGGACCGGCGCGAACTGGCGGCACGCAACCTGACAGTGACCGATGTCGAAAACGCGCTGCGCGCGGAAAACGTCGAGTTACCCGCCGGCAGCATCGACTCGGAAGAACGCCAGTTCACGGTACGCGTGCTGCGCAGCTTCCGCACCGCGGACGACTTCGCGCGGCTGGTACTCGGCCGCGGTGAGGATGGCTACCTGATACGCCTCGGTGACGTGGCGCGCGTCGAGCGCGGCGCCGCCGAGGACCGTTTGTTTTTCCGTGGCAACGGCGTGCCGATGGTTGGCATCGGCGTCATCAAACAATCCACCGCCAACACACTGGCCGTGGCGCGTGCTGCCAAGGCCGAGGTGCAGCGCATCACCCCCAGCTTGCCGGACGGCATGGCCATCGAGCAAAGCTATGACAGTTCGGTGTTCGTCGAAGGCGCTATCAACGAGGTTTTCAAGACACTCGCCATTGCCATTACGCTGGTGATCATAGTGATCTACCTGTTCCTCGGCGGTGTACGTGCGATGCTGGTGCCGGCGGTGACAGTACCGGTGTCACTGGTCGCCACTTTCAGCGTGCTACTGATGCTGGGCTTCTCGATCAACATCTTCACCCTGCTGGCACTGGTGCTGGCTATCGGCCTGGTGGTGGACGACGCTATCGTAGTGCTGGAAAACATTCACCGGCGTATGGAGGAGTACGGCGAGTCGCGGCTGGTGGCCGCTTTCCGTGGCACCCGCCAGGTGGCTTTCGCGGTAATTGCGACAACCGTGGTGCTGGTCGCGGTGTTTGTACCGATAGCGTTCCTGCAGGGCGATGTCGGCCGTCTGTTCTCGGAGTTTGCCTTGACCATGGCTGCCGCGGTGGTGTTTTCGAGCTTTGTTGCCTTGTCGCTATCGGCCATGCTGGCCTCGAAGATTCTGCCACCGGTTGATCGCCAGGGGCGGGTGAGCATCATGGTCGACAGAGGTTTTCAGCATGTGCGCAATGTCTATCTGAAACTGTTGCGGGGCGCGCTCAGGCATGCCTGGATCGTTGGCGTGGTGTTTGCCACGATTCTTGGCGCCTCGGCCTGGCTGTTGCAGGCTATCCCCAGCGAGTATGCACCGAAAGAAGACCGTGGTGTGTTCTACCTGCTGGTAACCGGACCGGAAGGTGCCTCCTACCAGTACATCGCCGAGTACATGACCGAGATCGAGGCGCGGATGATGCCGCTGGTGGAAAATGGTGAAATCTCGCGCCTGCTGGTGCGCGCGCCGCGCGCCTTCGGCAACTTCGAGATTTTCAACACCGGTATCGTTATCAACGTGCTCAGCGACTGGTCGACGCGGCGCTCGGCGTGGGACATCATGGCCGATGTGCGCCAGCGGCTGGCAGACCTGCCCGGCGTACGCGCCTTCCCGGTCATGCGGCAAGGCTTCGGAGCACGCATCCAGAAGCCGGTGCAGTTCGTCATCGGCGGCGGCACCTACACAGAACTGGCCGAGTGGCGCGACATCCTGCTGGCGAAAATCGAGGCAAACAATCCCGGCCTGGTCGGCCTGGACTGGGACTACAAAGAAACCAAGCCGCAGCTGCAGGTCGTTATCGATTACGACCGCGCTGCCGACCTTGGCGTTACCATCAGCAGCATCGGCCGCACGCTGGAAACCATGCTCGGTTCGCGCCGGGTAACCACTTACATCGATGCCGGTGAGGAATACGATGTGATTGTCGAGGGTGAGCGCGCCGGCTTACGCACGCCCACTAACCTGAAAAATCTGTATGTGCGCGCGACGCATAGCGGGCAACTGATTCCGCTGTCCAACCTCGTGCGCCTCGAAGAGTTCGCCGACTCGATCAGCCTGAACCGCTACAACCGCGTGCGCGCCATAACCCTGCAAGCGAACCTGGCCGATGGTGTATCGCTGGGGAAAGCGCTGGGTTATCTGGAGAACCTGGTCGACGAGCACCTGCCGGGACACGTGATTGTCGACTACAAGGGCCAGTCGCAGGATTTCAAATTCGCCGGCGGCTCTATCCTGTTCGTGATGCTGCTCGGCACCCTGGTGGTGTTCCTGGTGCTGGCCGCGCAGTTCGAAAGCTGGCTGCATCCGCTGGTGATCATGCTGACCGTGCCACTGGCCATGGCCGGCGCCCTGCTCGGCCTTTACCTGACCGACCAGACGCTGAATGTGTTCAGCCAGATCGGCCTGATCATGCTGATAGGCCTGGCGGCCAAGAACGGAATCCTGATTGTCGAATTCGCCAACCAGCTGCGCGACGCAGGACGGCCCTTCCATGACGCGCTGTTTGAAGCCGCCGGCGTACGCCTGCGACCGATCGTCATGACCGGCATCACCACCATGGCCGGTTCGCTGCCGCTGCTGCTGTCATCCGGCGCCGGCACCGAAACACGTGTGGTGATCGGCACTGTTATCTTCAGTGGCGTGCTGGCAGCGACACTGTTCACGCTGTTCATAGTGCCGGTAGCCTACGACAAGCTGGCGCAGAACACGGGCTCTCCCGGCGCCACGCGCAGGCGGCTCGAAGAGGAAATGCGGGACGAGTAGCTCGAAACCGGACGAAGGAATTATTTTCCGGCGTCAGCTTGCTGATTCTGCCTGGTGCAGGGTCAGCTGTGTGAACGGGATCTCCCAGTGATACTCACTGCAGGCCTCCACGCACCAGCGCTGGATGGCGCGCCGCAAACGGTTGTAGAGATCCGCCAGCGCACCATCGAAATCGGCGATCACCACGATGTCCAGCGAGGAGGTATTGGCCCGCTCGAACTCGACCCGCAGATTCAGCAGCTGCTCCGCATAGCCCTCGTCTGCTGCGCGTTTTTCAATGTGGCTTTTCAGAGTATCAGGAATGCTGGTAACACTCTGCTGCTGCAGTTTGTAGGTGATGCCGATGGTTTCCTTGAGGCGGAAATTGGTGGACAGGTTAAGTGGCGACAGCGCGAGGAAATCCGCTGTCTGATAGGTACGGTGCGCCCCGCCCCGCTCGACCAGTTGCACCAGCTCCGGGGAGATGGCCGTGACCTTGCCGCGCATGCCGTCGCTCAGCAGCACCCAGTCATCACGCTTGCAGGGAAACCAGGGTTCCTCCCTTTTTGCCGGCCGTGACTTCAGGTCGACCAGGTCGTCGATGCGTACCCGCTGGCTGAGCTCGGCCACCGGATTCTCCAGCATGCTGAAGATATTGATGTTCCGCACTCTCCACGGCAGTCCGTCGAAATCGATCCGTTCCCCCTCGCGCACGGTACCCACATTGAGAAACAGCTGTATCTGCTGCCAGTAGCGGGGCAATGCCCGGCGGAGCGTCAGGCCGATACCCAGCAACAACAAAATACCAAGACTGAACAGCACCCAGTCCTCGACCACATAAAACACCACCATCGGCCCCAGGATAGCCAGGACCGAGGTGATCACCCGATGCATCAGGTCGAGCAGACGGAGGTGGAAGCTGCGGTGCTCCGCGCGATAGCCGGGGATCAGCTTCACCATCATCCGGTAAGACAGCCGGGAGAGCAGCAGAACACCGAATACCGACAGAAGGGCCTGGGTCAGATACAGACCACGCTTCTGAAAAAACGATTTCAGATAACTCTGTGAGGCATCCGCCAGCGACGTCTCCGATTTCTCCAGCTTATCCAGCTGCAGCTCGGCGGAATGCATTTCACTGCGTATCACTGTCAACTGCTTCTGCCAGTCCGCCAGTACTCCCTGCAGATAACTTTCGAGGGATTCATCTTCATTTTCGTTCAGCAGACTGGCGAGGTTGGCCACCGCTATCTCGGCTACCGGCAGCTTTTCCCGGTAGTAGGCGATTTTGTCCTTCAGGTCGGATTTCTGCCGGACATGGCTGGTCATGTCCCTCATCTCCTTGAGTGCAGGCCGCAACAGGGAGAACAGTTCCTCCTGCAAATTGAATTTCGTTTCCTCTGCAGCCCTCAGGGCAGTGATATCCGCCCCTGCCGCAATCTCCTTAAGATTGCGGGTAGCGTTCTTCAGGTCGAGCTCCAGTTTGTCCAACTGCGCCTGGAGATCGTTTTTTTCAGCCACCGTCTGGGCAGCCGCCAGTTGTTTGCCCAGCAGTTTGATGTCAGCTTTCAGCTCCGCCCGCAGGTGGATGAGCGTATTCAGCGTAGCGAGGGTATCCTGCATGCCAACATCTGCAGCCGGCGCTTGCGCAATGTCTGCCTGTACCTGGGCATGCACGAACACTGGCAAGGCAAACGTGCCCAGAGCCATGAACAGACCCAGCAGGCGCGTGTTTACCTGATGCAGCATGATTTTTCTCAACATGGGCTTATTTGACACCCTGGGAGCACTGTGTTCAATCTACTTTCCCAACCTCGCCCAATTTATTCTGTCCTGTTTACCCTGATAGTTGCACGCGCAAGGGGCAGCCACTGAACTCCCCCGCCCCGCTAGTGAAGAAAGAGCCGTAATCACATCTAAATCAGGCCGCGCTCTTACTACGCTTCGCATGACCAGAAACGATAATTACCGGGTCCGTCCGCTGCCTTCATTAACGTCAAACCATTTGAACCGTCGAGTGAACCTATAGCGAGACCGACGCTTGCATGGGGTCGCTATGTTATGGGTCTCTATCTCTAGGCTTTACCACGGCGCTCTCCCATATCTTGGCCACATTTGTATGCATTTGCTTATGGTTGGATTTATGGAAACGACTCACGCCGACTACGCAGCCTGGCATATCGTACAGGCCGGTGACAAGAAGAGAGCGCGGCTGAATTGTATTTCACATCTTCTCGGCCAGATCCCGTACAAGGAACTGCCCCTTGAGAAGGTCACCTTCGGCAAACGTAACACGACAGTCAAAGTAGCCAGGCATCTCCCTCGAAATCATTAATGACAATCCAGCCATTCCGGCTTACTGAAAATTGGGATAAAGAAAATGCGTTTATCCGGTTTCCGTCATTTACCGACCTCTATCACATAGAACAGATCGGAGCTGCTGCGCAGTGCACTGGATTCTCCAATCAGCTTCCATTTGCTTCCCAATGCATAGCGAAACCGTAGCGTGGAAACGGGCTCAAAGATTCCAACACCGTAGCTGACGAACAGTTTGGGCGACAGGTACTTCCCTACCAGCAGTGAAGCCTGATTGGCCTCATCGTCCGGATCAGACTCGATAGCGATTTCATCGATGCCGAGTTTTTCTCCATATTCCTCTGTCAGCGCGAGTCCGCCACCGAGTCCCAGCATGATGGCCGCCTGGTTCATGGAATTCCTGTCTTCTGAGGCGGTATCGCTTTCCAGCGGACGCCCCAACACCAGCCAGGACAGCTGGTCAGACTGTGACATGCCCGGCTCTGAAAACAGGGAAAAATCGGGTTTACGCATACTGCCACGCGCTTTTACGCCGACCAGTATGCCGGGTGACGGACGTCTTACAGCTTCAATGTCCAGCCCCGGTTCCGTGACCGGACCGCCCGCGAATAACAATCGCCCGGTACGAATATCGAGATTCTGACCATAGGCGCGGTACTTACCGTTGTGTATCGCAAGTTCACCACTCGCGGTTGTCGGTTTGCCAGGCTGATCGCTGGCGATAAGATTGCCGGTGATTCGACCCTTCAATCCGAAGCCGTCAAACGTGACCTGCTCCCCGAGGATGAAACGGACTCTTGAGGTAACCCGGTAACCTTTCGCGGTTGCCGTTTCCTCACCTTCCCGGACAATAATCTGGTCCGGTGATACTGATACCGAAGACTCGGGTAACTTTCTGGGTTTAATAGTAGCGCTCGGAACTCCGATTTGCCCTTCTATATCGAGATGGTTTGCGCTCACCGTCAGGTTAAGATCCGGCGATGCATTGATTTTTGCCTCACGTGTATCCATGAGCCGGAAGTCATTCCCCTTTATGGTGAAACGCGCAGTGGGCTCTTTCGCATGCAGGTTGCTTATACCCTTGATCGTTACTTGTCCATCCCCGGATTGAGCTGCCAGATCCAGTTCAATAGCACCATCCGGCTGCCCCTCAAGTGTCATGTGGAGCTGCTCCAGCGTAATACCTGGCTGGTCGAGTGTCAGACGGGTATCCCTGGAGCTGATTCGTCCCTGTAACACTGGCGCCTGCAGGCTGCCAGTGAACTGCATATTGCCCTGCAGCGAGCCTCCTGCATTACTGACTTGAGGAGTAAAACCATCCAGAAAAGCGATGTCCGGTATCTCGATACTGGCATGTCCGTTGAGTGCACGGCTGAGAAACGCCTTGTCAGTGCCGCTGACGGTCGCGTTCATCGACAGCTTTGCCTCATTATCGAGTCTTATGATTCCGTCGAGGCGTGTATCCTGTTCGCTGCCATGCAGGTTCAACCTTGCACTGCTGGCCTCAATGCGGATATCCGGCCGGTCCCCCTCTGCGGGCAAAAGCAGTGCCAGGGTGTGAGAATCCAGTCGCAAACGTGTGGCAGCAGGTCGACCCCCTTGCTGTTTTATCTCACCGTCGAGTTCCAGTGTACCTTGCGCTTCGACGCCGGCCGGAAGCAGGCTGGCAAAGTAGTTCAGTGGCAACTTACGCACCTCAAACCTGCCGTTGCGCGCCCCATCTGCAAACACTCCGCTAAAGCAAAGTCGTGCCGTCCCACTGTGCCAACAGGACTGATTTGCAGCGAACCTGTCCTGGCCAAGCTGACCCTGGAAAGGTTTATCCAGTACCCAGGGTGCAAAATCGGTATGACCAAGCTCCGCCTTACTCAGGTCGAAGTGCCAGCTATTATCCAGCCAGGCACCATTCGCCTTTAACTGCCCAACGACAAGGCTGCTGTCAGCGGTCACTTTTACACCGTGTTTTTCGGGGACGCCCTCAGCGCTCACTTCCACACTGTTTATCGTGACCCCCTGAATCAGCCCGGTACCGATCTGTAATTCAAGATTCGACGCGGTCGCAGCGGTGATATCAACACTGGCATCGAGTTTGAATTTGCTCAATCGATCATCGCGGTAACGCAGACCGGAACCACTGAGCGTGGCCCTGGCCACCGGCGCAGCGAGTGTACCGCTGACATGCCCGCCACCGGCAAGACGTCCGGCCGCGGCAGGAAGCAGGGTATTGAGGTCCGGGCTGTCGATGTCCCAGTCAAGATCCAGCTGCCTGCCAACCGAGCCGCTGAGTTTCAATGCGCTTGGCCCCGACACCAGCGCAAGTTTTTCGATCGAAAGAGTATCGGCTTGATAGCCACCCCGGGTCTCCAGCCGGACAGGAAGGTCGCGCAGTTGCCCGCTGACCCGGAGCCGGGGAACCTGTGCTACGAGTCCGGCGGGAGAGATTTCTGCGCGCCCCGCCAGTTGCACATCGAGTTTCCCGGGCCACTCTGCGAAGACAGCCCCGGGATTCAGTGAATTTCCATCAAGCTCGATACTCGCCTCGAGCCGGGGATGCCAGGCTGTCATGGCCGTACCCTGAACAATCCCCTGCAGGGTCTTGATGGCAAGTTCGGAAATCTGCAGGGCGTCCTGGTTCCCTTTGCCCTTCATCGACAGATCCGCATCGGTATAGCCGGGAGCGGCCAGGGTCATCCGGCTGTCGACCCGGTAGTCATCCAGCGATCCCGTCAGATGAACCTGGCCGGACTGGCTTTCCAATTGCGTATCGCCCACCAGCGGCCAGCGCACCTGGCTCCAGTCGGCGTGCAGATCAAACTCCATGGTGTCGGTGTCAAAACGGACCGGCCCGGAAAGATGCACCTCTGCTGGATGAGCGGGACTCGTCAGTTGCAATGACTCCAACTCAACATTGGTAGCAGACACTATCGCCGCGACAGTTGCGCGCACCGTGGGCAGCGTTTCATAGTCAACCTCCAGCTCCCCGGACAGTTCAAGGGCGTCGAGTGGACCGTTGGCCCGGATATCGGCGTTAAGGCTTGTGTCTGGAAAATCGTTGTTGATTGTCTGAAGTGCCAGATGATTAACGCTGACACTCGCTTCAAGGTGAGGCGTGTCCAGCAAACCGGTAACTGCGAATTCGCCGTTAATGGGGTAGGTTTCATTGAAGGTCTGGCTCACCAACAGGCGTTTCAGGGTACCTGAAAGTGCTGTTCGACCCTGTACTTCCGCATAGTCCTGTGGACTGAGGCGCCAGTCGAGCACGGCCTCCAGGGGGTAATCAGCCACTGTTTTCAACCCACCGCTGCCCTTTATCTGAAAACCCGGGGACTGAACAGACAGGTGACGAATCGCCAACGCGGAATCCTGGTACGACAGGCTGATAGCGCCCTGCTCGACCAGCACTGTTTCGCTGCCGTTCGCTGCAGCAACCACAAGATTTCGCACCTTGAGCTGTTCGATGTTCAAGCCAACAGGCAGCGTTATACGTTCCGGTAAGACCGTTGGCCCCGGTTTTTGCGGCGATGCTGTTTCGCCCGGCGCGTAATGGATGTCATCCAGCGCTAGGCGATCCACTTTAAGCACACCGGACAAAAGTCGTGACGGCGTCCAATCCAGCTCGGCACGATCCAGGTCAAGGTTGAACGCGTCGTCATGAAACTTCAGGCCAGTCACTGTCAGTGGCCCGATCAGGCGGCCCTCGACGTTATCGATTGACAGACTCGCGGGCAGCATGGGTTCCAGAACCACCCATAGCTGCTTCAGCCCCCGCTCTGTCGTCGACACATAGACCAGCATCAAGGTGAGGCAGAAAACCGCAATGAGCAGAGTACGGATCAGAATTCTCATTACAGATCCGGTCCGATGCTGATGTGGATGCGCAAGTCATCATCGCTGCTGCTGAACGGATGTGCGAAATCAAGGCGCAGCATGCCCACCGGGGTCCGCCAGCGCAGACCGGCACCGGCACCGACCTCCAGATTTGGGGGGAAATCGTCATCCGCATTACCCGCGTCGATAAAAACGGCAGCTCCCCATTTCTTCCAGATCAGGTAGTCCGCCTCGACACTGCCGGTCAACAAGTATCTGCCGCCGGTGTTTTCACCGCTTTCATCCGTTGGCCCCAAAGACTGATACTTGTAACCACGCACACTTCGGTCGCCACCGGCAAAAAATCGCTCGGTCGTCGGCAGTTCAGCGAAATCCCCGACGGCCATGCCACCGGCTTGCAGCCGGAACAGGGCTCGAGCCTTTTCGCCGAGCGGCCAGGCGGCGCGTCCGGTTGTCTCAGCGCGAATAAAAGTCGTATCCGAGACCAGCAGGGCGGCGGCGCCGCGAACGTCTGCAGACCAGCTGTAACCACGGCGTGGAAACAGAACGTTGTCGGCCTTGAGGCGGGACAGGGTCATACCGGGAATGAAGTAGTTTACGATCTGATCGTCTTCACCGATGGTGAAATCCTCGCGCTCGAACCTGATATAAAGCTGGCGCTGGAATGTTCGCCATTTTTCGTTTCGGCTGATGCCCAGCGTCAGGCGCCTCGACTCGCCGTCATCGGCAACGTCTTCCCAGGTGGCTTCACTACTGAACACCAGCCGGTCGGAGACCAGATTGCCGATGGGTATCTTGTACTGGGCACCAACGCTCTGTTCTATACCGGACAACAACGAATCCGCCACGATACTGTGCCCGCGGCGATTGATGCGGCGGCGCTCGGCGGCGAGCGTGACCCGCGGCCCGGTATCCGTGCCGAAGCCGAGACCTGTACCGAAACGCCACTTTTTCGCCGGTTCGGTCTTGATCAGGATCGGGATATGGAAGTCTTCTGCAGCCTTGCGCCGGATGTCGACTTCGACACGGGAAAAGAAACCGCTGTCGTCGAGCGCCAGCTGGAGCTTCAGCAATTTATCCGTATTGAAGGGCATGCCGCGCTCGATTTTTATGAAGCTGCTGATCATGGAAGGATTCAGAATCTGCTGCTCGATACGTATATCACCGAAATAATAACGGTGGCCGGTGTCGAGAATCAGTGCGATTCCGGCCTTGCGACGCCGGGGATCAACGCGAACTTCACTGCGGAGAAATTTTGCATCCAGGTAGCCGGCCGCGAGTGCGGCCTTGATCAGCGCCGCCTTGGTTTCCTCGTAGTGAACATGCTGCAATCGCAGGCCGGTGGCAAGCTGTGTTGATTCAAGCACCTTACGTAGATCCGCATTATCACGGCCATCACCCTGGATACCCAGCTCAACATTTTCAACAAGTGTTGGCTCGCCCGGATCGATCCGGTAACTGGCAAGCCAGCGCTCGTCTGTTCGTTCAAGGCTTGACTTTATGGTTGGTGAGTAATAACCGAAAGGCTGCAGAGCCTTACGGATCTCGGATGGTGCCGCACGATGTAATCTGCGCAGCGAGACTTCTGATACTTCATCCTCCTCTCCAACGACTGAAGGCAGGGGAATAAGTGTGGTTTTCCTGACAAGTTGCGCAATACCCAGCTGGGCGGTGACGTTGTCAAGCAGTTCACCTTCTATTCCTGTGATCTGTACATCAGCACGCTCCGCTGCATGGACGAACGCCGCCAGGCCGATGCAAGCGGTTATTAACAGCTTTCTTGAGAGGCGCATGATAGTAAATGTGGCCAGGCGCACCATAGTGAGTGATATTACTCCAACACGATCGACACCTATAATACACCGTGGCTAAAAGCGACGGGGCGATAATGCTAGAGGTACGCGGGCGAGGCCGGGCCAGGTGAGATTTAGCAAAGTGTCCCTGCGGCCATGTAGCCGCAGGGATTTCCTCGTTTATGGGTTTTCGATCAGGACTTCAACCCTGCGGTTGGATGCCCTGCCATCCGCTGTCTCGTTACTGGCCACCGGACGCGACTCACCGTAGCCATAGGCGGTGACCCGGCTGGCATCAATGCCGCCCACTTCGGTAAGAAACCTGGCCACCTTGCTGGCACGTGCCTCGGACAGTTCCTGGTTCACCGCATCACTGCCGGTCGAATCGGTATGACCGGATACCCGGATCGTACTATCGGGAAATGTATCAATCGCTTTGGTGATCTTGTTGAGCAAGACAAAGTTGTCCGACTCAAGTTCGCTGTCACCCGAAGGGAACTTTAACCCGTGAGCGGAAATCAGCACGTTTTTCCGTTGCTGGTAGACACTGGCCTCGAACGCAGCGAACATCGATTCCACCTTGTTGACGGCATTCTTCTGTTCCTCGGTGAGCGACAGTTCCTGCTCGTACTGACTGCGTGCCACCGCGGTTTCGTCGCGCTGCCTGATAAGATCCTTCAGGGAATTCTGCATGCCGATGACGACATCCCGGTTGGATGCGTTGAATGGCAGCTCCCCATCCAGCGGTTCGCCGATTTCACTCAACTGCGCCTGGTACCACAACACCACATCTTCCCGTGTGTAATCACGGCGATCAAAATCCTTGATCAGTTCGGTAATACCGATACTGCGTTCGGCAAGCCACTTGGCGCGCGAGGCATTAGCATTGGCCTTGTCAGTCTTGGTACGGTCAGCGTCCAGAACCGAGAGCGCCAGATCAAGCTCCTCTTTTGCCAGTTTATAAGTCTTGGGAGCATGCTTTTCGGCACCATTTTCTTGCGCCTTTTTCAGCGTCGCCTTGGCGGTATCCACCATGCCCTCTTTCAGAGATACCAACTCCAGCCGTTCATAACCCGCAATCAGTTTGGGACGACGTTCCTTGACATCCTCGATACGGGCTTGTTCAACCAGGGTTGCAGTCTTGCGCAAATCCTGCTCCAGGTCTTCGGTGTCCTTACTGTAAAGTGTGGCTGCGCCGGCGTTCATGGCCCGGGTTCTTGCAACAAGCACTTCGCGCAACAAGTCCTTGCTCTGCTCGACATCCCGGTCAACCTTTTTCAGGGTGTTTAGCCCCTGACGCGCAGACGCATTGGCAAAATCAGTATGTCCACCGGCAGCGGAGTTAATGGCTTGATCGAGTTTCGCAGCCGCCACGCTATAACCCTCCGGTGCGAGGTAATCAGCACCCTGCGCCTGCGAATCCTTCAATGCCTTGTCCAGCTGCGCGATCAGTTCGTTCTGACTCATGACCTGCTCCTGGCTCAGTTTCGGCGTGGCCGCGCAGGCTGTAATCAATACGGTAAAAAACAGAGCCATTAAAAAATGAATGCGTTTTGTTTCCATTTTCCCTATCCTTCAGAGTGGTTGGATTAAATACCTGAACCTGGCCTTTCTTCGCCTTCGCGGATCAGAACCGGATCCTGGCTTCCTGTTCGTTGAGACTTCCCGCCCGCACCCAAAGTCACAATTGAATTTCGGTGCACGGTCACGTCTGCGGTAAATTGCTGCAATGGATGGCACGGCATGCAAATCAATCCCGTGGGTACACTTGTGCACTATCTCGGTGAGGAGAATGTGTATACAGGGGAGGAAGCTGCAACTCTACCAAATGCCGACTGCGAGCGGGTATCGCCTCGCCACCGATAACAATTTTGTCGACCACCAACATTCAGCCTTTGCCGCGTGTTTTGGAGCGTGAACCGCGCTGCTCCATCTCGGCCACGCGCTTTTCCAGATACTGGATGATGACGGTCGCAACGTCCTTGCCGCTGGCTGCCTCTATACCCTCCAGGCCAGGCGAAGAA
>JBHPFC010000074.1:0-14852 GCA_042576405.1 Pseudomonadota bacterium | reverse complement strand
CTGATGTCACCACGGTGACCGTAAGGCGCGGTATTACCGACGTCCCACAGCTTGCGGGTCAGGAAGAACTCGGTACCCGGAGTTCCATCAATGGCATCTGCACGCCCCTGTGCCAGCTGCTCGTTACAGAAGAAGTTGATGTCATTGTCACACAGGCTGTAACGTTTCAGGTCAGTGTAGGCACGCACAATGGCGGTTCCGTTCGGACCTTTTTCGATACCGGCCTCTTTGGTCAGATCGAAAGAAACCGGAGGACAGGCATCTTCGAAATTGGGTGCCTCATTGTTGCAGGTGCCCGGTGGGTTGAACGGATTGGGTTCGACAAAGTCACGGCTGTTCAGCGCCATTTCCGGCACGTGGCAGGAAGTACAACCGATATCGTCGAACACCTGTTCACCGTGCTTGACCATGTCACGATCGGCCTTCTTCTTGGGCATGATCTGCTGCGGCGCATTCAGCTGGGCCTGCCAGATGGAGATCGCGGTCTGGTCACCGAGGGTCAGTTCGCGTTCCATACCGTCGGCGTCATAGTCGGGATCCATACCCTTGGCGGGGTTCAGGTCGAAACGTTCTTCGGCCTGCATACCGTGGTGATGGTTCATGGCATTGGTGGAGAATTCACGCAGTGAGGTCACCTTGCCGGCCTGGTGGAAAGGTTTCACAACCAGGTCAGCATCCACGCCACCGTCGGTGGCTACCACAACGCCGCCGGACTTTTGGATGGTGAAATCGACACCCTTGGCACTGATGGTGTGGATGCCATCACCCAGAGGGGCGGCTGCGGCCTGCAGTTCCACGGTCATTTCGCGGGTCAGCATTTCGATGGCACCGGAACCGTGCATACCGAGGGTATTGCGGCTGTTGCTGCGTGAAGGGCTGACCGACAGGGTGACCGGATCGAGTGCCTGGGCGAGTACGAACACGTTGGCCACGAAATCACCGGCACCGCCGGCTTCAGGCTGAGCGTGGCAGCCGGCACAGGCGTCAGAATCAGGAGCCGAGGTGCGCAGTTTCTCGATCTGACCATCCGATATAGTCTCGCCTTCTTCAGAGAGGGTCGGCACGGCACGCTTGGCACCACCACCGGTGGTTTCCGGACGACCCGAACCGTCGCAACGGTTGAACCTGGCGACAAACAGTGCTTCACCGTGATCACTGACCTCGTCAAAGTCCAGCGCGCCGCTGTTGATGTCGGCCTGTTCGATAGACTGAGCGATTGTCGGTGCATCTGCCTCAAGGCCGGGCGGACACTCCTTTGGAACAGCAGCAAATGCACTGAATGGTAAAGCTGATAACCCCAGTATGACCGGGATACTTAGAGCTGAGCGTTTCATAAGTTCTCCTCCGATGAATGAAAGCCCTTATCACTGGGCTCGTTAGGTTTTCGCAAGCACATAGCTTGCAACGGGAGCTGGAGCGGCAATGAGATTGAGGTGTTTCCGCTCATAAATTTCAATTCCCGTGAAACTGCACATCTCGTTATTATGCCGCCAATAAATGCAGCAGCTTGCGGATGCTATCATTCAGATCAGCTGACAAATATGTGACACGTTGTCGCACGATTAAATGCCTGAGCTGTCATCCAAGTCTGAATGCAATCTCTTCGATTGGAATTATTCTAAGACCGAATCTAAACCAGCTTGCAACTAATGTCTGTAACTTTTGTTACGCTGATCAGGTTATTTTGATTTTGCTGAAACAATCAGTTAATTATATAGTTATATGCCGCCAGTCAGGCTGAGCCCGACTCGGTAAGATAGTAGCCTGTGTCATTCACAAACAATCAGTCGGTAGAACCCTGTGTTAACAAGAATTTTAATCATTTTTGTCCTTTCAGCCCTGGCAAGCGCCTGTGATAACGCAGCCAGCCAACTGGATGCAGAAGCCAGAGTATGTGAACGGGCGTTGGAAATAGGCGAACTGGAACTCGCTGAAGAACACTGCCAGCTAGCCGTTGGAGATGCCGCTGACGATATCCTCGCACCGCAAGTCAGGTCAGAGCGGCTTTACAAGCTCGCGAGTATAAAGCGCCAGCTGGCGAAATATAATGAAGCAGCCGATTTGCTCGGCCAGTCACTCACGCTGGAGCAGACGCTGTCGGGATCCGCTAGCCCTCAAGTGGCGCGCCGGCAGCTTGAAATGTCGCTGATTCTCGCCGGGCAAGGCCAATGGCAGGATGGCGCACTGCTACTCGAACAAACTGTACCTGTTGCCGACCATTTGGACGATGATGAAAAACGCGCGCTGGCCAACATATTAAAGCGCTACGCGGTGCAGCTGCAGAAAAGCCAGCAGACAGAACAGGCGTTACGCTTACAGGCCGCTGCTGCCAGTCTGAAAGGAGAACCAGCGCCGCCTCAGTGACAAGCGCCAACGTGTTTCTAATGCAGGAGTGCCGCCCTTCGGCGTGATGAACAGCCTTCGCTGTTCGCGGTCTAAAACCAGCAGGTCAGTGCTTGCCGGGTGCGTTCTGCGCCGCCAGTCGCCGGCGCTCCCCGTAAGCCCTGGCCCAGGGGTTCGCGGTGATACCGTGACCAATGATACTGAGAATAATCGTGCAGGTTACCGTCATGGCCAGCGGTCCGCTGTCCGGCAGCCCGCTTTCAACCACCATCACTGCAAACACAATACTCGCCAGGCCGCGCGGGCCGAACCAGCCGATAAACAGCTTGCCCTCAGTATCGATACCGCTGCCCGTGAGCGACAGGAACACCGGCAACATACGAATAACGGTGAGACTTAGAACCGAGTAAAGCAGAATCATCCAGCTGAAATTGCCTATGGCCTGCCCTACCACCGCCGAGCCGAAGATCACCCAGGTGATCAGCGCCAGCGTATCGCCAGTACCTTCGGAGGCGAGCAAAAACTCCTCCTTAACTTTCCTGGAAAGATGTGCATCCATAACCCCCGCCAGAATGCCACCGCTGAAGGCTGCTATAAAACCACTGCCTCCCAGCCACTGGGCGACGGCAAAACAACTCAATGCCAGCGCGACGACAGGTATCTGGATCCAGGTGTGTGTCACCCATCCCCGCTGTCGGGTGTATTTTATTAATCTGACTGCGGCATAGGTCAACACCAGGCCGACGGCAAGACCGATACCGATTTCCTCGACAACCAGTTTCAACGCCAGCGCCCAGGGGCCTTCATCACCGGCCTTGTCCAATGCCAGTGTCAGGAACACCAGCAAAACCGGCACACAGATACCGTCGTTCAGACCACTCTCGACATTCAGACCCTGGCGGACTTCATCGGGTACCGCCTCATTGGTCACTACCGCTTTTCCCAGCGCCGCGTCAGTGGGCGCCAGCATGGTTGCCAATACAGCGATTGTGAACAGTGACAGGCTATCGACGAGCAACACACCGACACCGAAGCCCAGCAGAATGGTCAGCGGCAACCCGATCAACAGCAGCCGCGTCGGCAACCCCGAGGTTTTTTTTATAACCCCCATATCGGCGCCGGCCGCGTCGGTAAACAGCACCATGGCCAGCGTCACCTCCGCCAGCCCTTTAATCATTTCCTGATCCGTCTCCAGCGACAGCAGGTCCAGTCCGACCGGACCGATAATTAAGCCGAACAGCGTGAATATAATCGGACCGCTGATCCAGGCGCGCTCGACCGCGCCGGCAACCGAGCTGTAAACCAGGACAAAAACGGCGAGCAATGCCAGGGTTTCGTACATATTTATTTTCTCTCAGACACTAATTTTTTTTATAGATCTGTTGAATAAAGTAGAAGATCAACGCCGTGGTCCAGCCGAAAATAATCACACCGTTGGCTGCCTGGATAGTCGCCAGCCCCCGACCCTTGCCGATCAGTACAACATCGCCATACCCCAGGGTGGTGAAGGTCACCATGGAGAAATAAAGAGCGGTTTCAAGATCATTCAATATGGTGATCAAAGGGTCATAGAGGTAAACCAGCGCCCAGACCCAGGCTTCAATGATAATCGCCAGGAACATCCACATCGTCAGTATCGAAATGAATAACGCCTTGCCGAACTGGCCGTTCGCAGGACCAAAGCGTCTCTGGCGCCATTCATGAGTGTGACTTGCACTCACCATAAACAGGGCATGGATGACGGTAGTGATAAACATCAACAGCAAACCGGTACCGATGACTTCAAACGCCATCATGGGATATTTCCTCCATACCTGGTCGATATCATTATCCTGTCTGCTTCTTGTAGTCTTTTATGACATCATCAAGCGTATCATAGAAGGCATCCTCTCCATAAAGCTGCCGCAGGTTATAGCGGCTTTCTTCCCTGACATCATCGAGCACCTGTGCAACTACCAGGCGAATGCCTTTTTCCTTCATTGAGCTGAATATAGTACGCAGCGTCTCCGCTGCTGAATAATCCACATCATCAACTGCGGAGGCATCCAGGCAGAACCAGCGGATGGGTGGCTCGGCGTTATTCACGAGGGTGGAGATTTCTTCCGACAGCTGTTCAGAATTCGCGTAGTACATACTGTGCGTGAAACGGTAGATCATCAGGCCCGGTAATGCCTGCGCCCGTGTTGTGACCGGTTGCGCGTGAAGGGCACCCGACTCTGCCGGCACCAGCACGACATTTTTCGGTCGATAGCCGCGCCGGGTATGATCGATCAACGACAGCACAATAGCCAGAATGATGCCCTGCTCCACGCCAACGAACACCACCATCGCCGCGGTGATTAGCGCGACCCAGAACTCCGAACGCCGCTGCACATAGACACTCTGCATACCCTTGATATCGATCAGGTCGATACCGATCAGAAACACCACCGCTGACAATACCGCTTCCGGCATAAACGCCAGCGGCCCGGTCAGAAACAACAACACCAATAGCACGATAACGACCGTCACGATCAGCGATAACTGCGTGCGTCCGCCGGCACTGTCGACCATCTGTGTCTTGGTCGGGCTGCCGTTGACGACAAAGGTGCCAGAGAGACCCGCACCGATATTGGCCAGCCCCAGGCCGACAAGGTCGGTGTCCTCACTGAAGCGTTCGTTATAGCGTGTAGCATAGGCACGCGAAGTGGCGGCACTCTGCGCCAGGATCACCACGAACATGGCGAACGCCGTGGGCACCAGCTTACCGATGAGTTCCCAGCTCCATTTCACTTCCGGTAGCCCGATGTGTGGCAGACCGCTGGGTACTGATCCAAGTACATGCACATGGGCTTCGAGATTCAGCGCCCAGCTGGCGACGATTGCGCCAATCACGGCAATTAATGCACCTGGTATTTTCCTGGAAAGCTTTTTCGAACCGACAATAACTAACAGCACACTGGCAGCGGTCGCCAGCGCATACCAATTGATCTGCTCGATCTGCTGAATGTCGCTCCAGATTTTTTCCAGAGTGCCATGCCCGCCTCCCTTCAAGCCTAACATTCCGGAGATCTCACCCAGTGCCACCTGCAGTCCGACCCCGGTCAGAAATCCGATCAGCACCGTGCGCGACAGGAAATCCGCCATGAACCCCAGGCCAACCACCCGCGCCAGTATGAGAAACCCCGCGGCCATAAACGCGAGTACCGCAGCCAACGCCACGTACTCGTCCGAGCCGGTAGCCGCCAGTCCTACCAGGCCAGCAGCGAGAATCGCTGCCGTTGCTGAATCTGCGCCCACCACCAGGTGGCGTGACGAACCGAAGAAGGCAAACAGGAACGTCGGGATCAAAATGGTATAGAGACCAAAGATCACCGGCGTGCCGGCAATCTTCGTGTACCCCATGACTTCCGGTATCGCGAGTGCTGCCAGCGTCAAGCCCGCGATCAACTCGGCCGGGACCTGCGAGCCTTTAATCGGCAGCAATCCCTGCATAATCGGTAGACCGAAACCCCTGGATTTGCTGTTTGCCTCTGACATTGGTTCTCCCGGAGAAACCTCGATTATTTCAGTTAAGATGGAGGAGCGGCCCTTTATGCCCTTTAGGGTGCATGGCTGCGATTCGCACCGAAAAACGGCGCTTGTGCCCGACGGGTTTACGGGTGCTCCTACGGAATCATTTAGACCCTCTGAATCCGGGCAACCCGCATGCCTCTTCGCTGGCCGCCAGAAACAGCGCCTCATCGAGAACCTCGCGACCATCGTCGGTTACCTCGAGTCTGCCATGCTCGTCGACCGCAAAGGCGAAATCATCGAAAGTGTGTTTGCCCGCGAGAATATCGTTATCAAGAAGGATACGTGTGCGGAAAAAATTAGCCCACTTGAACTCCGAGAACGGCGCATTGTTTTTCACATAGCCGTGATGTTCGCGGACAATCCATGCCAGGCTGCGATAAGGATCGAACTTGAGATCCTTGACATGCGCGGGGAGCGTTCCCGGCTGCTGCGGACCGCCACCGGAGCGATCGAACAGGTACACCCAGTTCTGCTCGTGCATGGTCTTCCAGAAGTAAACCTCTTCCAGGGTACTGGCGTTGGCCATCACCTTGACATAAACGCAGATATCCTTGCCGCGCTCTTTGTGCAAGGTGTCGTAAAGTGCCCGCACCAGATGATGGTGATCGACCAGGTAAAACTGTTTCCCCCTGATCACGACCGGAATCGGCCGCACGCGCAGATAATCGTGCAGCTTGCCCGGATCCTTGTTGAATTTTTTATGCATGCGCCCGGTGCGAACAGCAACCTCGGCCTTGCCGACCGCAAACTGGGTGGGCGAAAGGTCTTTTACCCGCAGCTTGTAAAACTCACCGGTTCTCGCATCCGGCGGGCACCAGGGAAACTCCGAATCACACAAATACTGCGTCACAATTGATTACCTCATCTGCCGGGTATTGAGACCATAAACAGGCTCCAGACAACTGATTCTATCCAACCGGCAAATTAAAAGATAATGTAGGAGCGGCCTTTTATGCCCTTTAGGGTGCATGGCCGCGATATGACGCCGAAGCGCGACGTTCCCCAAGTGCTTGCCTGGACGGTATTTCATAATATTTCACTTTGATGCCCCAGCAACATTATTCTGTCTGTATACATCAATGGGGTACAGCAACGTATCAGCCATAAAGCTAAAAGGCACATCGGGTGCAGAGAGCATAACCTGCCCGTAATAATCGTACGCGTACCAGAGCCTTTTTGTTTTCGTTACAGCAATATTTGTACCTGCATAGGGTGACGGCGTTACTTCTTTGTCAGAATGCACTGCAATAGTCGAACAGGCGCTAAGTACGGTAATTAGGAGTAAAAACGTAGTAAATGACGTGAGTAACTTTGTATCCATTTTAACTCCAAGATATACAGACCAATGAAAATTATCATGCGCTATAAAAGTAGTATTAACGAGACCCCATGTCTCGTTATACATTTATAGCCAGACCTCGTTATAACGCTATATTTATAAGACAATCAATGAGCTAGGGCGTTTCTGTCTCGCTATGCTTCCCGGATAAACGGAACCCGGCGATATACGCGCAATAACACGCCGGAGAATAAGCTCAATGTCGCGGTCGGGTCGTCTCCCGCCTGTTAGCACCAGTTCCGCGCAATTAAAATCGGCGTGTAAACTCCAGAATATGTCGCATATCGATTCTCGGTAAAATCTGAAAAACCGACTATAGTGATTAGTTAAAGCTGCCACCTGCCGGTCTGCCGCAAAGGCGACTGAGGTCTCATTATTGATAGCTGGAGGCAAAAATGAGGAATCTCCTGGTGCCCGTAGACCTTTCCGAAATATCCCCGGCTGTCGTGGAGGGCGCCAGCTGTTTTGGACGTTCTCTGGCGAGCAATCTGTGGCTATTGCACGTAGTACCGCCCCCCAATCATTCCCCGCCTTTTAACCTGGACCGCAGCCTGTGGCGCAGAGAGCTTGCCAAAGGTCTAAATGATCATCGTCGGCAATTGCACGAACTGGCGGAACAATTGCGCCTGGAACATTATCATGTCTTTACACGTTTCATCGCCGGAACGGTGAGTACCGTCATCCTTACTGAAGCCGAGAGACTGCGCGCAGACCTGATCGTTATGGGGTCGCACGGGCATGGCAATCTCTACCATACCCTGTTCGGTGGCGTTGGCCAGAAGGTCATGCGCAAGGCATCGTGCCCGGTCATGTTGGTATCCCCTGAAAAGCACAAGTCTGATTGGCACCTGGTTCGGCAAGATTCAAACGTCGTATAACCTCTCAAAACCCCGGTCTGCGACATGGATTGCATAATACACCGCTCATTCTGTGCCTTTAAGTCATCGCTTATGCAAGAGTGTGCTAAACGACCGGAATGGGTTGCGATTTCAACCGATTAGCCGGATTCCTGTATTGAACTCGAGTCCTGGCCGGACACGTTTTCAACAGGTGGCAAGCGTGGAGGAATTGCGAACTGTATGTCCATGGTCTCAGCCAGCCTCAGTATTTCCAGAAGGATACGCTGGCGCTCGGTCTGTTCGACTTGATTTTCGGACACATCCAGCAAGAAATTGACGAGTACACACAGGCCGTATTCGACGAAGTGCGTTTCGCAGAGGCAAAGAAGCTCCTGCAGAAACCGGGGACGCAGATCGAGGACGTTGCGATATCGGTCGGATTCGCTGATCAGAGTAATTTCACGCGAATGTTTCGCCGTCTAGGTGGTCTGAGCCCGAGAGAGTTTCGCAAGGCGGCCCTGGATTGAGTGAAGAGGTGCAACACGATCCATTCACGTGGCGACAAGGAGAGTGGACTCAGCAAGCCAACGATGAAGCAGTAAGTCAGGCTGAGTGAATCACCTGATTCAAGACACATTCTGCTCGTGTACATCTGATTACAGTGGCGGGTTCAACCGGTGGACGCAACACTTTATCTTTCCACAAAAAGATGGAGTGTGAGCAATGGTTTACCGGACACGGATCAAGTACACGGCAGCACAGAAGGCGGATATCTGGAATCGTTGGCAGCGAGGAGAGTCCTTAAACTCAATTGGCCGATTATTTGATAGGCCTTCCTCTTCAATTTTCAATATGTTGGCGCCGACGGGTGGTATTCGTCCGCCCCCTCGACAGCGATCATGCCTGGCACTAACGCTTGCAGAACGTGAAGAGATATCCCGAGGGCTTGCGTGCCACCTATCCTTGCGCGCGATCGCCACTCAACTCGGCCGTTCGCCCTCGACGATCAGCCGTGAACTTCATCGCAATGGTGGTGCTACGGGTTATCGAGCCGTGAAAGCCGATCAAGCCGCCTGGGATCGAGCACGTCGTCCAAAACGCTGTAAACTTGCTTGTAACTGGTCCCTGAGTCGAACCATAGCAACCAAGCTCAGGCTACTGTGGTCGCCGTATCAAATCGCTGGCTGGCTGAAACGCGAGTACCCGGAAGACGAGTCCCATCAAGTGTCACACGAGACCATTTACCGAAGTCTGTTCATTCAAGCACGTGGAGTGCTTAAAAAAGAGCTGCAGCAGCACCTTAGATCCCAGCGTGCGATACGACGCTCCCGGCATGCCAATCAGAAAAGGGATGGACGTGGGCAGATCACGAATGCGGTGTCCATCCGTGAGCGACCCGCTTCAGTGGAGGACCGTGCGGTGCCGGGGCATTGGGAAGGTGATCTCATTGCAGGCTCGAACAACAGTTACATCGCCACCCTGGTCGAACGTCACACACGCTATGCGATGCTGGCCAAGGTAAAGAACAAGGACACGGAAAGCGTCGTGTCCGCACTGATCAAACAAGCGAAGAAGCTACCGAGTGAGCTGTACAAATCACTGACGTGGGACAGAGGACATGAGCTGGCTGACCACCAACGCTTTACCCTGGCGACCGATATACAGGTCTACTTCTGTGACCCCAGCAGCCCCTGGCAGCGTGGCTCCAATGAGAACACCAATCGGTTACTGAGGCAGTATTTTCCAAAAGGTACGAACTTGTCGGTACACTCTCAGGCAAAACTCAATGCAGTGGCGCGTCAGCTGAATGAGCGGCCACGTAAGACATTAGAGTTCGAGACACCGGCAGAACGTTTTAATGCATGTGTTGCGTCGATCGGT
Organism: Pseudomonadota bacterium; assembly: GCA_042576405.1. Lineage (GTDB taxonomy): Bacteria > Pseudomonadota > Gammaproteobacteria > DSM-19610 > DSM-19610 > Thiogranum. Next base: position 4,895 of record JBHPFC010000074.1, on the reverse strand, counting down.
TGAACTGGCAGTACATTCCGGACCTTTAAGCCAAAATCCTGTACTTTCGCTTAGTGGTCTGGCCAAAAGGAGACCTACAGCACAATGTAAAACGGCCCCCGCATGAAACACACAAACTGGATGCTGATGTAAGGTACATTGTCTATTGTCCCGGTGGACGCCGCAGTAAAGCCGCCACATTTTTTTTGCGTGAGCAGAATATCGATGCCGTATCACTGGCTGGCGGGATTAAAAATTGGCCTTATGAAGTGGATATGGAACCGATTTGAGGCCGTAGCGATCAAGCTGTCGTGAAAGAAACCCGGAGTGAACACGGGTCTGGATCGGCACCCGACGGATTGTTCAGGAACACCTGAAATAAATCAGGCTGTTGTTGTGGTTGGTAATGGATTTGCCCAGGCTGATAACACCATTGCAGGTGGTTATCCACTCATCGTGATGGAAGAACAATTCCGAATCATCCGAGGAACGATTTCCAGACAGGGTCTTGACGAATGTCCCGTTGGAGCTTCTGTCGGTCAGAACCAGTTTGCCACCCTGGCATCTAGCAGTTGCGTGAATTCTCGAAGTGGCTTCTGAATCCACTCTCAGACCACACTGTTCTCCACGTCCCAGAAGCAGCTCTATTCCTTCACTGAGTGCCGCTTCGGTATCCCTGTATCGCAGGTAAAACTGGCTGACCTGATATCGTCGCTCTACCGGTTTGGCGACGTTGCGCTGGAACATTATCGTCCCGTCTTCCTGGCCCCAAAGAGCCTGGTGAATTATATAAGGTGTGCGTTTACCTTTGATATAGACTTCACTGAAATAGCGCGTTCGGAACTTGTTCGCATTTGACAGCTGCTGGTAGGCATGGTCGGTGAACATAATCTGGCCGGCCTTGGCGAGCGCAACAACCCGTGCAGCGACATTGACCGTGTCACCAAACGGGTGCCCGTTTTCCACACCCGTCAAGCCACTATGAAAGCCCACCCGCACATCCAGAGCCAGCTCCCGCTCGCTCCGCGTACTTTCCTGAATAGCGCATGCAGCGGCCAGTGCACTGTCTGTATTGTTGAATGCGCACATGATTTCGTCACCGATTGTCTCGACAACCCGGCCCTGGTGGTGTTCGATCAGCGCCGTCGTGGATTGCAGAAAATGCACGATACGGCTATGGGCCTTAAGGTCGCCCAGTGCCGAGTACAGTTCGACGCTGCCCGCGACATCGGCGAACAGAACGGTCATTTCTTTTGAGACTCTTTCAATCATCGGCAGATCTATTCTAGCTTGTTTAGAGTATAGGAAAAATAAATGCCCTTTAGATCACTCGTCAACGGATCATCCACGGGTAAGGAAGGGACAGGCGCCCGGCTCGCCGGCCGCAGACTTGCTGGAACCGATGCCTTCTTCCCTACAAATGTACGAGAATCTTCTAAACGACCGCTTTCCACCGCCTTTAAGACGCTTAAGCCAAAACCTAGAACTTCCGGTATGGGTCGTCTCCCGCCTGTTAGCGGATGCTTATACGGAATCAGGCTGTAGGCCTTAGTTCGGCCACAAGCCGACATGCGGGTGCTTTCTTCGAACGGCAGATTCACCTACAGTTTCCAGACATTGATGTTTCTGTCGACATCAGCATAAGCAAAATAAACGCCTTATCATGACTCGTCAACGGACCATCCAAGGATAACCAAGGGACCGAGGCCCTCCACCTCGAAATCCTGCGCTATTGCGCTCACTATCCAACCGTTTGCCCACCTATGTACCACTTATCCCGGGCGTCAAGCCAATCGGAATCCTGACACAGCCGCTTGGGTCATTGCCATTGGAATGGCTTGGCTGACAGCCCCGGAATGCTTATCATGGCTCACTCTCCGCGCTGCCGAGCGCTGTACCGCCAACACCAAGAACACCTTTATGCTGACGCGCGCCTACCAGTGGTTTGACCGCAACATCCTTGAACTGGGGCGCGAGCTGCGCCTGTCCTACCTGCCGCCCCTGATGGTCTACCTGGCCTACGGCGTGTCCGGACTGACCGCCATCGTCGGCACCTTCTTCGTCAAGGACTACCTGGGCCTGTCGGCCGAGTTCCTCGCCGCGCTGGGGTTCTGGGCCGGTATCCCCTGGGCGTTGAAGATGCCGCTGGGCCACCTGGTTGACCTGATCTGGCGCTACAAGGCCGGGCTGGTATTTCTGGGCGCGGGGCTGCTCACCGGCAGCCTGTTGATCATGATCGGCCTGCTTGCCTCGCCCGATGCCATGGCCACCGTGATGCCGGTGGGCGCCTGGTTCGTGGTCAGTGTTCTGCTGGGGCCGATCGGTTACGTTGTGCAGGACGTGGTGGCCGACGCCATGACCGTGGAGGCGGTGCCGCGGGTGGATGCCAAGGGCCGCGCCCTGCCCGATGGCCAGCTGCGCCTGATGCACACCACCATGCAGACACTTGGCCGAGTTGCACTGGTCGGCGGTGGGGTGCTGGTGTCGCTGTTAAACATCTACATGTTCGCGGACGTGGACAGCATGTCCGAGGCCGACAAGCTGGCGGTGTACATCCGCATCTATGAGATGGCGCTGCTGATCCCGGTGGTGTCGGTGCTGGGTGTTCTGCTTGCCGCCTGGCTGAAGCTGCGCCACTTACGTGAGCTACGACGCAGCGGGATCGCCAGCAGTGAGGCATGGGGCTTGGTACATGGCCAATTGGAGCGCACCGCGCCGAACTGGTGGATTCTGGGCGGCAGCCTGGTGTTCGTGGTATTCACGGTGTCGATGGGCCTGAGCGACATCCCGTTCAACCAGGAGATCATCTTCATCGGCTCGTTGGCGATCGTGGTGTTTCTTATGCGGCGCCTGGTGAAAGTGCTGGAGCCCGCGGCACGCAGGGTCCTGGTGGGTACCGCCATCATCATCTTCGTGTACCGCGCCATGCCGGGTCCCGGGCCCGGCGAAACCTGGTGGATGATCGACGAGCTGGCCTTCGACCAGAAATTCATTTCGGTGCTGTCGCTGATCGGCGCCAGCCTGGCTTTGTTCGGCATGTTCCTGTTCCGCCGTTTCATGGCGGAGCGTTCCATCGCCTACGTGGTGGCCTTTCTGACAGTTGTTAGCACCATCCTGTACCTGCCAGTGGTCGGCATGTACTACGGCCTGCATGAGTGGACCGCTGCGTTCACCGGCGGCGTGGTGGATGCGCATTTCATCGCGCTGGTGAACACCGCGCTGGAGTCCCCGCTGGGCCAAGTGGCGATGATCCCCATGCTGGCCTGGATCGCCAACTCGGCGCCGGCGCACCTCAAGGCCACCTTCTTCGCGGTGATGGCATCCTTCACCAACCTGGCCCTGTCCGCCTCGCAGCTCGGCACCAAGTACCTCAACCAAGTGTATACGATTACCCGCGAGGTAACCGATCGCGCCACCGGTGCCATCCAGGTGGCGGCTGACTACAGCGAGCTCGGCTGGCTGTTGGTCACGGCGATGCTGATCACCCTGGCACTGCCTCTGCTGGCCATCGGGCTGGTGCGCATCACACGACTGCGGAGCGCCTGAGCACTGCAGCGCTGAGCCATCTGGTCGCGGCACTGCCGAGCCTGTCTGAGATACGCTCAACGTCCACCCCCACCTTCGCCTTGAGTATAAGAAAAATAAACGCCTTACCATGACTCATCAACGGACCATCCAAAGGTAACGAAGGAACCTACGTCTTGCCATCATCCCCTAAGCTTTCTAATGTCCGAATTGTGCCCGATATTTGCCGTACCAAAAACACGCTCGAATGTCTCTTCAGGGTCGACTCCCGCCTTTTAGAGGAATCTTGTATAGAATCAGGCTGTAGGTCTTAGTTGGGCCAACAGTTGCCATTCCCTGACACAGAATACCCCGCTGATGCGAGGTTCCTGTACTTCCTGGTTCGGCCACAAACGACCGTTTGGGGAGGGTCTGCGGGTACGTACCGAAAATCCAGGCGCGCTGCGCCGGACGACACCGTAACAGCCGCTGGTTATTGGACGCTGAAAGCCGGCCAGCCTAGCTGGATGGTGATGGTCTCTGTCGTCCCGGTATCAGGCACGGTGGCTTGACCATCGGGGGCGCTGACTTGCTCCGGTGCAGGATCCGTCTCTGGTAGACCGCCCCCGCTGTTCAGGGTGGTTTCGTTGCCGTGCGGCTCATCGAACAAAGCGGTAACGTTGCTCGATCGTCGCAACCTTACCTTGCAGGTTGGCCGGGTTCCAGCGCAAGCACCCTCCCAGCCCAGGAATCTACCATCGGGGCCGGCTGACGCGGTCAGGGTTACGTACCTTTGCCTTTTGTAGGACTCGGCACAGTCGGCCGGGCAACTCACGCCGCCTGGAGAACTGGTCACGGTGCCGTCACCCTGCACCGTAACGGCGAGCACTTTCTCGCGTGAACCCGCTTGCGCCGGCGCGCTGCTCAGCGCGCACATGAGCAGGCCGACGACAGACGTCATGCTGATCTTTCCGATCTGATCGATGTATTTACTCACAATGTTGTCCTTTCCACACTAACCATGCTGATCAAAGCAGGTAGCCAATAAAACCTCAGCGATTTGCAGACTGTTAGTAACGCTGATCAGGCCACGTCGGGTCACATCTTATGCCGTGGACTTATCGATTGCGGTGACAGGTACCGCTCTATCAATGTGATATCTCTCTCAGTTCTACGAATGAGTGGGGAACGTGTTCCAATCAGTGATACAGGCGATCAGAAAAATCAGACAAATGTGATCACGTCGGCAAAAGTCACCGGACGCGCTCAACGAGCGACAGAATTATTTAGCAAGGCTAACTCTGATCCTCGTTGATCGTGCGGGGTAATCAGGCTTGAGATGACAATGGCACAACTCGCAAACGACAGCTTCGGGTTGCGATTTCAACCGATTAGTGAAATCTTATATAAGG